>JADJFV010000001.1:744464-1116697 GCA_016708435.1 Leptospiraceae bacterium | reverse complement strand
ATTTTTGCGACTCTGACTGAATGCCTACTTTATTAGAACAACCACCTACGCGCGAACAATCAGAAGTAACCACAACCGCAAGGTCGGGAAAGCTATTGCCTGTTATCTTCGCTCTACTTTCGATTATCGTTGTCATTGCATCTCTGCACTATGCAACCAAAACCGACGAAGACCAACTTGAAGTATTACAAGCCAAGATAGATAAGCGTGAACCCTTAAAGGATTACGAAAAAGAAGCTTATTGTGATTTGCTTTGGAAGGTAACACAGATTCGATTATGTGCTTGCAAAAAGAATTTTATTGAGGATATTGGAAGTCTGACGGGCTATCCAGTTAAGAAGGAAGACTTAGACTGGCGAGATTCTGGAAAGACGTTCGAGGAAGCCTTAGAAGAAGCATTCCGTAGAACGGGCATACCTAAAGAACAGTTTGTGGCAAAGAAATGGGGACTCGATATAAACGGGAAATCAGGCGTTGTCGAATGGAAAGGTCCAAGGGGAAGCGAAGTAAGTGTAGATGCTCCGCATGAAATCGATGGTCCAGATGTTTTTCATATTGGATTTAAGGCATTAGATGCAGATGACCAAAAAATTAGAGGGCATATCTTTTTAGATTGTGTTCCCTATTTTAGAGGAAAAAGGAAAGAAAGTGATTAACTTTGTAAAAGAAAGTCTGAATGAAGCACTGACGACCACCAATTATACTGTTGGAGAAATGTCTGCACTCGAATCAGTTTTCTTTCATAAGAAAGTTTCTGAAAAATTTGCTGATGGCAGGGGACTACGATTGTCTATTCTGGGAAGCTGTTGGTAAAAGAGGTGGTTTTAGCGTTTGTAATGAGAATGCGTGGAAATGGCTAGATGAATTTATTCAACTAGACGAATGCCTAATCTTTTTTGACCAAACCGATGATTCAACAGTTTACATGTTCCAAGAAAACCAATCACTTACTAAATTCCTAACTAAATTACAAGGTTATGTTTTCTATATCACCAATGAGAATCTAGATTTTTTAATATACTTTAATGACAGCGATTATCTTCGCGGTATAGGCACAGCCGAACCTTGGCTTCGCGATAAGGTTAAAGAACTTTCTAAGACTGGTTGGGTTGATATGGAAGGGAAGAGTTATTTGTAAAAAATTGTCGTCTTGTGAAGTATTGCAATAGTTGATTGGTAACTATTAAAAAGCCTGTCGCTCGCCAAAATGCAATCTGCAATGATTACTTGGAGGAGGAATGCCAACGGTATACATGGTGTAACCCTCCGAGTATAGGAATTGCATTTGGTGAATAAAGTTTTACGGGTAACGGCTCATAAACTCGACCAAGTGGTGAATCTTTATTTCTAAATAAATGAGACCGAGAGTTATTGTAGTAATGAATAAATTCCTTGAGAAGCTTATCAAGATGATCTTCACTAAGAGGAATCACATGATCCAACAACTCTCTTAGAATCATTGTCCATGATAAGGCATTTAGAAGAGTTTCTACAAAACCGAAAGCATTACGAATCTGCTGTTTCATCCAAGCAGGGTTTGATGAAAGGTAGAACGAAAGTAAATGATTTCTCTGGTTTTGTGCGAGATGATAAAAGAGTACAAAAGCTTTAAAATTCCAAGTATATGAAACACAAAAATCCATAAAGGGATAATTTTATCTGCACGATTAGAAAGAAAAGTTTTCCAAGATTGCCTTGCTTTGTTATTCGGGAAGAGTATTTTTAAATAACGTGAGACGGTTCTTTCGGAGACTTTAAAACCTAGATGTAAAAGTTCTGCATGAATTTTAGTTGAGATGTATGTCGGATTCTCAGTTTTGATTCGACAAATGAGTTCCTTTATCTCTCGTATAATAGGCTTCTACCCGCTATTTTTCGAAATAAACCTTTGAGATAAATGACCAATAGACTTTGAAAAGATTGCTGATGCCATCCGATTACGGTTTCTGGGTTGAACGATGAAAAGATAGTCTTTCCAATTTGACAGAAATCGTTTTAAAAATACCCAGAATAAAAATGAAAGTAAAGCTAGGTTTGATTTTCTTTCTGTAACGAGCGAAGGATTCTTGAGTTGGTGCTTGAGAGCGAGATTGGGGAGTAAGGAACGATTGGAATCATTGAGTAAGATTTTAAGGAATAAGAATTGAAATAGAATAAAGAAGACCAAAGACATGAAAGGAGGATATATAAAAGTTTTTAGCATTGAGGTAAAAGAATAAAAAGAAATAAATATTAGAATAACAATAATAAAATACCAAAAAAGCTAGACAGAAAAGAAAAAAGCCTAACAATTACCGACCGAGCCATGCTCAGCACCAACTGAAAGACTGAGTAGCAATATGCGAAATACAATTTTAAGAAAAGTGAATAGAATAGTAATAAGCAAATGTAAGAAGTCGCTAGTGAGACTTCAAAGTTTCTTAGCCCTGTTTAGTTTTGTATTTTCGGTATGTTCTGCTTCGTTATTTTTAATACCTAGTTCATTGAATGCACAAGATCCGATCTACCCGATAGGATTAACAGGCGGTGGAGCAAGTGGAAACCCAACGTTGCAATTGAATAATTATGATGCGGCAGGGATGGAAGATTTTGTTCAGGATGCGAATGCACAAGCGGGTGATGTAGATAGTTGGGTTGCGCTTGTAGTGGATAATATTGGTATGCTTTGCGCATCGTGGAAAGCGAGGCTGATTTACAGATACAAGATTATGTAAATAATTTGAACGTGAGTGATAATTACAATGGGGTGGCGCATCATCGTGATGCGCTCAAAAGAATTGAATTCGAAAGAAGCAGCACTTGCATTATGGGAAAGAACTGCAATGACAGATATAAATTCTACAATTGGAGAAGTATGTAACTAGCTTAACCGGTGGGATAGAAGATGAAGCCAGTTGATTACAATACAGAGAGTAGCCAATCAAATGCAACTGAGGTATTATCCAATAACAGACTAACACCAGAACAGATAAAAGCAAGCTTTGCGGAGAGTAAAGAGGTGTGGGAAAATCAGTTCCATACGTCAGCAGATACTGGATTAAAACAATACGATGATTCCTTAGATACGATAAATGCAAATTATTTGCGCTTTATGCGTCAGCTAGATAATGCGGATGGAACCTTCCAACAGAATTTACAAGCAATTCAGGAATACAAGAATAATGTGAAAAGGGGATTCGCACTACTGTAACAAACTTAGAAAAATTTTTAAATGAGCCTCAATGATAGTTTGTTTGGAGGTTCTAACGGTAAAAGCCGGACACAGGCAGGGCTTGACTTAAATTCACTCATTGTTGAATTTAGAGCATTGCTCGCTCCGAATGCACAAGATGATTTTAGTTTCATACTTACAGAGTTGGCATCTAAGATGAGGGAGTATTTAGGAAAACAGGCAGGGGACGCAGCAACAAGACAAAGGGCATATGCAGACAAGATATTAACACCGTATATGAATGATGTTGCAAATCCACAGTTAGCGAATATTAGTTCTAACCCGGATTCGCAAGATGGTAAAAAGCAATTAGCATATCAAGATGAGATGTATAATAATATATTTCGTTGGACTATGCCCGGTGGAGCAGGAAACAGTCTTGAACAAATTTTAAATAGATCCTTAGCTTCCAACCAAGAGGTTACTCGAATATTATCAGCAAATATATTTTCCAGTTCTCATCCTTGGTTTTGGGATGATGCAATCAATAACAGCACACATACAGCATGGGGCACAGAAAATAATCTTTTGAAAGATAGAAACAATTTTCACATTTGGAAAGAAACATTAAATGCATGTAGTATTTGCACACCTTTAAATCATCAACAGGATGCATTTTATTACAAGATCAGTTATGAAGTGAAAGATAAGACTGCCGAGACAAACGCGGTTACCTGGGGAAATTTTGCAAATCAATTGAACACTCAATTTAGCAACTGGCAAAACAATCTTATCCCCACGATTAGTAATTGGGAAAGCCAAGCGGCTAATTACAATAACTTCTACCATCAGTGGAAGAGTAATGCAGATACTTTAAGAGCAAACGCAAAGACAGAATACGAGGCATCCACAGCGAAGATAGAATCTGATAGATCAAAATGGCTACTAGCGATGGAGAATCAAAAGAAAGATGCAGATAAAGAGTGGGATAGTATAGAGAGTAAACTCACAACAGGTGATATGACAAAAGGAGACTTGAGTGCCCTACTCTCGCAAACTCCGAGTGCAGATGCGATAGCGGTTACGGATTCTAATGCGCAAGTGAATAGTTTCAATACTACTCTCAACAATTTACAAAATACAAAGTTTAACTTTCAGAGCACAGACTACCGAGATGAGATAGCCAGATACAATTACGCTGGTGAAAACCAAAAGATGGATTAAGTGAATTAAAAAAATTTGGTATAGCTGAGACGATAAAGTCAGCCTTGACTGATCCATTTTCGAATTAGAATTCATATTCAATTTTCAATCCAGAATACAACGCTCCTTCTACGAGCGTAACCGGTATTAACCTTAAAACTGCTTTTACGAGTGCATTCAATGGAGTTCAGAATCTGGCATATGTAAACGGAACAACTGATGCTGCGGACAGATACCAAAAGGAATACTATGATTCGATAGTGAATCAATACAAGTATACGTTTAAAAAAGATGTAATGGATGCAAGAAGGAAACTGCACTAGATAATTATATGTTATCGGAATTCAAATTAAGCAAAGCCCAAGTGGATGATATATTGTCTGGTAAAGCTGCATTGAAAGGTGGAATAGATTTAAAAGCGGCAAGAACAGCATTTTTGAATAAATTAAGCGATACGGATTTGTTAAGTGCGTCGGAGAAACAGCAAATGAGAAACAGGAACGTGCTACAAAGATTTAGCAAAGTGCGCATTCATGGAAACAAATAAAGACCTAAAATCCATAACAGTAGAAAACGGGCAAATCGTGATTACGCGTGAGATAAGTGATGGAACTATTCATCTTGGAGATGGCGGTGTGCCAAAAGAAGGCGAGCCAAATTACAATCTAGTTGGTGGTTATCAATCCGGTAAGAAAACAGATGTTATCCGTGTGAACATGGCAAGGATGGGAGTTGTAATACAAAATCCAAAGGATTTATTTACTCAGTGGACAAACGAAGATTACAATGCAATAGCGGATAATTTGAGTGATAAGGCAACTGAACTGTATGCGTCAGCGGAGAAAGATAGTAAGTTAATAACCACAGGAATCAGTGATTCAGTAAAACGTGGAGAGCAGTTGATGCAAGTAGCGATGGGAGCAGCACAATCGGCAGTAGCAAAAGACGAGATGGTAAAGAGTGTAGTGCAGGCATATCTGACAGGAGGAATGGCAGGGATACAGTCGATGGTAAAGGACAAAATCCGAGATGCATTTATTGATAAGGTAGCAGAGGCAACGGGCATTAACCCGGACTTGGTGCGATTTGCGACAGGAAGATTTGAACAGGCTAAATTAACAAAGAAGATGAATAACCAGGCAGCGGGACTTGGACGTGGAGTTGGTGCTGTGATGGGTGCTGGTGTAATGATGGCAATGGGTCCTGTAGGTCCGCTCATGATGGCAGGTCCACTCGGAGCAACAGCACTCGGTGCAGGAGCAGGAAACAGATTAGGAAGTAACATGATTTCCGGTGGCACATTGCGAACAACATTGAATAACCCCATCGTAGACGCTGGTCTCACGATGTCATCGGGATTAGCAGGTGCAATGATGGGAGGTCCTGCGGGACTTGTTGCAGGAGTAGCGGCTAAGAACAAATTGATGCAGAGTAGTTCTGTTGTATCAAACAACAACCAATACAATGCGCTGCAACAACAAGAGAATGCATTAATCCAAGACGCAGCCGGAGCAGCAGTAGCAAACGCAATCGGTAGACCTGATGCTGCGGGTAATTTTTCACAGATACTAGGTGGACTCAAGAAGAGACAAGTGGCTAAGAAGAATAATGCGAACTTGGGTAAGGTTGCTAGTAGTGGTGTAGCCAGTGCTCTTAATATGGCAAATGGAATGGTGAAGGGTATTGTGAAGAATGCAGTAATAGCCGTAGGGGGAAGTGCAGATACATTCGACCACTTGACGGCTAATCCATTTACTCCACCAGCAACGTGGACTGGTGCGGCTAAGGTGGATATGTCGAAGGATGGTTGGAAGGATAGGATTCAAGAATATGCAACAGCGGAATTTCTTGAGGCTAATGGCATGGATGCGGATTTGGCTAAGACTGTGGCTTCTGCGACCAATGCGAAGATCAAAGCAAAGAAAGCGAAGAAGGAAGAGAAGACAAAGGCGATTGAGTCTACAGCACAGACGGCGTTGGCTGTGACAGCGTTAGTTATAACAGGAGGCACTGCTGCACCTGCATTAGGAAGTGCGTTGACTGGTAGTGCTGGTGCTGGTTTTTATGCAGTGCAAGGGGCTAATATAGCGTTACAGGCTGCGATTGGTTCAAGGACAGGTGGAGTGCAAGGGCTGTAGCCGGAGTTGTGAATGGAACATTACAGTCATTAGCTGCAACGAACTTAGGGAACATTGCTAAAGGAGCAGATAAGTTGGTAGAGAAAGCAGATGAGATTCAGAGTATGGCGATTAATAACCCGTTAATCGCTAAGACACTGGCAGCGACTAATGTGAGTTACACCAAGGAAGATGGCTGGGGGATAAAGGCAAATGTAAGTGGAGTGGTTCAGGCTTTGGGAGTTAGAGGTGGACTTAATTTCGAAAGATTTACGAATGTCACTATCGGACAAAGCCAACGCGGTGGAGCAAGTGTGAATCTCGGTTTTAATACAGGTGCAGGAACGCTTGGGGTAAACTACACAGGGGCGACGGGAAGATTCGATGGGTCGTTTGATATAATGGAGAGACAGGCAGGGACAGGGAAATTAAGTGCAGAGTTAAACTACGGAGAAGATGGATTTAGCGTTAGTGGAAATGCTGATTTAGGAAATGGACTTGGGTTTGGATTAGAGAATGGACGAAGTGGAATGAGTGGTTCGCTTACCATTCTAGGTAGCACACAAGGCACGGTAGACGGTGATGGGAATTATGAGGCTAATGGCAACTTCTTGGGTGAGATTAGTGGTCAGGATATAATTGATTTGAATAATACTCGTCAACAACAACGAGAGGCAGAGGAAAACGAGCGTAATCCGGTGAAATCAGCGAAGGATGCGGCTGACGCGAAAGAAGCGCGGGATGATGATGCTAAGGAAGTTGGTGGTGAGGAAGGTCCTTCTGGTTTAGTTGATTTAGCGTTTGCTGGTTTGGGTGTTGTGATGTCTGCTGGTGCAGCGTTCTTGGCTGGTGGTGGTTCGAGTTCGGCTTCGCCGACTACTCCTGCGAGTGGTCAGGGGGCTGCGGGTAATGGTGGTAATGCTACGGTTGCTAGGCGAAGGGAAGATGGAGATGATGCAAGACCAAGTAGTGTAGTGGATAATAATGATTCTAATGGAAGATTTGGCTTTGATCCTTATAATGATGGGACAGGTAGCACAATGTCTGATGCAGGCGTGATGCCAGCAGAACGAGTGAATCGAATAGAGAATGAGTTAAATAGAATTAGTCAAGAATCAAATATTCCGATTATAGTCTCGCAAGCTACTACTCCAGGGCAAATGATTAGTCAAAATTCTGTTCCTGACTCAAAATCCTTAAAGATAGAATCTGATTTAAAAAAACTGTTTTCATCTGGTAAGGAAGGAGATAGTGTAATTTTGACAAATGGTTCTAAAATAGTAGTAAATAAAGATGGTGGAATGGATTTACATCTGACAGGAAATCAGGTCATAAAACTTAAATCGAAAGATGATTTTAATCACTTATTGAGTAATTCTTTTTTCGCTGATAATAAACTTAAATCTAAGTTAAGTAATACTGATGTTCGAGGTATACTGGAATTAGGGGTAGAAAAATATTATTCACAGTATAAATTAGAAAAAGATCAAAATGGGAGAATTGTTAACAAAGGCAATAAGGTTACATTACCCGATGGTTCAATTGGATATATAGCCGGAAATCCGAATGCGAAAAATATAAGAGGAGAGGGTAGTTATAATTATCTGATGAGTGGGCAAGCATTTAAAGATGACGCAGATTTTGTTAAGACAAAACAGAATGGAAATTATAAGGATCCGGAACGCGGTAATTCGTATACTTTTTATAGTAGTGACAATGATGCGTTAGTGAATCAGTTAAATTGTACATATGACTCATATGTAAATGTATTAAAAGCTCAGGGGTTAGTTCGACCAGATAAAACACTAATGCAAGTAGATCAAGATTTAGCAAAAAAAGGAGTAGGCTTTGGAACAGTAAGAAATTGGCCAGGTTCTGAACTGGAAAACGTTGCTTTAAAAAAGAAACAGCAAGAGCTTGGTCGAAAATTAACCAAGGACGAAATACGAGTGGTCAAAAGCAGTGTAACAAAAGTAGATCAAGGGATTCATCAAACGGTTTTGAATATTTCTTCTGAATCCGACTGGGCTAAGTTGACTGGAGAAAATAAAAAATATAAGTTAAAAGTTCTTAGTGAGTCAGAGATGACGAAACAAATTGATAAAGGAAATGTAGTCCTTTTTCGTTCAAAATCTGAAACACCTGTCTGGAATGACGTTCATAATGTAGTAGTTACTTCTAGATTTAATATGAGTCACAACGGAAAAAACGTTCAAGTATTTTCAACCGATGATTCTTTAAGCCCTCGAAATTCATTTAATACAGGTTTAGCAACTATGACAGAGGCTAACAGAATAAATTTATTTAATTCATCTGTCCATCATAGTAATAGTTCTACGCGGTCTCGAATTGGATTAGTTGAGGATAAATGAAAATGATTTTAGCATTTCTATTATTCTTATTTTTTTACGGAACCGCAACAGCGGATGATTTTATTTTGAAAGCAGATTATGCAAATAAAGAATATATATGTAGTATCGAAGAGTCTGCACACAAAACAGAAAAGTCCTTTCCTTTTCATAAATTTCGACTAGGGTGCACATTTTTTCAAAAAGTGATGATAGGTCATCAGTCTGGTTCTTTAATGGGAGTTATTGTACATAAAAATAAAGGAGAGTATTTGGAATGGATGGAGCGCGGAAATCAAAGTGGTTTTTTGCCAATGACTAATAATTGTTTTATAAGCGTTAGTCATTGGAAGGCAATTAATCCTCTGGATTTTAAAAAATATAAATCGAGTCCAGTGAGATATGAAAAATATCGCGTCAATTTCCTGGATGTTTTTGAGATGATTCGAAAGGACATTTCTGATACTGAGTTTTGCAAGTAAGTGCTGTCGCTGCGTCGTTCGCCAAAATGCAATTGGAGTTTTCTTTAAGGCTAACAAAGCTTACCTACTCCAAGCGAAAGCGATCAAGGCGGTGTCAATAATTTGCTTACTAGGAAAAGTCTTTCGCTTCACCCCAAAGAGCAAATTATTGACAGTAGCCGCGAGCGCGGTCGGTGTGAATTTGGAAATCGTAGAGACGCACGGCTGTGCGTCTCTCTATCACGAAAGGATAACACCGATTCGCCCAAGAATCGTGGCGAAGCGTTGATGCAAGTAGCGATGGGAGCAGCGCAATCGGCAGTAGCAAAAGACGAGATGGTAAAGAGTGTAGTGCAGGCATATCTGACAGGAGGAATGGCAGGGATACAGTCGATGGTAAAGGACAAAATCCGAGATGCGTTTATTGATAAGGTAGCAGAGGCAACGGGCATTAACCCGGACTTGGTGCGATTTGCGACAGGAAGATTTGAACAGGCTAAATTAACAAAGAAGATGAATAACCAGGCAGCGGGACTTGGACGTGGAGTTGGTGCTGTGATGGGTGCTGGTGTAATGATGGCAATGGGTCCTGTAGGTCCGTTAATGATGGCAGGTCCACGGAGCTACAGCACTCGGTGCAGGAGCAGGAAACAGATTAGGAAGTAACATGATTTCCGGTGGCACATTGCGAACAACATTGAATAACCCCATCGTAGATGCTGGTCTCACGATGTCATCGGGATTAGCAGGTGCAATGATGGGAGGTCCTGCTGGACTTGTGGCAGGAGTAGCGGCTAAGAACAAATTGATGCAGAGTAGTTCTGTTGTATCAAACAACAACCAATACAATGCGCTGCAACAACAAGAGAATGCATTAATCCAAGACGCAGCCGGAGCAGCAGTCGCAAATGCAATCGGACGACCTGACGCTGCGGGGAATTTCTCACAGATACTAGGCGGGCTCAAGAAAAGACAAGTGGCTAAGAAGAATAATGCGAACTTGGGTAAGGTTGCTAGTAGTGGAATAGCTAGTGGAATGAATATGGCAAATGGAATGGTGAAGGGTATAGTCAAGAACGCAATCATCGCAGTAGGCGGAAGTGCAGATACATTCGATCACTTGACGGCAACACCATTTACTCAACCAGCAACGTGGACTGGTGCGGCTAAGGTGGATATGTCGAAGGATGGTTGGAAGGATCGGATTCAAGAATACGCAACAGCAGAATTTCTAGAGGCTAATGGAATGGATGCGGATTTAGCAAAGACTGTTGCATCAACTACGAATGCGAAGATAAAAGCTAAGAAAGCGAAGAAGGAAGAGAAGACAAAGGCGATTGAGTCTACAGCACAGACGGCGTTGGCTGTGACAGCGTTAGTTGTAACAGGAGGCGCTGCGGCACCTGCATTAGGAAGTGTATTGACTGGTAGTGCTGGTGCTAGTTTTTATGCAGTGCAAGGGGCTAATATAGCGTTACAGGCTGCGATTGGTTCAAGGACAGGTGGAGTGCAAGGGGCTGTAGCCGGAGTTGTGAATGGAACATTACAGTCATTAGCTGCAACAAACTTAGGAGCTTTGACAAAAGGATCGAAGGAATTGGTAGGGAAAGCAAAAGAGGTTCAACAAATAGCATTGGACAATCCAATCTTGATAAAAGCACTCGCAGCGACTAACGTAAGTTATACCAAGGAAGATGGCTGGGGGATAAAGGCAAATGTCACTGGAGTAGTGAATGCACTTGGAGCAGATAAAAGCTTACTCAACAAGATAGCAAATTCGTTTAACAGCGTCACAATCGGACAATCACAGCGAGGTGGGGCAACTGTCAATTTGGGCATTAGCACTGGATCTGGAACGCTCGGATTAAATTACACAGGGAATTCGGGCAATTGGGATGGATCGTTTGATGTAATAGAGAGACAGGCGGGAACAGGAAATTTAAGTGCAGAGTTAAACTACGGACAAGATGGATTTAGCGTAAGTGGAAATGCTGATTTAGGAAATGGACTTGGGTTTGGATTAGAGAATGGACGAAGTGGAATGAGTGGTTCGCTTACCATTCTAGGTAGCACACAGGGCACGGTAGACGGTGATGGGAATTATGAGGCTAATGGCAACTTCTTAGGTGAGATCAGTGGTCAGGATATTATTGACTTGAATAATACTCGTCAACAACAACGAGATGCTGAGGAAAATGAGCGTAATCCGGTGAAGGATGCGAAAGATGCCAAGAACGCAAAAGATGCAGGTGACGCGAAAGAAGCGCGGGATGATGATGCGAAGGAAGTTGGTGGTGAGGAAGGTCCTTCTGGTTTAGTTGATTTAGCGTTTGCTGGTTTGGGTGTTGTAATGTCTGCTGGGGCTGCGTTCTTGGCTGGTGGTGGTTCTGGTTCGGCTTCGCCGAGTGGTTCTGCGGGTGGTCAGGGTGGTGCGGGTAATGGTGGTAATGCGTCTACTGTTGGTAGGAAGCCTGAGGATGAGAAAGATGGGAATACTTCGCAAGATGGTGATGACGAGCATAAGAAGAAAGCTGCTGCTGATTTAGAGAAATCGTTAAAGATAAAGGAAGAAGTAAAGAAACGTCAGGCGGAAAATAAACCAGATATAGAAGTCGAAGGTCTTGCTCAGGATAAAAAACCAAACACTGCTACGGATGTGCCACAGGGTTATACAAAAAGAGAATCTATTTTTGATTCTATAAAAAATTACTTTGGCATTGATTCGACGGATACGAATCCTAACACGTCATCGAATTTAACAGGCAAGGGCAAATATGAACTCAAAGGAATTAGTGATAAGATTCCAGCCTTAAAGGATATAAAGAACCCTCTGACTACAGTTGAGTTAGTAAAGAAAGATTATGAAAATCAAAAAGTAAAGGCGGAGGAGAAATTAAAAAATATTTCCGTTGATAATAATTTAAAAAAAGAAATCGGACAATTTAAGGTTCAAAATTCAAAACTAGTAGATAATGACGGTAAACCTCTATCGAAAGATAAGGTTGATAGAATCTTCCAAGTTATGCATGAGAAACTTGGTGGGGAGCCAAATATTCATTTAGCTAAGATGATGGCTATTAATAATCTATTAAAGGGAACCAAAGAAGTAGATTCAGTAGATGAAAAAGGAAATCCTATTAAAGTGAAAGTTGATGTAATTGAAACAACGGTTTATGGAGAAAATTTTAATTTAAAATCGGATTATTCCGAAAGAAATGCGGTAATTTCAAAATCTTTAAATTTATTGGAGGGAAGATTGTTTGCAAATTACGCGATGGCAATAAAGCAAGCTAGAGCGGAAGGAGTAGATGTAAAAGAAATAAAAGTGAATTCAACATTTAGAGGTTCCCCTAATGGGCATGAAGGGGAAGCATTAGATGTAAGATCGATAACGATAAACAAAGATGGAAAAGAAAAAGAAATAGTTTTGGATTCAAAGCATTCATTAGCCTACCCATCAGAAATAGAAAAATTTCATAGAGCATTACTTGCACAACCCGGAGCAAATTTTCTTTGGACACCATGGAAAATGTTTAATGTCAATGCTAAGTCTGGAGAATATTCTAATACGACTAATCAGGTTTTGAGACTAATGAATAATGCAGAGTTTAAAGCCGCTGCTGTTGAATATAACAATCAAATTGATGCAATAAAAACGAAGCAAGGTGAAATATATGCTAACGATAAGTTGATTAAAGAGGCAAAAAATGATGAGGACAAAATAAAAAAATTAAAGGAAGAAAAAGCAAAATTAGAAGAAGAAAAAAAGGCTTTAGAGGAAGCAAAAGAAGAGTATGGTAAAAGTAAAAATAAGACCATTGATAAAGATTTTGCAGATATAGCACCAACACAAGACTGGCATCATCATCACCATGATCACTATAATGTAATCAAAGCAGAAACAAATACAATTCCAAAAGGTAAGAAAGAATATGAGAATAATGGTCTTATTAATTTTAATCCAAGTAACTGAGGCTTGTTATCTTTTTAAAAGTGAAAAACCACCTGAGTATTACGTGATTCAAAGAAACCAATTTAGAAAAAAAGGATTTGTGTATGAATGTAAGAAACATGCTAGAATTAAATTTAGTAATAGCAAGTATAAAGACTTAGCGAGTGATATCGAATTGTATTGTCTAGAAAAAAATATAGTGCACAGTTTTCATTTAAAAGATTTTAAAAAAAAGGTTGAAACTTCAACAGACAACGATGGAACAATATACGATAAACATCAAAAAGACTATGATAATGATTATATAAATGATAATATATACAATTTTGAACCTGCTAAACAAGACCATTGGAAATATGGTGCAGAGATTTTATGGGATGTTATAAAAAAAAGTTACAGAATATCAGATTTAAGATGTTATGGGTTGTATCGAAATGGTGTCTATAATCAAGAATATCTTACTATGGAGTTTGATAAAGATGGTAATGTAACCAAAAGAGAATATATTGAACAAGAGTTAGATTTGGTGCCTTACCTATGTGCAGAAATCATACCCTTTATTTCAGAAGGAAAATATGAAGTTATATTTGATGAGTTAAAAGTATTTGAAAAGCCATCCAAAGAATCAAAAGTATTTTTTACCCTAGATGAAAAAGATAAAGTGGATGTAATTGAAGATACTCACGTATTTGCTGAAATAAATCATGATGTAGCTCCGTTTGTTAAAATAAAGACTGAAAAAGGAAAAGAAGGTT
Organism: Leptospiraceae bacterium; assembly: GCA_016708435.1. Lineage (NCBI taxonomy): Bacteria > Pseudomonadati > Spirochaetota > Leptospiria > Leptospirales > Leptospiraceae > Leptospiraceae bacterium. The sequence continues at coordinate 1,102,710 of JADJFV010000001.1, read as the reverse complement.
TTGTATTTGGAGCAGGTATTGCAGAAATACGATAAATCTTACCTACTCCTACGCGAAAGCGATCAAGGCGGTGTCAATAATTTGCATAGTTCGAAAAGTTTTATGTTACACAAAGAAGAGCAAATTATTGACAGTAGCCGCGAGCGCGGTCGGTGTTGTATTAGTAGAGGCAGGGGCTTGATTCATCAAGACCTCATCACGAAAGATAACACCGATTCGCCCAAAGAAAACGGGCAAATCGTGATTACGCGCGAGATAAGTGATGGAACAATTCATCTTGGAGATGGCGGTGTGCCAAAAGAAGGAGAGCCAAATTACAATCTAGTTGGTGGTTATCAATCCGGTAAGAAAACAGACGTTATCCGTGAACATGGCGAAGATGGGGTTGTAATACAAAATCCAAAGTTTATTTACTCAGTGGACAAACGAAGATTACAATGCAATAGCGGATAATTTGGTGATAAGGCAACTGAACTGTATGCGTCAGCGGAGAAGATGATAAGTTAATCACAAAGAATTACCGATTCGGTGAATCGTGGCGAGCATTGATGCAAGTAGCGATGGAAGCAGCACAATCGGCAGTAGCAAAAGACGAGATGGTAAAGAGTGTAGTGCAGGCATATCTGACAGGAGGAATGGCAGGGATACAGTCGATGGTAAAGGACAAAATCCGAGATGCATTTATTGACAAAGTAGCAGAGGCAACGGGCATTAACCCCGATCTTGGTGCGATTTGCGACAGGAAGATTTGAACAGGCTAAATTAACAAAGAAGATGAATAACCAGGCAGCACAAGTTGGACGTGGAGTTGGAGCAGTAATAGGTGCAGGTTTAACGATGGTGATGGGTCCTGTGGGCGCAATGATTGCAGGTCCAATGGCAACAGCATTAGGTGCTGGAGCAGGAGCTAAACTAGGAAGCAAAATGATTTCCAGTGGCACATTGCGGACAACATTGAATAACCCCGTTGTAGATGCTGGAATGACAATGGCAGCAGGAGTAGGAGGAGCCATGATGGGAGGTCCTGCTGGACTTGTGGCAGGAGTAGCGGCTAAGAACAGACTGGTGCAAAGTAGTTCTGCTGTGAGTAATAACAACCAATACAATGCGCTGCAACAACAAGAAAACGGACTCATCCAAGACGCAGCCGGAGCAGCAGTTGCAAATGCAATCGGTAGACCTGATGCTGCGGGTAACTTCTCTCAAATTCTAGGTGGACTTAAAAAAAGACAAGTGGCTAAGAAGAATAATGCGAACTTGGGAAAAGTTGCAAGTAGTGGAATAGCCAGTGCTCTTAATATGGCAAATGGAATGGTGAAGGGTATTGTGAAGAATGCAGTGATAGCCGTAGGGGGAAGTGCCGATACATTCGACCACTTGACGGCTAATCCATTTACTCCACCAGCGACATGGACGGGAGCGGCTAAGGTGGATATGTCGAAGGATGGGTTAATGAATCGAGTGCAAGAGATGACATTCGCTGAGTTCTTGGAAAATAACGGTATGGATGCTGATTTAGCGAAGAGTGTGGCGGGTGCTACAAATAGTAAAATCAAGGCAAAGAAGGCGAAGAAGGAAGAGAAGACAAAGGCGATTGAGTCTACCGCACAGACAGCGTTAGCCGTTACAGCAATGGTATTAACAGCGGGAGCTGCGGCTCCGGCTGTAGCAGGAACGGCAACTGCAACAACAGCCGCCACCACAACGGCAAGTTTTACTTCAACAATAGCGAGTGCGATTTCTAGTGGCATATCGACAGTAGGCGCTGTATTGACAGGGACTGCGAGTTTAGGAAGTTATGTGCAAGTAGCGAGCATTGCATTACAGGCAGGTATTGGATCGAGGACTGGTGGAGTCGAAGGAGCAATGGCAGGAGCGGCTAATGGTATATTACAGGCATTTGCCGGATCGCTGGGAACTAAAGAAGCAGGAGCACTTAAAGACAAAGCAGACGAAATCGGACAACAGGTTAATGCAGGTTTAATGAATATGGATGAAGGAGTAGCCGCTTTAGAAGCAGCAAAGAATGCAGCTAAATTAGCGAATGTAGGAGCAAAAACATTGGCAGCGACTAATGTGAGTTATACCAAAGAAGATGGCTGGGGGATAAAGGCAAATGTCACAGGACTACTGAGTGCAGTTGGAGTAACGCAAGGTGGTTATGGAGGAAGTTTATTGCAAAGATTGACCAATGTCACAATTGGACAATCACAACGCGGAGGAGCGAGTGTGAACTTGGGATTTAATACACCGATTGGGAATATGGGTATTAACTACACAGGAGCAACTGGAACATTTGGTGGATCTTATGATATAATGGAGAGACAAGTTGGTGGGTTGAATCTGAGTTCTGAATTATCCTATGACGGCGAACAAGGGTTATCCGTCAGTGGGAATGCAGATTTTGGAAATGGTTTAGGACTCGGTGCAGAAAACGGACGAAATGGGGCTACTGGTTCTTTGACACTACTTGGTAGCACGCAAGGAACTGTAAACGAAGACGGGATTTATGAGGCTAATAGCAACTTCCTCGGTGAGATCAGTGGACAGGATATAATAGATTTGCATAACACGAGAGCACAGCAAGAAGGGAATTCGATATTGGAAGATGCTGCGCGAAATGCACCTGCTAAGAGTGCGAAAGATGCGGCTAATTCTGATAATTCTGTAGATGATAGAAATGATGCGTTAGAGGAAGGTGATGAGGGAAGTTCATCTGGTTTGGTGGATTTAGCGTTTGCCGGTTTGGGTGTTGTGATGACTGCGGGTGCTGCGTTCTTGGCTGGTGGTGGTTCGAGTTCGGCTACGCCGACTACACCTGCGGGTGGTCAGAGTGCTGCGGGTAATGGTGGTAATGCGTCTACTGTTACGAGGAAGCCGGAGGATGAGAAAGATGGAAAGGTTAAGGGAGATGGGGATAATACGGATGAGCCTCCGAAGAAACAACCTACGAAAGGGAATGATCTTGAAAATGAAGTTAGTAAGGAAAATAGTCCAAGTAATATAAAAGAGAATGATATTGATTTTATGAACAATGTTCTTAATAAGATAGGCCTTGCGGGATTAGCCGCAATTGAACCGGTGAAGGTTGAAAGAGATGCTAAAGATGGCAAGTCAACACAAGATGGTAATTCAATAATTGACAAGGTCAATAAAAGTTATGTTGATGGAGCTGAATTGCAGAGAAAAATTATATTGCAGAAAGCGAGAGAGGAAAGCATATATAAGCCAACAGATATTGAAAATTTGCGAAACATGATTAATACAACACAAGACCAATATAATGGAAAAGAGATTATTAAAAGTTTAGAGGATGCAAAAAACAAAATTTTAAATGATAAGGAGATTGATTTGGAAACTAAGAAAGCAATTAGAGACCAAAGTTTGGCTAAAGTCAATGCTGCAATTTGCAGACTGAATGGCAAATATATAATGCTAAAAGAAAGTAATGCAAACGTGGGTAGCTTTGCGGATTTTTACCATAAGGGAGTGAAAAAGGCCTATATCACCGATGATAAAGAAGGTAATTATGTTGTATTGAATTCAGGCAATGACGAGAAGTTTGTTTCTGAATACCAAATCAATGGTAAGCAAGCGAAACTGTATAAGACACAAAGTATGGAGACATTTAAAAATTCATATAGTAAATTTGGTATAGTATTAGCACCTATTAGTCTATCTGATTTAACTTCTGCTTCACCACATACCTACGGTGTGTATAGGGCAAAAGATATAAAAGACCCACGAGGATCAATACGAGTTGCGGATCCTATGTGGAATGCAAATGCAAAGTCAGAAGATGGTAAAAAATCATATGATCAGTTTGGAAGAGAATACACGCAATATTTTCCGCATCCTGGAGTAAAGGAGGTATGGTATGTCGGCATTGAAGAATAATTTTTATCTATGTGTCACTGGCTTATTGTTGTTAGCTACAAGTGGATGTAATAAATCGAAGGAAGATCTTGTGGAAGAATATATTCTTATACTTAGAGAAAAGAATCTTTACGAAAACTACAGTGTTAAATCAAAAGCAATAGGCATATGTCCGATTGGGACAATTACAAAATCTTTAAAAGAGATTTATTTAGACAAAAATATTAGTGGAGAGAGGGTATGGAACCAAGTAGATTGCAATGGAGTGATAGGGTATCTAAACTACGAACACGATATATCAACTAACAAAGAAAAGGAATTTCTGTTTAATAATAAGAAGCAACTTATAGAGTGCTATGAATATAGTCAGGAAATTCAAGGTAAGTATCAAAATAAGAAAGCATATTTAATGACTTTATGGGCAGCTACAGGAACTACAGGATTTCAAATACGAATTGATGATGCGGACGATTACGCTTTTTTCTTTAACTTAAAGAAATTGGAACCTTATAAATATAGTTTGTTTACAAATGATACGGAGATGATTATTCAAAAGACTTCTAAAGGAGTTACTATTAACGTCATAAAAGATGAGTCAGGAAAGTTTCGTAGGTTTCATGGGGATTTTACAACGTATGTAAAACCGAAACCTAGATTGCTGTAGCTGTGCCTGTCGCTCGCCAAAATGCAATCTGCAATGATTACTTGGAGGAGGAATGCCAGTGGTATACATGGTGTAACCTGTGCCTCGCCAAAATGCAACCTGCAATATTATTTGGAGGTGGTATGCCATTGGTAAACATGGTGTGGTTCGATACGCTTTCTCGGATGCTGCTACTCACCAACCGAACTTTGTAGTAAAGGATAATACAGATTATGCGAAAGAGTAAGAAAAACAAAAGGGTCTTAATGGAGCATTGGCGAAGTGTTAAAACGAAAGAGTCTGAGTCCGCCCCCATTTCTGATGGAAATGTCTAGCAGACCTCAGCTTCTTCGCTGATGCTCTCGAAGCTTCGTCGGGCTTTCTTTTCTTTCTTGCTTACTTCTTTCTTTTCTCTTCCCAAGAAAGAAAAGAAAGAAGTAAGAAATCAATCACCCACGCTGGGAAGCGTTATAAAAAAGAATCCCCCCACGGGAGTGGAATAAGAAAGAATCCCGCTCTGGAAAGAGAAGAGAAAGAGAATCTCAAAAGTGTAACTTTTAAAAAAGAAGGATAATAAGGTGAAACCTTAAAGAAAGAAAGTCTACCAACGACGAAGCGTTAGGGATATGCAGGGGTAGTCGCATCTGCTCGCGACCGTAGCGATAGCGAAGCCCGTAATAGCCCGACGCGCTAAGTCGGTAAAGGAAACCAATCATGCGAAGGATGAGACAAACACGATATAACCGCGGAACGCCCAGTGGCAACGACTTGATGATGGGAGGTCCTGCGGGACTTGTAGCAGGAGTAGCGGCTAAGAACAAATTGATGCAAAGTAGTTCTGTTGTATCAAACAACAACCAATACAATGCGCTGCAACAACAAGAGATTGGACTCATTCAAGACGCAGCAGGAGCGGCAGTAGCAAACGCAATCGGTAGACCGGATGCAGCAGGAAACTTTTCACAAATACTCGGTGGACTTAAGAAAAGACAAGTGGCTAAGAAGAATAATGCGAACTTGGGAAAGGTTGCTAGTAGTGGTGTCGCCAGTGCTCTTAATATGGCAAATGGAATGGTGAAGGGTATTGTGAAGAATGCAGTGATAGCCGTAGGGGGAAGTGCAGATACATTCGACCACTTGACGACAACACCATTTACTCCACCAGCGACATGGACTGGTGCGGCTAAGGTGGATATGTCGAAGGATGGGTTAATGAATCGAGTGCAAGAGATGGCATTCGCTGAGTTTCTAGAGAATAACGGTATGGATGCTGATTTAGCGAAGAGTGTGGCGGGTGCTACAAATAATAAAATCAAGGCAAAGAAAGCGAAGAAGAAAGAGAAAACTAAGGCGATAGAGTCTACGGCACAGACAGCAGTATCAGTGGCATTGGCAGCGATAACGGCGGGAGCGGCTACTCCTCTATTAACTGCACTCAATACATCGGCTACTGCGGCTAATACGGTAGTAACTACAGCGAATATAGGATTGCAAGCTGCGATTGGTTCTAGAACTGGTGGCAAATCAGGAGCATTAGCAGGAGCGCTTAACGGTATATTTCAATCAGCCGCAGGTGGTGCCTTGTCGAACGTGGGAAAAGCAGTTGGGATGTCACAGACGGCGGTGGATAATATAGTTGCTGCTGAGAAATATTTAAAAGGGGTAAATGTAAGTTATTCGAAAGAAGACGGCTTCGGGATAAAGGCAAACGTGACTGCTGCTGTCCAAGGACTTGGAACTTCTCTTGGCTTTGGTAATGCAGATGCGATGAAAGCATTGTTTACGAATGTAACCATCGGACAATCACAGCGTGGCGGAGCAACATTTAACCTAGGAACAAATCTCGGATTCGGGACAATGGGTGTTAGCTACACGGGAAGTTCGGGAACATTTGGTGGAAGTTATGATATAATAGAAAGACAAGTTGGTGGTGCAAACTTTAGCTCTGAATTATCCTACGACGGCAAAGAGGGATTTAGCGTGAGCGGGAATGCTGATTTCGGAAATGGATACGGACTTGGAATCGAGAATGGACGAAATGGAACGAGTGGTTCATTAACGATTTTAGGTTCTCAACAAGGAACTGTAGATGTAAATGGAAACTATACGGCTAATGAGAATTTCCTCGGTGAGATTAATGGTCAGGATATTGCTGATTTGGCGGACACTGTAGAGCAGAGGCGACTTGCTGAGGAGAATGATCGTAATCCGGTGAAGACGGCAAAGGATGCTGCTGACGCGAAAGATGCGCGGGATAATGATTCGCAAGAAGGTGGTGGTGAGGAAGGTCCGCAAGGGCTAGTGGATTTGGTGTTTGCGGGGACTGCGGCGCTGATGTCTGCTGGTGCTGCTTTCTTGGCTGGTGGTTCGAGTGCTCCGACTGTTCCTGCAAATGGTCAGGGTGCTGCGGCTAATGGTTCTAATGCGGATGTTTCTGTGGCGAGACGACGGGATGAGGATGATGATGATTCTACTAGACCAGTTGATGGGGATAATGACGAACATTCACAGGAGCCTAGTTTCTTTGATCGTGTGACTGATTTTGTGAGTGATGGGTTTAATTCTATTAGTAACTCTGTAAGTAACGGATTTGATTCTGTAAAAGCAAGTGCATTAAATGTTTTGGGGATAAGACCGACTTATTCTGTTTTGCAAACAAGTGTTACTAAGGACGCTAAAGTAGCAAGAGATAGCACGGTACTGACAGAATCTACTCATCCTGATCCACATATTGCAGAGTTGAATGGATTGAAGGCTGAAGGGGCAAAGACGAATGTTGAAATTTCAAGACTTCGAAGTGAAAAGGATAAATTAGATTGGTATGATTTCTCAGCTAAAAAAGATATTGATAAGAAAATTGAAGCTCACCAAAATAGATTAACTGAAATTGATAATAAAATGAATGGTCTTACGGTAGCAGAAGCGGCAAGAGCAAAAAAATTATTTAAAACGCCAAATGGTGTACGAGTCCCATTGTCATCAGATTTTAACTTAGCTGACCACGGTAAAAATGTTTTCAGATTAACGGACGCAGATAGAGCGTATAATGCTGATCCGAAAAATGCGCAAACTAGGCGTTTACCATTAGTTACTGATGACTTTGCAGGTACAAGTCGTGGGAGTCAGCATCATTCACTTGACCTTGGTGTTAATACTGGAACACCAGTTCATTCACCGAAAGGAGGAAAAGTTATTGATGTTGGAGTCAACCCTACCGGATCGTATGGAAATACAGTCGTTATAGATCATGGAGATGGTACTTATGCAGTTTACGCTCATTTAAAAGAAGCTAATGTAAAAAGAAATGATACAGTTAACACTGGAGATAAAATAGCTACATCAGGAGGCACAGGAGAGAGAAACGGAGTAGGCTACGCACCGCATTTACATTTTGAAATAATCAAGATGCCTGAAGGTCAAACTTATAGACCACTTGGTGCTCCTTTATTACTTGCATATCCTGACCATAGGGTCGACCCCGAAAATTTCGATTGGGAAAAAAAGGAAGTAAAATAATGAAAATTTTTTTTCTTTTTCAATTGATTTCGATTTTATTATATCCAAAGGAATTAATTGTAATAGAGGAAAACGCTCCCATTTTTAAAGAATCAAGAGATGAGAAAGTAATTGGTAGATTAAAATTTGGAGAAAAAGTTTTAAAACAGAATGCCAAAATATGGAATCATAAAATTCCCATACTAATCGAAAATAAAAAAGTAAAAGCATGGATTGAAGAGAAAAATACTTCTGATTTCTTAAATTGGAAATTAATTAAGTATAAAGACATATCATTCTATGTACCTTCAATTAAATATTTAAAGCAAAAAGAAGCGGAGGTGTATTTTAAATCAAAAACAACACATTACTCGGATTATACTCTCTACTTAGAAAAATATGGTATTCTTCATATAACCAAAGTTAGATTAAATTTTTTTGCATTGAACATGGACGAAATCGATCAGAGTCAAATCGATAATGGCGTAAGCTATAATTTTTGCTTAGATTGCATTGCTTACCCATTTGATGGGACAAAAAAAATTGAGTTCAATAATTGGATTGGCGTTTTTGACGTTGGCAGAGATATAATGTACCCGGAACAAAATTTTAGGCTTATTGCATGGAATGGTGAATATACATATAATTTACAATTATGTTGTATTAATAACCAGCTTTTATTAACACCAACAATAGCAAAAAAGATTTTGTTTTCCATCAGGTTTAAATGATTTACAGGAATAAAAAAGAATCTGTCGCTCTTTCCTTCGCCAAAATGCAATCCGCAATGTTACTTGAAGGAGGAATGCCAACGGTGGTTCGATACGATGCGAGTTTTCAAGTAGCTATTTCCGATTTGTCGCATCTACTCACCGACCGAAAATTAAAGTGAAAGGGATAACACACAGTAAGCGAAAGAGCAAAGGAAAACAAAAGGGTCTTAATGGAGCATTGGCGAAGTGTTAAAGCAAAAGAGTCTGAGTCCGCCCCCATTTCTGATGGAAATGTCTAGCAGACCTCAGCTTCTTCGCTGATGCTCTCGAAGCTTCGTCGGGCTTTCTTTTCTTTCTTGCTTACTTCTTTCTTTCTCTTCCCAAGAAAGAAAGAAAGAAGTAAGAAATCAATCACCCACGCTGGGAAGCGTTATAAAAAAGAATCCCCCCACGGGAGTGGAATAAGAAAGAATCCCGCTCTGGAAAGAGAAGAGAAAGAGAATCTCAAAAGTGTAACTTTTGAAGTAAAAGGATAATAAGGATTAACCTTATGAAAAGAAAAGTCAACCAACGACTATGCGTTAGGGATCAAACGGGGTCATGTTTTTTTATCCGTAAGAAAAAACATGACCATAGAGCGAGCTGTGCCTCGCCAAAATGCAATCTGCAATTATTACTTGGAGGAGGAATGCCAGTGGTATACATGGTGTAACCCTCCGAGAATAGGAATTGCATTTGGTGAACGAAGTCTGCACGGGAGAGATTCATAGATTCTACCAAGCGGTGAATCTTTATTTCTAAAAAGATGAGACCGAGATTGATTGTAATAATTAATATATTCCTTGAGAAGTTTATCAAGATGATGCTCACTCCACCCCCATTTCTGAAGGAAATGTCTGGCAGGCCTCAGCTCCTACCGCCTGATGGCTAACGGAGCTTCGCCGGAATAACATGATCCAACAACTCTCTTCTCACTGTTCCGTTGAATCTTTCCATAATCCCATTCTGCCAAGGAGAATGAAACGCTGTTCTCTTTGGGATAATCCCGAATTGCCGCAAGAAAGAACGAAAGTCTTTTGAGAAATTAGAATCGTTGTCCATGATAAGGCATTTAGGAAGAGTTTCTACAAAACCGAAAGCATTACGAATCTGCTGTTTCATCCAAGCAGGGTTTGGATGAAAGGTAGAACGAAAGTAAATGATTTCTCTGGTTTTGTGCGAGATGATAAAAAGAGTATACAAAGTTTTAAAGTTCCAAGTATATGAAACACAAAAGTCCATAGCGATAATTTTATCAGCATGGTTTGAAAGAAAAGTTTTCCAATATTGCCTAGCTTTGTTATTCGGGAAAAGTATTTTTAAAAAATCAAAAATATTTCTTGTAGCAATGTCCCAGATATGAGACATTGCTAAGTAAAATGAAGAAAGTCGAGTTTCATCCTAAAGCCCTTGCAACACTGAGAGATTTTCCAGAGGAAGTACGTCGTGAATTAGGTCAGGCAATTTTTGAACTACAAAAAGGTAATCATCTGTCAATGCCTTTGGCTAAACCTATGACATCTATTGAAAAGGGCGTTGAAGAATTACGCGTAAAAGATTTAAGGAGTTATACAATGAAAAAGATTAAACCCGTTATAGCAAAAAATGCAAAGGAACTTGCAGTTGCTCTTGGACTCGATGAAGTTGTTGGTTTAGAACTTGAAATCCGTAGCGATTTAAATGATAAAATCATTGAGACGGTAATAAAGCAAGAGCTAACTCATGCTCAAGTGGCAAAGCTTGCGAAGACTTCAAGAACAAGGGTTACTGCGCTTATGAATCGCCAATCTAAAGAAATATCTACGGATCTAATGCTAAGGATATTAGGTGCGATTGGAGTTCATGCGAAAATTCAATTCAAAAAAATTGCTGCTTAATTTATACCATAGCTGTGGCTTCCCAAAATACTATCCTGTCGTTCGCCAAAATGCATCTGCAAGGTAATTTAAGTCTAACAAGCCTTACCTACTCCTGCAGAAAGCGATCAAGGCGATGCGTTTTAAAAAAACGTAGAGACGCATGGATGTGTGTCTCTCTTTCGCGAAATCAGGATGCATTGGTAGCAACATTCCAATAAGCCCATTTCTGGGATAATCCTAAATCCTTTATACTAAAGACAAATTATCCATTTTCCCCGTTTTTTCCTTGATTTCTTTGAATTTCTTATTCCTAAATCATATTAATCAGGCAAAAAATCGATTTTTCCTTCACTCAATAAATTATTAATCTTATTTTATGAGTATAGATTATACGAATTGAAAATAATAGGCTAAATAAAACCTTTGAAGTATCGTTAATAGAAGCAGAAGCAGTTCATGTTAGAGTTTATAAAGAAATATTTCCAAAAAGATAAAGCTAGAATTGAAGCTTTAGAAGCTGAGAATAAGCTCTTAAAGACAGCATTTTGGCACCTTCCACATATTTCTTTTGTTCGAGACGATAAAGGACGATTTGTTCTTGTAAATCAAAACTTTGCCCGGAACTTCAAGGCGAGTAAGATGGAAGATATTATTGGGAAGACAGATTTCGATTTTAATCCTAATAAAGAGCAAGTTGAAAAGATTCAAAAACAAGACCGCGATATCATTGCCTCAAAAGAAAAATTTTTGCCCCCTATTACGCGATATTTGGACAAAGATGGAAAGGCGACTTATTTAGAGACGATTAAAACTCCAATCATTGAAGAGAATGGAACTTCTTCTAATATTCTTGGATTCTCGATGAATGTGACTGAGAAAATGGAATTGCAAAATCGCGCTGAAGAAGCGATGAACAAGCTATTAGCCGCCGTTACGGATGTAACATCAAAAATTGAAGACATTTTAAAACAGGCAAACTCAGTTGTAAGCAGCACCAAGAAGCAATCAGAGAATCTCAGTTTTCTAACAGACATCGCTCATCAAATCATCGAGTCAAATGCGCAGTCGATACAAATGATGTCTGCCGTTTTGTATATTGTAACTAACACGAGCGATATTGCTGATAAAGGCGGTCAATACCTGGAATTGATGTTGCAATCAATGGCAAAGATTCAAGAGAATGCAAAGCAAATGCAAGGCATTATTGAGATGATTGATACGATCGCGGATCAGACAAACTTGCTATCGCTTAACGCAAGCATAGAATCTGCAAGAGCAGGAAGTGCTGGTTTGGGGTTCTCCGTAGTTGCGAGAGAAATATCGAAGTTAGCCGAACAATCAGCAGAGAGCACAAAAGGAATTAACCAATTGGTGAAGCAGACTAACTCCATTATCCAGAAAGGAAATGAAAATGTAACCGAAGGCGGAGAAACATTTAAAAAAATTATTAGCGAAGTGGGTAATATTGATTCGCTGGTAAATTCTGTTGACGAGACAATGAAGAGTCAAACAGAAATTTACAATACTTTCCGTGAAAAGATTGAGCAAATTAACAATGAAGCAATTCAAATTACACATATTACGACAGAACAAATGAACAATGTCCATTCGGTTATGGATTCAATCAATCAACTTAACCGAGATTTCATCAATCTTTTAACGGTGCAAAAAACAAACGGGAAATAGGGATTTGCCACAGAGGCACAGAGACGCGGAGGGAAGAAATAAAGGCTTGAGTATGATTTTTCTGAGAGTTAACGTTTTCATTATTTTTTGCTAACAATATCAAAGTCTTACATAAGCCTTCTTTAAATTCAATAATAGAAATTAACGAAGAACATTCGAAAATCCTCTGTGGCAAAAAGAGGTTACTTCCTATTATACTTCATTTTTTGGATTTCATCAAACTCAGTTCGCATTTGATCTGCTTTGGCGGGAGAAGGCAACGATACCTGTAGATTTTTATCAAATTCTAATTTGTAGGAATAATCTAATGTTTTAGATTTAGAAGCTGCGCTTTCCGGTTGAAGAGCTAAGTCCCAGCGCAAAATACCCTTTGTCCGCTCGTATTGTTGATAGAGTTCATCAGCACTCAAAGTATTGTTTTTTAAATCTAAAGTGATACGAACATTTTCTTTTTCATCTTCCACAGGGATTCGGTCTAACACGCGTAAGTCGGTAGGCTTCTTAGAAAAGTTTTCAAGAATGACTCGAACCTTAAAACTCAGTTCTTTGTTACCACCAAGAATTTTTTCTTTCTTTTCGTATAACTCTCGTCTAGCACGAATTTGTGTATCAACGCCAAATCCCATAACAAAGGATTGACCTTTCGCAACATTCGAGATTTCACCATGACCGACAAATTTCTCATCAAGATAAACACTGACTTGTCCCTCAAGAAGATTTTCAAATCCATCATTTTCGATTTCAGCCTCTCGAAAAACGTAAGTAGTAAGAAGAGGAATTGCAACATTGTAAAACTTAGCAGGTAATTCTGATTTTTCTACTTTTACCAACTGTTGTTCTGTTTTGCTAAGAAAAGAAACTTTTGATTTGAGAAGAAAACTAACGCTCGGCGCAGAACTATTTTGCTTTGCATCTTTTTTCAGAATGTTTAAATCTTCATCTTTAGCTAGAAGCTCTAAGTTTTGGTATTCATTAGCCGCACTGTTCATAGCCCAACTTCCTTCTTGCGTTTCATTCCAACTCTGAGCGCCAATTTGCTTATTATACGCAGCACTCATTTTTTTGGAAACACCTTGAGAGGCAGACTTTAAATCATCAGGACCAAGAGTATTGCCAAGGTTAGAGAGGCTAATACGAAATGGCGATAGTCCCGGTGCAAGAGCACTGAGTGCGGGAGTAGCATTGGAAAGGGTTAAATTAATATTATCCCAATTCTCTCCACTGACCTGTTGAATGCGGGCATTGAATTCCACTCTAACTGTTTTTGAGCCTAGCTTAGAATAGAAATTGTAAATGGGAGACCAGCCAGCATTTTGAACAAGATAGTAGAGTCTAATCTCACATTTGCCGCTACCAATTTTATCAATAAAGATACTTGCATCTATACTTTTGAGAGAAGTTTTAACAAGTTGTTTTCGTTCCCGCAATAGGAGGTCTTTCTCCTTTTGTAAAATTTTAATATCTTCCTGCAATTTTAATTCTTCTAGAGCAAGTTCTTTCTTTTGGTCGAAGTTAAACAATGTTAGCTGCTTCATTGTATCAGCATTCAGTATACCACGACTGAGTTCGACTTTTTCTGTTGTAGCAATGAAATCTTCTTGTTTAGTTAAAAAAGAAAGCTTGAGACGATTCACTTCAATGAGTTTGCTCAACCGAATAGAATCATTATTTGCCTTTTCAATTTTCTCGTCAAGGGCAGCAAGCTTAGGATCAGTATCAGATTTTAGTTCAGTGATTTTCAGTTTTGCAGCTCTAACATCTGCACCAACAGATTCAGCGTAAAGGCTATTTTGTATTATCTCCGATGGAAGTTTCGTGACAATAATTTCATGAGAGCCTTCTTTTAAATCAACTTCAACAACTCGCGTTACCAAAGCTTGATTGCGATAAAGAATGACATCTTGTATTTTTCCTTCGCGGCTAACAGGCTCAGCCCCTAGAAAGAAAACTGGAAAAGAAATTAGAATTAGAATCAATTTTTTATACATTGTAGTCTCCGTTCCCTAACTTTGAAAACAGGAAATGAAATGTCGATACTTTTTTGTGTTCAGTTAGACTTGATATACGCTTTTGCTAAGATGTCTAAATACTTAACAGCAACACGAAAGGGGAATACCTTGGGGTTACAAGCGCTTATCCGGCGTGTGCTTTCGTTAGGAACCCGCTAGGTGGGTGGTGCGCCTTCTGTGTGCTAGTAAGTGCATCGGGGTTTAATTAGAATACCTTTCCCTGATTACTTTTTCAGTTTCTCTAATAGGTGTCCGTTTTCCGGCAGCGTATACATAGGGAATCTTTCCTTCTTTCATTAAAGAATGAATCATTTGTCTCGTAAGTCCAGAAACTTTCACAATTGCATTAACATCAACGATCTCAGAAATTTTGAGTTTGTTAGAAAGGATCTTTGCTTTTTCATCTGCAATAGCCTGGGAGATTTTATTCTTGGAGGCAATATCAAAGAAACCTTCCTTGCATTCATTACAAAGGAAACCATGCAAATTTTTCAATTTTATTTCTCCGGCTAATTTGCTTTTGCCTTCAAATGTTAAATCATTTTTATGTTGCATAGAACCAATTGTTCCACAAACAGGACAATCTTTGTAAATTCTATCTTTTGCCATTTTCATTCTCCCTTTAAGTATATTCATGAAAGGATATGACTACTGTGAGATTCATTAGAATCTGTAACTTTATATATGCATCCTTTCCATCAACATCCTTCTTATACACATCTTGCATAAGACCTTTTTTCTTTTTTCCTTCAAGAGTCTTTTCAAAATCAGAATCCTCTAAAGATAAAATAACAGAAATCATTCCCCTGTCATCTAATCCAAAGTCAAATGCTCCTTCCATTGAAGCTCTTGTGGTAATATCATAGTTCCCCTCTTGGATTAATCTTTTAACTTCTCCTAGCGGATGATATGGTTTCATCATTTACAGTATATTTAATTTATTTTACATTGTCAAATAAATTAAATTTTTACTCCGCTTCATTCATAACACATCTTTATGAACATAACCTTACCCATATCGTTTTTTATCGTTCTTTTATCAGTGTTATTTGCCGGTAATCAATTTCTTATTATTTGTGGGTAACGTTATGTTTACAAAAGAGGAAAAATGCAGCTAACCGTTGTTTATTCCTACTAAGCTAAAACGATTGATGTATTAAAAATGACGCTTGATTATTGAAAGGGATATTTTCGACTAAAGGCACGAGCACCATTATATACCAAATGACAAAAGTAATTACTCGCAAGGACTCTTCATGAGTAGCATTTGGTATAGACCGAACGTGCTTTTTTGAGAAAGAAATGGGTAGTTATTTTTGGCGTTCGGTATAAATGAGCAATTTTGAATTTTGAATGAGATTGACATTTTTTAAAGCTAGTTTTTCCTATGTGACTAGAAGTATTTCTTCGTTATTATGCACAATCAGTTTTCGGCGAAAATATTACCCGTTTCAAGTAAACCTCGTATAGTTTACAGATGATTAGCCACTATATTTCAACCCTAGGGAAAACATTTAGTTTGGAAAAAACCTTTTTAGTAGAAATTTGGGGAGCGAGGGGTAAGAAGTGAAATGCAAATTCCTAGGAAAATAAAAGCAAATAGTTACACTAATGAATAAGAAAAAAATAATAGTTTTACTCTGTCTTTTGCTATTAGGTTGCGTACTTCTTTATGGGGGTTATCTGCTGTCAGCGGACAAAATCGGCAAACTTACGACGGGTTATTATTTTGATGATCAAGCACTCACACGCTCGCAAATTGCCGCTGCATTTACGGCCATGTTATTTGAACTGGGTTTGATTGCTGCGCTATTACACAATTTGCGTGAACGAAAAAAAATAACGTTAGAATTGAAGCAAGAGCGGGATTTATTAGAACTGCGGGTTGAAGAACGCACAGTTGAATTAAAAGATAGTGAAATATTTATCAGCAGTGTGTTGGATTCATTAACCTCGCACATTGCAGTATTGGATAACGAAGGGATTATTATCTCGGTTAATCATGCCTGGCGACAATTTGCTGTCGAAAACGGCTTACCAGAACACAAACAGTATAATTTAGGGCAAAGTTACTTTGAAGCCTGCCAAAAGTCTTATGACGGAGCCCATTTAGACGAAGCCATTACCGTACAAAACGGGATTATGGCGGTATTGGCAGGAACACGCGATGAGTTTCATTTTGAATATTCTTGTCACGCGCCTAATGTAGAACGCTGGTTTTTTATGCGCGTGTTTCCTTTGAAATATGGTGGTAAAAAAGGCGTGGTGGTTAGCCATGAAAACATTACCGAACGCAAACAGTTAGAAAAACAACTGAGAGAAAGTAAAGATTTCTTTGAAACCTTAACGACAATCACGCCGATAGGCATTTATCAAACCGATGCAGAAGGCAAATGTATTTTTGCCAATCAAAAATGCTGTGACATCACCGGTTTAACACAACAGCAATTGTTAAATGACGGATGGAGTGCAGCGATTTTTCCTGACGACAAAGAAAAAGTTTATCAAGAATGGTATGCCGCTATTCAGCAGCAACGCCAGTTTAATCTTGAATCCCGTTTTCAACAATCTAACGGACAGATTATTTGGGGCTATGGAGTTAGCCAAGCGATTCACGATGAGCAAGGCAACATTCGTGGTTATATCGGCACGATTGTTGATATTACCGAACGCAAACAAGCCGAACAACGCTTGCAGGAAATTACCGCCCGTTTTGAAGGATTTGCCAAAGCCTCACGATACGGTTTTGGCATGGCGGATTTGCAAGGCAACATTACTTATGCCAATCACGCTTTAGCTGACTTATTGGGTGAAAAAACGCCTGAAAACTGCTTGGGCAAAAATTTTATCAGTAATTATTATTCGCCTGCCATTCAGGAAAAGTTAAAAACGCAAGTCTTGCCAGCTTTATTGGAAACCGGTCATTGGCACGGTGAGTTAGAACTTTTAACCGTAGACGGCAGAATGATTCCAACGGAGGAAAGTTATGCCGTTATTTATGATGGGGTGGGCAAACCTGCTTATTTAACGGATGTTTTAACGGATATTACCGAACGCAAACAAGCCGAATTAAAACAACAAGCCTTAATACACCGTAATCAGGTATTAATGGATAATGCCATTGAGGGGATTCACATACTGGATGCTAAAGGTCATGTTCTGCAAGCCAATAAAGCGTTTTTCCGTTTGTTGGGTTATTTAGAGGAAGAGGCATTAAAGCTACATGTGAGTGATTGGGATGTCGAATTCACAGAGAATGAAATTCAAACGACAATTAAGCAATTATTGACTGGACAAGCTGTTTTTGAAACCCAGCACCGCCGCAAAGACGGCAGTGTGATTGATGTAGAAATCAGTGCTGTCGGCGTTACCTTAGACGGTCAACCCTGTATTTATGCGTCTTCTAAAGATATTACCGAGCGTAAACAAGCAGAAAACCAATTAATCGAAAGAGAAAGGATGTTACAAGCCTTGTTTGACAATGCGGCGATTGGTATTTCGCAAGTCGCATTGGATGGACGCTATTTACAAGTCAATCAGGAGTATTGCCGTTTATTAGGTTACAGCAAAGAAGAGTTTTTAACGCGAAGTTTTCAAAATATCACCTATCCCGACGATGCCGCCGTTGATATGGCGCATGTTAAAAGGTTATTAGCCGGTATTGAAAACCGTTATAGCGTAGAAAAACGTTATATACATAGAGACGGGCATTGGGTTTGGGCGATTTTATCGGTGCAATTGCTTAGAGATGAAAAAGGGCAACCACTTTTTTTTGTCAGTGCTATTCAAGATATTTCTAAACGTAAACAAATCGAAACCGAGCTTGAGCATGCAAAACAAGCCGCAGAACATGCCAATCAAGCCAAATCCGAATTTTTAGCCAACATGAGCCACGAAATCCGCACTCCTATGAACGCGATATTAGGATTTAGTGACATTCTTTCTGAATTAATCACCGATAACAGCCAACGTCACTATCTCAAAGCCATTCAAAGCAGCGGCAAAACCTTGTTGCAACTGATTAACGATATTCTGGATTTGTCCAAAATCGAAGCCGGAAAATTAGAGCTACATTATGAAGAAGGCTCACTTCACAGCATCTTTAATGATATTCAATTGGTATTCAGTCAAAAAATCGCTGAGAAAGGTTTGCATTTTAGTACCGCAATCAGTGAACAAATTCCGTTGAAATTATTAATTGATGAAATTCGGATTCGGCAAATTTTGCTCAATTTACTGAGCAATGCAGTGAAGTTTACTAAACAAGGTAACATTGCAGTTACAGCGGTAGGACATGTATTAGCAGACTCTGATTATGCTGATTTGACTATCAGCGTGACGGATACTGGCATAGGTATTCCGTCCGATCAAATTGATGTTATTTTCGAATCCTTTACCCAGCAAAAAAATCAAAGTGCTACCTTTGGCGGCACAGGATTAGGACTAACCATTACTCAACGGTTAGTCGAAATGATGGGGGGTAAAATTTCCGTCACCAGTCAATTAGGGCAAGGCAGTTGTTTTACTATTCATTTACCGAAAGTAGAAATTTGCCAAACATTTCAACCTCAAACATTAACCACTACTTCAGCAGTTCAAATTAAACCCTTTCAACCCGCTACGCTTCTATTGGTAGACGACGTTGAATCTAATCGGCTATTAATTAAAGCGTGTTTAAAGCCCTATCCTGAACTGCAAATTGTTGAAGCAGAAACTGGAACACAAGCATTAGCTTTAATTGAGGCACAACAGTTTGACTTGATTTTTATGGACAGACGTTTGCCAGATATGGTGGGTGATAGCATTTGTGAAAAAATCAGAGCCATGCCAGACAAGTCTGCTATTCCTATTATTATGATTACCGCTTCTGCAATCGCATTGCCAGAGGATCAGCACAGTCCTTTTTATAATATCCAATTGAATAAACCAATTTCTAAAGCAGATTTACTGGCAGCGATGCAAACTTTATTGCCGTTGGATAACAATATAGAAACAACTATTGCGCAACTGGCAACACAAACAATTGATACAATTGCACCAGAAGTTGTCGCTGAAAATCTGCCACAGTTAATTAAATTATTAAACTCGGTTTATAGCCCGAAAATAGCCAGTTTTATTAATTCAGCTGGTTTACAAATATCTGAGCTTGCCGAGTTAGCGAATGAATTATTGGAAATTGCTGGGCAATATCATTGTCAAACTTTGGCTAATTGGGCGAGTGATTTAAAAAATCAGGCTCTATTGTTTGATTTAGAAAATTTACCGAAAACTTTAAGGGGTTTTCAAGAATTAATGAGGCAATTAAAAAGCAACCCGATTTTACTTTAAGCTTTTAATTTGTGGGATAGAAGGGAATAGAATTATGGGAGAAGTTGGATGCAAATTACTAGAAAGAAATGAACTTGCAGTAATAAAAGCTTCTTCAGGAATAAGAGTCTCTTTAAAGCTTGCAATTTCTCTTTTTTCTAAAACTTGTTCGCTTAGATAACCTTCAAGTGAATCCTGTTTTATTTTAAACCAGCGTATTTTTTCAAAGGCTGAATTTGCCTATTCAAATAAATCTTTAATTTGTATTTCACCGTTTAGAAAGGCAGGAAAAGAAAGAATATCCTCAACGGAATAGACTCCTTTTTCTTTGTAGTCTCTGCCTTCTGGATTTTTATAGACTTCGATAGATTTTGTTGTTACGTTTACAATCCAGTATTCTGGAATTTTTGCTTCCGCATATATTTCTAGTTTTAGCCTGTCTATGCGGAGACTGGATACTGCAACTTCTATTACAAATTCGGCACTTGTCGGATGAGATGTTTTATATTCGTCGGGACTTGCTGGAATAATGGAAATATCCGGCTCCGGTTCAGAATGAATAAAAGTGAGCGGATCTTCTTTTTGAATAACGAAATTTTCATTAATTAATTTGGATAGAATTTTATAAAGTTTGATTACTATGAATCTATGGACAGGAGATTTTGGCATCTTCGTAATTATAACTCCTTCGAGTAATTCAGTCTTTTCAGGAATTAATCCCACTTCTCCCAAATAATGATACTGTTCCACAGTCAGAAGAAGTATTGAGTCTTTAGTAAGAGGGTCTTCTAGAATTTCTGCTAACATGACTCTATATTTTACCTTAAATGAAACACTGTCAATTCGAAAAAGAGAACAAGTCTTGCTTAAAGCGGATAAAATTTTACCCGCTTCATTCATAACACATTTTTGTGAAAGTAACGAAAGTCCACTTTTGCACTAAGCTTTTAATTTGTGGGATAGAAAGAGATAGAATTATGGAAGAAGATTGAAAGATAAATAACAGGGTTTTATTGATAAACCTTTTGCTTGCAATTTCTAAGTGAAATCAAAGAGTAACACAAGGAGAATTATCATGAAATTCACGCTCTTTACTTCCCTTTTACTTTTTTGTATAAACCTGCAAGCTCAGGATTTGTCTGCTTTCATAAAAGAAAATGAAGCCCTACCCTGTTTTGGAAATTCCAAACCAATACGAATTGCAAAGAATGTAAAATTTGCAAACCTTTCGACCGCGATTCCGAAATACTATACAAGTATTGCATGCTTGGTCTCGGGCAATGGGGAAACCATTTTAGGACTTTTCAAAATTCCGGAAAATATACAATTTCTTTTTGATAAAACTATTTTTGCTCCGGAAGTCAGTTCTGGGTCAAATGAATCTGTTTCCAAACAAATTGAATCGGGGAAATCGGTTCCAATCATCCTCTACCTGCAAGTCCCTTCCGATATAAATGCGGATTCCGCTAAAGAAATTGTAAAATCGGCGACCGGTAAAAGTAAAGTGGGAGAAGAGTTAGGCAAGCTGGGAAGTTTATTTGGGAAAAAAAAGAATAAATCCTTGTCCATCCCCATTCTCGGTGAAGACAATAAATCAGAATCCCGAATCAACAAAAGACCTATTTTTGTAAATTATAAAGTAACAGAATCACCTGGTGAAAATGTGATTCATCTAAAATCAGAAAGAAAAGACAAACATGTGAATTTTTTTGAATTGCAGATCACATTCAAAAACAACCCGGGCTCTAATTTTCAAATAGTGAATTTCCAATTGCTTTCCGATCTAGAACTCTATGATGCAAATCCTATAACTATCGCAAATGACAAGAAAAAAGATTCCAATGTGAATGACGAAATCGACCTACAGATTACAAAATCCCTATTCGAAAACATTCCCAAAAACCTCAGCCAGCAAATGAAAGTCCAAAGCCGGATTAATCCATAATTATTTGATGCGACTGCCCCCATTCGTGGTGAATAACCTTTTATTTATAAGCCACGAATTACTCGAATG
The DNA here is from genome assembly GCA_016708435.1 of Leptospiraceae bacterium. Classification (NCBI taxonomy): domain Bacteria; kingdom Pseudomonadati; phylum Spirochaetota; class Leptospiria; order Leptospirales; family Leptospiraceae; species Leptospiraceae bacterium. Next base: position 1,081,069 of record JADJFV010000001.1, on the reverse strand, counting down.
AACACGAATGGGAATTTCAAAAAAGCCTTTTTTGGGAATTTTAGTTTTTTAGTGAAACCGGCGTCTCATTAGAATTTTGTATTGGCGAGTAGTTAATCTTTCCTCTACATTTTTTTCTAAGTCTTTTCTGATTCCAAAAAAAATCCCCGTTTCGTGCAAATCTCATTATGAAACAAACGCAATCCGATTTTGCTTTAAGGTTTTAATTTATCGGATAGAATAGGATAGAAAAATGGGAGAAGTTGGATGCATATTACAAGAAGGAAAAGTTATTAATTTTACTTTACAAATATAACAAATTCCATAGATTAAAAGTATAAGACAAATTCTTTTAAGAATAAACATATTTTTATGAATGAACCCTTTGAATATATCAATACTATAACTAAAGCCATTGTAGAAAGGGTGAATCCTGAAAAGGTAATTTTATTTGGCTCGTATGCTTACGGGACTCCGAGTAAGGAAAGTGATATTGATATTCTTGTGATATTGAAAGATTCTTCTTTGCCGAGATACAAGAGATCAGGTGATTTATATACAATGCTAAAGGATTATTCCTCTTATCCGAAGGATTTGGTTGTGTATACAGAAGACGAAGTTAAGAAATGGGCAAATGTAAGGCAGGCATTTATTACCTCAGTAATAAAAAAAGGAAAATTACTATATGAGCGAAAGAATTGATTTAGCCAGGTCTTGGTTTCAAGTGGCTAACGAGGATATACTTACGGCAGATCAATTAATGCAGTATGAAGATCCTGTTTTGCGCTCAGTCTGTTTCCATTGTCAGCAAGCTGTTGAGAAGTATATTAAAGGACTAATTATTTATCTAGATGGAGATTTTTCGTATACACATGATATTTCTCGACTCCTCGATGAATTGAGAAAATACGAAAAAGACCTAAGCCTTGAAGATTTAGAGCCAGACCAGCTGACTTCGTATGCGGTAGAAGCACGTTACCCTGAACCTGAAAATAGCCTTAGCATTGAGCGAGCACGAGAAGCAGTTTCCATTGCTCACCAAGTAAGAAATCGAATATTAGAAAAATTGAATATATAGACCATGAACACTTACAAAAACAAAATTTCTCCCAGTTTCGTTCAAAACATCTCATTATAAAAGAAACGCAATCCGATTTTGCTTTAAGCTAAATCGTTACGAGTAAATTATAACCAAAGGAGAAAATAAACATGAGAAAACAAATATTTTGGTTACTCTTTCTATTTTGTTACGCCTCTTGCAGTAGCGTAACAATTAAAACTGGGATCGATGATAAAACAGGTCAGAGGTATTTTATTATTAATAACTCTACAAATTTTGAGCAATTGGATTCTTTCGACGTAGCAGGAAATTGGTTCGTAGACTTTGGTCATCTTGAAAATTTAGACGGTGTAAAATTTTATTACGGAGAACCCATTAAAGGTAAACACGGAACATATTATTCTAAAGAAAAAGCTGCAACTTTAGTAAAAGGACAAAGGTATATTGTATTGATTGGTAGTAGCGCATATAATATTGAACCGAGGTTAGAGTTTGTTCATTGATGAAAAGAGATTGTATTGAGAATAACAAAGTGTAACTTCTGCTATGCGAAAAGGATAACGCCGATTCGCCCAATAACTATCTAAAACACAATCTACATTTTATTCTGATTCAAAATCCATTAGTTAACAACAAAGAAAGAAATTGGAAAAATATTAATAAATCTTCCAAAAAGAAAACCAAATTTAGCTAGCGCAAATTGATTGTAAACCAATGAGCTCTTCCGGCATCTAGTCTTATAAACATTCCCCGTAAAAGAACTTCTTTTTCTCTTGCATATGATTCTCCGGAGATTGTATCTTTTAAAGTAAGCTCTTCTAGTGGGGAGTTAATAAGCATTTGCCTTAAAGTCTCCGGTAGATGAAGTGCCCCGATAATTTCATTTTGATAAGAATTAAAAATTAGGATTTCAATGCACTGATTGTCTTCATTGATTACCGCACGGACAATGCAATCCTTGAGAGGATAATTTTCCCCGTATGCTTTTAGCTCGAATAATTCTAAAGAAAGTTTCTTATATTTTCTTTTGTGAATTCTGTAAAATGCTCTATCGTAGAAGTTTTCCGTTACATCATCTCTTTCTTCGTGTGGTTTTCTTCCCAGTTGAACTGGAATTTTTATTTTCTTTCCTTCTCTTTGTCCTTGATGAAATAAAACGCATCCATGTAAAAAAGAAAGTAGCGCAAAATTAGAATTAGCCAATTCACCAAACACAGTAGCCGCTCTTTCTTCATCATGATTTTCTAAAAACCTTAAAGAATGATTTTGGTATTCTAAATCAGCTTCAAGGTGGAGTCTCGTTCCTTCTGCATCTCGATTTTTTAATCTATCGTATAAAGTCTTGTCATAGGTATAATCAAATCCCAATTGTTGTAAATCGTATTCTCTATTCCAATAGACTTCCGCTATAAATAAGAAATCAGGTCTACCTTCTTTAATTGTCTCAATTAATTCTTTCCAGTAGGATAATGCGCGTATGCCGTGTGTTTTTTCAAATACATCCTGGAGTGGAAGCATTGCCATATCGCATCTAAGACCATCACAGGCATCTGAAATTTCTAATAGAATTTTTTTGTGAACTAAAAGTGTTTTGGGATGAGAAAAATCCCATTGAACTGTATCGGTCCATCCATCATAGTATGGGTCTCTTCCATAATAATAAATTCTTCCGTTCTTATGTAAAAAAGAATTTTTACAAACAGTTGCGTTCTCTTCTTTTTTATAGAGAAATAAATCTGGATACTGTTCGACTAACGGTGAGTCAACCGCGACATGGTTGGGAACAAAATCTAAAATCAACTTCTTACCAATTGCATTTAGCTTGTATCTAAATTGTTTTAATTCTAAAATATGCTCTGCTATCAGTGGGTTTGGTTTGTAATCGTAAATAGCATAAGGTGATCCAATTAAATCTGAATCCACCAAATCAGGCAGAGTTTTACGAAATTCATGTCCTAATCCCTCGTGTTCTTTGCATATTTTTACAGAAGCTTGTGATGGAAGCCAGACACCCATGAGCCAAACTGCATCTGCCGTTATAATCTCAGGAGTTGTAAAGAAACTTTCAGGTGCCTTTAGTATGGTTACACCCTTCTCTATACAAAAAATTCTTGTATTTAATTGATAAATAAAAAGTTGATTAAAGTTATTATGATTCATAAGGATACTCGATTGAAACCAAGATTTATTTTAATTACAAACCTATTCCTATTAAGTTTGCTAATTCATCCATTCTTTTCTTGCAAGAAAACGGAAAAAGTGGAAGAAATTCAAGCGATCAAAGTTGATGACGTGCCTTGGACTGGTGATGAAAACTCTATTCCCGATGCCTTAAGCAATCCAATCCGATCGCATCTCCCAATGCAGTCAAAGGCGGCTCCTTCAAAATCTATAGTCACCAATTTCCAAAATCTCTGAACTATTATCTAGAACAATATTCGACCACAGCCCGAATTTATACTTCCATGTTTGAGCCTTTAACAGCAAATCATCCGATCACTTTAGAAAATATTCCTCAAATTGCTAAAGAATGGAAAATTTCAAAAGATAAAAAGAAATTTACTTTTATTCTAGATCAAAATGCAAAATGGTCAGATGATAAACCAATTACTGCGCATGACGTTCTTTTTACTTACAATACAATTATGGAAAAGAAGAATAATACAGCCGTTTTCCGCATCGGTCTATCTCGTTTTGAAATGCCAGTTGTCATTGACGATTATACAATAGAGTTCACTGCAAAAAATATTCATTGGGACAATTTTAATACCATTGCAACAGGAATTTATATTTTACCAAAACATTACTATGAAGGAAAAGATTTCAACAAAGAGAATTTTGAATTTCCCGTAATTTCAGGTCCGTATAAACTAGCTGAGTCAAAGCCGGGACGTTATGTGCGAATGGTTCGTCGTGGTGACTACTGGCAAAGAGCTTATCCTTTTAATAAAGGTCGCTATAATTTTGATGATGTATTCTATAAAGTTTATAACGAAGAAGCGATTGGTTACCAGGCTATGCTTAAAGGAGATATGGACATTTTCCCTCTTACAAAGCGGCTACCTGGGTAACAGAAGCAGTCGGTGAAAAGTTTGATAAGAATTATATCGTTAAGCAAAGAATCTTTAACGAAAAGCCACTTGGGTTTCAAGGCTGGGCAATGAACACAAGGCGAGATATTTTTAAAGACAAACGTGTTCGTAAAGCAATCGCTCATCTTGTAAATCGTAAAGAGATGATTGAAAAACTCGCTTACAATGAATATGATCCGACTAATAGCTATTATCCTGACTTTTATTTGAATGGAGAAGTTAATCCAAATGAAGCAATCGAATTTGATCCAGAAAAAGCAAGAGAGCTTTTAACCGAAGCAGGATGGAAACCAAACGCAAGTGGAATTCTAGAAAAAGGTGGAAAGGAATTCTCCATCACAATACTGGATAGAGATAAGAGCACTGAAAAATATTTCACAGTCTTCATGGAAGCTGCAAAGCAATTGGGGATAAAGGCAAACATCGAAACTACTGACCTTGCCGCTTGGAGTGCCAGAAAAGACAATTATGATTTTGATCTTACTTGGGCTGCTTGGGGAGGTGGAGTTTTTAAAGATCCTGAGCCTATGTGGTTTGCAAAGTATGCAGACGAAAAAGGACAAAACAACTTAGCTGGTATTAAGAATAAAGAAGTCGATGCCCTCATTGAAAAACAAAAATCAGAATTTAGTCTTGCCAAGAGAAATGAAATCGTAAAAAAAATCGACACCATTATTTACAAAGAGTATCCTTATGTATTGCTATGGCACTTAACAAATACGCGCCTTATGTATTGGAATAAATTCGGTATGCCCGATATGCCTCTGGGACGTTACGGAACAGAGGACTATGCGACTGACTTCTGGTGGTTTGATGCCAAGAAAAATGAAGAGCTTGAAAAAGCAATTAAGGATAACGTTGCTTTGCCGGCAAGTCCAAAAGAAGTGAAGCTTCCTAAGATAGAGCCTCCTCAAATCTTAGAAGAAGAAACTGAGCCGGCAGTTGAAAAACCTGCTCCCAAAAAAGTAGAAAAGAAGGCACCGGCTAAGAAAGAGAAACCGACAAAGACAAGTAAGAAAGAGAAAGAAAAGAAAAAGTAGTGTAAAGTAAGCAGTCATTCCCTCAACGAAAAGTAGGACAGGCATCCCTGCCTGTCCTCTAAAGGGTAGCCAGTCTAGACTAACGAAAGTAAAAATAAATGCCATCAGAACAAATAACAAATAACACAAATATAGAAAGAAGTGATTTTCTGAAAAAGGAAATCACTTCTTGGAATAGTTTTATAACAGAAGAAACTATTCTAAAATCCAAATTCAATGAGATGAAAGAATCGCCTTATCCTTTTTTCCGTGCGACGGCTCATCTATTCTATAAAGACATTGATTCTCTTTTGATTCCAATTCCTTCCGAATGGAAACAAACACCGCGTATTAAAACTTGGATTCAAGGAGATTTGCATACGCAAAATCTTGGCTTCTTTGAAAATGCTGATGGTCAAATCAAACTAGATGTAAATGATTTCGATGAATCTTTCATTGCTCCATTTTATCTAGACCTGATTCGATTTGTAACGAGCATTTTCTTACAAAGAGAAGACGTAGATTTTAAATTCTCACCAAAAGAAGCCTCTGATCTAGCAGAATACTTTTTAGAAGAATATCAGGAGACTCTCTCTGAAATCAGCGAAGACGGAAAAGAATTGGAGCTAATAGAGAATAACCTCGATGGCTTTCCAAAAGATACAGTAGATGAATTAAAAGATAAAAAATCTAACACCACTCTTCTTGCCAAATGGACAAAGCCAGTCGAGGGAAAGATTTGTTTCGATCTATCAAATCCAGAACTATGTGCCCTAACCGAAACAGAATCACAAGAGATTCGTTCCAATTGGAGTGATTACATTGAAAGTCTTGGTGATTTCTCCGCTGAAAAAAGAAGTGTATTTTTTCAGATTCAAGACATTGCTCGTAGACTCCACTCAGGAATGGGAAGCCAGGGGGTTCATAAGTATTATGTTCTAATCCAAGGAGATTCAAGTCCCCTTTTATTAGAAGTCAAGGAACAAAGACTACCCTGTCTATTTCTAATGAAAGATATGTCCGAATCGGAATACAATTCCTTCTTTACCAATCACGCAGAACGAACGAAGACTGCCTGCAAAGCGATGCTTGCAAATCCAGATAGTTTTTTAGGAACGATGGTTACGGCGAATCACTCTTATCTCGTCACTAGAATTTCTCCCTTTAAGAAGAAGTTAGAATCTAAAGACTTTCACTCTGAATCTGATTTCAAAAAATATCTCAAGCATTCAGCTAGAGCCGTTGCCTATGCTCATAGTAGATCTTACAAATCCATCTTTATACGATCAACGTCTCTTTCGTTCGCCAATACAGTATTATCCGCAATGAAGGCTTGGTCGGGAACGAGAAATACCATTGTAAAACTTGGCAATGATTATACCGAACAGGTCAAATCAGACTTTCAGCAATGCCAAACTTGGCTTTGATATTAAAATTCAAAAGCTTAAACCAAATAAAGACTTCATAGAGAATTTTCATGGACGCAGAAAGCAAAATTGATATTATCCTAAGAAGAAGCTTTCTTGATTTTTTTAAAAGAAGGCTCCTCATTGATTCAAAAAGCATTAGCTATGAAAACAAAACGATTCTTTGTAACGAAGTAAAAGAAGTCCGTTATGGAATTTTGCAGTTGTATATAAATGGAATCAAAGCCAATCGAATCTACGAGATTGGTATAAAGGGGAATTCCCCAAAGCCATTGCGAATAACGTTTCAATCTGCTCGTGTATTTGTCACAAATAAAAAAATGGAAGAAGTCTATCTTTCTATTGTGAATTGTCTTTGGAGCAATGTGACTCTACGGCTTGTAGAGGAAGCAATCCAAAATTTGGAACAAGGTAAATCTTTCTTAATGGAGAAAGTCGAAGTAAAACCAAAAGGAATTTCTATGCAAGTCCGACGCTAGTATGGTAAAAAGAAATCCATTTTGTGGAATGGAAAATCTTCGAAAGTATTCCGATGAGGGGATACTCTGTATTTACTCGGAAGAGGATAAAAAAGCAAAGCTAAAACTAAATTTTCAAAAAGATTGGAATACTCCAGTTCTTGCTTCACTCCTTGATTATCTTTGGAAAGATGGACGCGCGTATTTACTGTCTGAGGAAAGGTTTTAAATATATCCGTTCAAAACCAAAGAGCTTATCGCAATTTAAAGAAATAATAACCTATTGAACAAAGAATAGAGACTAACACGGATATTCCGATGTAATAAGGAAATATATCACCGGCACTCTCATCTGCGGCAAATCCTATTATCCATAAAACCAATCATAGATCCGAGAAAGGAAAAAACCAAAATCAGAAATAGATTAATCATGTTACGAAACAAAGATTCATTCATGAATTTGTTAATCACCAAATGATTAAAAGTTCCAGTGAGGAAACTAGCAATTACCCCGAAAGCACTGCCGGCAGCAAAAAGAAATAACATAACGATTAAATTAGGAATATTCATATAACAACTGCCTATGATTATTACAGTAAGCCTCAGGTCAAATATTTATTGTGGACAGTTTATTTTAGGTAGTTGGCGATAAAAGAGAGTTGAGAATTCATTGACGTCTTGTTTGCACTTATAAAACTATCAAATACCGTTTCAGGAACGTATAATCGGACTAAAACTTAAGGAGTTTTTATGTTACCACCACTTGCATTGTTTAATCTTGGTCCTTGGGAAATTGCTATCATTCTATTAATTGTCTTATTGCTTTTTGGAGGCAAAAAACTTCCTTCTCAAAAGATTTAGGTGCGGAATTAAAGAATTTAAAAATCACTTTCTAGTGCTGCAAGTGAAGAGCTGAGAGTCCACCTGCTACCTGCATTCAAAGAAGAAGAGCCTGTTGCAAAAAAAGGCGGCTAAAAGAAGTCTTAACTAAATGGCAGTAAAATCGAAAAAACAAAAAGTCTCTAAAATGAAAGATATTTCTTCGAAGCCGGAGTGAACCAACTTGACTGCCACAAAGCCAACTCTTCCAATCGTAGCAGAAGAGCAAAATGATGTTATCCCCACAGACAATCGAGAAAAATTCATGTCCTCGGCGATCATCTAGAAAAGTTACGTCAGCGGCTAATTCATTGTATCCTTATTGTTACAGTTTTTACTATTGGGTTTTATGTTTTCGGTTCTGAAGTGCATACTATCTTGCTCTCCTTATAAGAAAGTTTTAGAGCCAATGCTACCTATCAAATCAACTATGGCTCCAATGCTCATTTATTTAAAAACTTCATTGTCTTAGCCATATTGTTTAGCGTTCCCTTCTTCTCTATATCCTCTGGGGCTTCATCGCTCCTGCTGTCGATGTCAGTATGGAGCGTTACGGCAAATTGATGATAACCTTGCTATACTTTTTGGGGTGGTTTGGCACTTTGCTGGTTTACTGTATTTGAAAATTTTCTAAAGATTTTTCTTGTAATGTTTCGACCTCCCTGATATGATATGAAGCTTCCGATTGACGAATACTACGATGTTTTTAATATTCATCTCATCTTTGGACTGAGCTTCGAACTTCCTGTCGTATTATTTCTTTTAGGACGATTGGGACTTCTGGTTATCTACTTGCTAAGTGGCGCGAAAAGATCGTTATCCTCTCCGTATTCTCAGCAATACTTTCTCCAGGACCATAGTGTTTTCGATGATGATGCTTTGCTCCCTTCTAGTTTTATTTTTTGCATCCATCCCTAATCTGCGTCACAGAAAAAATGCAGAAAAAGCGAATTAAGCAATGATTTTCAAATCCTTTCGGCTGATTGCGTTGACAGCCTAGTAATTTAATAAAATCTATAAATTCGATGAACATTATTTCCCCTGATTACCTTTCGTTATATTCGCGGCTCTCGCGTATTCTGTCTTTATCTCTTAAATCTAGACTTTCTTTTATTGCGATGATGGTCGGCCATCTCTCTTTTGATCGTTGTGTTATCTATCTTCAACGGATTCCAACGTCAGGTGAAAGAATCTCTCTGGAGTGGTGGTCATCATATCACCATTGAAAAATACAGCAAGCGGCGAAATTCAAAGTACGAAAGAATGGTAGAATTACTCTTGCAAAACCCTACTCTCAAAGAAAGTTATCTCCATGCAAAGGTAATATCACAAGTCACGGACTCTTGCAGAATAACAATACGTTTGTGCAGGTGATGATTCGCGTAATTCAATTCCAAACGAAGAAGAGTTAGTGCAAAACCAAGTTCCCAATTTTCCAAAACTAGAATACTACAATCGAGAAGATATAAAAGAATTAAACTCCAAGAACCTTGTAGTGATTGGAAAAGAAATGTCTCTCCTTTATAATTACAATTTAGGTCGGGGAATTACACTTGCTGTTCCGAGCGGCAGTTTCAATGTTAGCCGCGGTGTAGAATTAAATATTTCCTCTTTTGCAGTGACTGGACTTTTTAAGACAGGATACTATAATTACGATTCTAAGTTTATCTTCATGTCTCTACCTACGGCACAAAAGTTTTTTAAAATGAAAAACTCAGTAAACCAAATAACGGTTAAAGTCAAATCACTAGATGATTTACAATACTGTAAGCAATTGATTTTACAAACAATCGGGTCTTCTGACTTTGATAGCAGCATTACAGCGGGTGCATATTTTTCTGTTCGAACCATTGCAGAAGAGCAAGCAAACTTTCTCGGCGCACTTAGAATGGAGAAGACAATCATCTCTAATATCGTATTCTTGTTCATTGTATTAGCCGCACTCGGAATGGTTGCAACTGTATATTCTTTAGTTCGCTCGAAAAGAAAATCTATCGGAACATTAAAAGCACTCGGACTTCCTTCTTCTTCTATTTTATTAATCTTTACTTTGAACTCTATGATCATTGGTTTATTTGCCTCCATCATCGGGGGGATAATCGGTATATACTACGCGAATAATCTTGAATCTATCATAGACGGATTGAGCGAAGTCATTAATACATTCGGTCGTGGACTCAGTAAATCCGGTGAATGGCGAGATGTAAAGCTTGTTCCTAAGGATATTTATTATTTTGATCATCTGCCTGTAGACATTGATATATCTTTTATCTTTATGGTTACAACTGCTGCTACAATTCTTTCCGGTCTCGCAGGATATTTCCCAGCTAGATGGGCAGCTAATTTAGACCCAGTCGAAACGATTAAGAACGATTAACCACTACAAAAACAGAATTATTCTACTCACCTTACGCAAGGTGAGTTATTCTACTTGAATATCGTATTTATCACCAAGCGCATTTCTTTTTTCCTTTTAGATAAATATCATCACGATAAATATCAATTAGAAAAATTCCCAGGATAAAATCTAAAAGCTCTCCGGGGTTTACTTCTAATTTTGCGCCAAGAATAATTCCACCACCTACACCAAGCCTTGTATAAGAAGAAAGATTATCTAGCGAGTTCTCATAACTTTTGCATCTCTCACTAGCACGAAACAGTTTATCACTATCAGAGGGGTTACTCGATGTTTTGTTCAGAACAAAAATTAATTCCCGCGTCTTATGCTCTCCCAGTTCTCCGCCTCTCAGTCCTCCTTCTACTGCGAGTGGTATTCCAGAATGTCCAAGTCCACCTCCATCTTCCGCATAAAGACCAAGACCAACAGGACCCAACTGTGCTTTCACTCCACCCATAAAACCAAAAGAACCGGTTACTGTTATTATATCCCTAAAATCCATTGCTCTATCTTTTAAATAAGCAGTGAAAGCATTGTTCTTAGGAGTTTTATCTTCTTCACGATTGGGGTAACTTACACATGCCGACAAAGCAAAAAGTAAAATTAGTAAAGTATATTTCATAAACAATCCTTTGGAGAATTTATTTTATAAATTCTAATCTAAGTTCTTTTAATGCAAGTATTAAATACGTAAATACACAAGCAACAGAATAGTTATATTCCAAGCACACCTCGGCTAATGCGTAGTAGACTATGCAAAGCATTTTAAAGAATGGGTAAAATTTTATTCTCCCAATTAAAAACTATAACCAATTGAAATAAAGAAACTAGTTGGCTTAGCAATATAATCCTGACGGTCGTATTTACTTAAAAAATAATCCATCAAGCTAGTCTGTTTATCTGAGTCGAGGATAAAATTGAATTGCCGCAAAGATCTTTTGTAGTGTTTTGATTCAAACAGTTCTATACCTAGAGATATTCCATTATCAAACACCCAGCGATATCCAACTCCACCACCATACATTGATTTTGAAAGATTCATAGATTTGAATTCATAATTGAAGTTTGAATAAGAATAGGATTTCAAATACCAGTTTTCGTTTTCTAAGGTTACTTTGTAGTAGCCGGCACGTGCAGAGAAATAAAGTCCACCAACTTTAAATGGAAACCATTGCAGAAATAGATAGCTATCGCGTTCATTGGTTTTGGTTTGATCTGAATAATTAGTCAATGATTTTTCATCTGTTATTTTTACCTGACGCGCATCTAATCCAATAGTAAATGATTCATTCAAATTATAGCTAATCATAGCAGAATGGTATTCATTTCTAGATTTAAAGCCTGCTACTTGAAACCTGCGCTCTTTTCTAATCTCTGATTGTGATTTAGATTCCGATTGAGATAAAATGGAATTTGTCCAAAATAGGAATAAGAAGAAAATGACTGATGTAAGTTGTCTGATATAGCTTTTCGATAGCGTTAAATAAATATTATTCATCTTCATAGTAATTCCTAAATCACTTTGCGAAACCACAATGTGAGATTACTCCATTTTTGTCGCTTCTAAAGAAAGGCGGTTAGTCCAATGCTTCTGTCGGGGTATTGTCCACCGTATAACCAACGTATAAGTTAACCATACACACATACCACTTACCCTTCTACTAATTCTTCAATCTTCTCAATCATCATTTTGCGAATAGGGCTTTCGGTGAATTCTTTTAGAAAGTTGACTAATTCTTCCGAAAGCTTTTTCAAGCGAAGAGTGATTTCTTTTTGAACAGAATATGCGAATAGCAATTCGTTAATACGCATAACCTCTGTTACCCCTCGTTCTGGAAGAGCAAGGATTTTAGTAATTTCAGCAATTTCTTTTTTATTTGCTTTTTCTCGAAGGACAATGAGAGGATAGGTATATAGACCATTGATAAAATCTTTCATCTGTGTCTTTCCTGAATTTTCGGAACTCTGGAAATAGTCAATATAGTCATCTTTGATTTGAAAGAGCATACCCATATTAACCCCGAACTGATGCAGTCGTTGTTTTTTCTTTTCCTCTACTTCCGAAAGTATTCCCGCAGTCAAACCAACGGCTCCGAAAAGAGATGCAGTCTTACCATAGATGATTTGATTGTATTCGTTCATTGTGATCTTTGCATTTTTTTCCCATTGCATTTGTATGAGTTCTCCGACAGAGAGATCGCGGATAACGCTCGTATATGCACTCATGAGCTTTGGATTGTTTAATCTATTGAGGTGATCAATTCCACAGGCGAGTAAGTAGTCTCCTGCGAGAATTGCAGTCTTATTGCCGTAGAGTTTTCCGATCGTAGGTTTGCCGCGTCTCATATCTGCTCCGTCAATTACATCATCGTGTAATAGACTAGCTGCGTGAATGAGTTCCGCAATCGTTCCAACGTCTAACCACTCTTTACCTCGATAACCCAAAAGCTGAGTGAGAAAATAATGAGTCAATGGTCGAATTCGTTTACCGCCGGATTCGATAACTTTTTCTTTGATGTCTTCTAGAATAGGAAGATCTTCTTTGATAATTGCATTTAATTTGCTATTAAATTGTTTAATTAATAGAGGTACTTCTATCTTCAGTGGTTTTGCCAAAATTATTTAACCCTCGATAGGACAGTATTTATCTATGATTCTTTTTTCAACAATTCCATTATTATTGGATTAATAAAATCGAATTAGAAACTATACGAGATTCGAAATTCGATTCCAGTTGTTCTTCTACCCGGGTCTAGGTCGGGTCGGAATGCTTGCGATGATTCCATAGGGGGCAATTGCATATGAATAGAAGCCTTAACCCCTTTAGAACTCGTAAATGAATACACTTCGTAAGAATGAAATAGGTAGATTAAACTTAGACCACCGATTGCATAATTCATGTTTTTCAGATGCTTTTCATATTCCTGATTTGGATAGATATTGCTTCCAATGTAAATATTATTGTTTAACAGGATTATATCTGTATCATTTTGCAAGGCACTGCGAGCCGATGCGAATTCAGAACCAATGCCTCCCGCAAATCCTAAGAATAAAAAGCCTAATAAAATACCTTTAAACCTTTTGCCTTCTTGGAACTGAAATAGTCCTGGAACGACATACCTTAAAAAAGAAAGAGAAATCTTTTGTGAGCCTCCCTGCCATGAGACCTCTTCTACATCAATCTCTTTGAATGAAAGGCTTTCATTCTTAGTCTTTACAGACATTGTATCGGTTGTCACAGACTGAATTTCCCCTGTGATGGTCTTTCCTTTCGATTGCAAGGTAACAGTAAGTCCCGGCTTAAGAATGAAGAAGATTTTCTCTTCCTTCTTGTTCTTTTTGAGACTGATTTTCTTTAAATCTTTGAGTTGTAACTCTTCTTTGTCAAGAAGCCCTTTTCCCTTTCCTAAAACCATTTTGTTTTTGTCTAGGAGGTGAATTACATCCCCGCATGTCTGCGACCATTTGCTTTGCAATTGATAACAAACGGGGACTCCGCTATAACCCAATTCAAAGGTTTCGATATCAGATTTCGTGATGGTTTTAACTTCATTAAAAACTTGGAATTTAATCTTTTTATCATCCTCACTGATATAACTACCGATCAGGACCTGCCCATTTTTAAGTGTAACCATGTCGGCGAGAACTGTATTGACAATAAGTAAGAATAGTGCTGTAAATAGTCTCATGAATAAATCCTAAATTTAGGAAAAATAGAGATATAATTATCTTCCCCAAGAATTGCAAGAACTATATTGAATTTCGTTGCGATTTGAAACTTCCTCATCCTATTTATAAATACTAACAAATAAGATGAATAATATTTTAATTTTTTTGGTAAAAACTACTTTACGTCTACGAAATTGTGAGTTTCTATCCGAAAATAAGAATTGAATAGCATCATATATTTACAGAATTTGTTATTTTTTCGCTTAAGAAAATCAGTAGACCATTTTGAAAGGATTTTATATTATAAGTAATGAAAGTTTTTTCTGAAAAAGCGAATTAGTAAAAGAGCATTTTTGTAAAAATGAGTATTTTTAAGTAAAAAATCAAAAGTCAATGAATCCAATATTGAATCAATTTAAAAATTCTAGATCCTTAAGACTACAAATCGGTATCTTGTATTCCTTTTTGGCTTTAGTTAATATTCTATTCTTCTCTGTTATGATTTTTGAAAACCAAACAGAACTTTTGGTAAAAAACTTTAAATACCAGTCTGAGAACTTTGTTACCTCGGTAATGACCGACTTGAACTCTAAAAAAATATCCAAAGCTGACGAAGCCAATCTAAAAGCCTTAAAGGAAAACTTATTTTACTTAGAGATCTTTCAATTTAGAATCTTTGATAAAACCGGAGAAGTTTGGTACAACGAAAAGGGAATCGTCACAGGCGAAATGGCAGAAGAAGACCTAACCAAAAAAGCAAAAGAAATCTCTGATACCACTTCTGTTTTTTCTTCCAAATACAAACTAGAATTAAACAAAGAAGACTTTACTATTAAGTTTTTAATTCCTCTCGTTGCTGAGCCAGAAGAGGCAGGACCACTATTTTTAAGCACGCAACTAAGCATTAAGACCATGCAAGAGCGTTTAACAAAGCTTTACTACCAAATCGGTGTTGCCTTTATATGGGGACTTATTTCTCATATTCTATTTGGAATTTATATCTATCGTGTTATTTTCTCTCGCGTAAGTCAATTGAAGGATGCTACAGACAAGATGGCTTTGGGTGATCTTACATCTAGAGCGACCTGGAAATTCAACCGAGAAGATGAGTTGGATGTTCTAGGACAGGCATTCAATGGAATGGCTGGCAAGATTGAAGAAACGATTCAAACTATTAGCACTCTAAACGAAGAAATCAATAAAGAATTAAAAATTGGTCGTGAAGTGCAGGAAATGTTTCTTCCTTCTAATAAGAAACTCAAAGCCCTTAAGGTCGCGACTTCCTATCGTCCAATGCGAGAAGTGAGTGGGGATATCTATCATTTTTACAAATTCCCTGCTGGTAAAATGAACAAAAAAGAATACCAAGGGATTTTCTTTGCGGATGCTTCTGGTCATGGAGTATCGGCTGCCCTTGTCACAACTGTTCTTATAATGAGCCTCGAAAATATCATCGCCAAGTCCATTCATCCAGGCTACATCATTCAAAAACTCGGTGATATTATCGGGAACCGCTTTCAATCTTCTTTCTTCGCAACCGCCGTTTTCTTTTTAATCGCTGAAGATGGAGAAATTCTATGCAGTAATGCAGGACACAACGCTCCTATTTGCTTTCGTCCTTCGACTGGTGAAATTTTTTATTTTAAGAGTGTCGGACCTCCTTTAGGAATGGTGGATGAATTTGATTATAAAGTAATTAAAATGCCAGCAAAGCCAGGCGATAAACTCTTAATTTATTCAGACGGACTAGTTGAAAGTCCCGGAAAAGATGATGAGCAATTTTCTGAGAAAAGAGTTCTGGATATTATTGAGGCTAATATGCATATACCCAATAAAGATCTTTTAGAGCTACTTGCAGAAGAATTGGATAAATTTGCAATAGATTATCGAGATGACGTTTCTATGATTCTCGTGGAGATACCGTGAATGCAAAGAAAGATACTCATCCTGCTTTTTTTACTAATACTGATTATTTTCGGTTTGGCTTCGCGTGCCATCATTGATGTAAAAATCCAAGAACTAAGATTCCAACTTACCAAAGAACAACTTCTCAATTATGAATTATCTTCTAAGGTTTTAAAAGATAAGATTCGTCAAATGATGCTCACTAAAGACGATTATACCAATGAAATTAAAGTAAATATCCTAGAATCGAGCGTCATGAACGCTCAATTGGGTGAGACTACTACCAAGTTGTCTCCACTTGAAAAATTTGGTTTAGGTATCGTTAATATTGTTCGTGTTATTTCTACAAAGAGCCCACTTACTTTAGAAGAAGACCAGAATGATATGATGAAAATTCAATTTGGTTTTTATATGGAAAGGACTCGTAAGTTTGCAACTGCCGTAAAGAAATACGAAGAAATGGAAAAAACCCTCGCAAATAAAGAAAGCGATGAATATGGATTTATAATGCTTCACAGTGGATTTTGCATCGCCATGATGGGAGATACAAAGTCAGCAATCGAAAAACTTCGAAAGACAGAAGATATGTTTGTAGGAAGTCACTTTGCGGATAACGCACGTATTCTGATCAATGTTCTTTTGGAGGGTGAGCGCAAAATAAATGATATCAATAGCGGCAACAAGACTGAGGCTGAAAGAGCAAGTCTTTTGTATGAAACCGGTCAATACAAAGAAACTCTTGCTCAATTAGAAAGATTAGAAAATCGTTCTAATGATCAGAATTATATGCGTGCTCGTAGTCTTGAAGAATTAGGTCAAACAAGTAAAGCCATCACCGAATATCTAAGTCTTTTAGATAAGAAAGAAGCCGACAAAGAAGTCGCAATAAAAGCTAATCGTCGTTTACTTCTCATTGGTAGTATCTACGAAAAAAATGAGGACCTTACAGATTTTTCAAAATCCAATGCTCAGAAGTTAGGCGATACAGACATTGTTCAAAAAGTCGATGAAGGCTCTGCTTTAATCATGAAATCTTTGATTGTTGAAAAGCTCACAAACGAAGAAGCAAAAACAAATGCAGATCCAGAAGTTCAAAAAGAATTAGTAGAACTCAAGAAAGAATTGGAAACGATTAAGTTAAAGGACAAAGAAGAAAGAAAAGAATCCACAGAAGTGGTATCAAAGGAAGTAGCTGTCATTCGAGAACAAGCAGCGATACCTACTCCACCGCCTGTTGAAGAAGAAAAGTTTGATTCCCCGGAAAGCCTAATCATGAAACTAACCTTTAGCGATGGAAGAAGTATTCAAGGAAAGGTAATCACATTCGAAGAAGAGAAGATTAACGTCTCCATTAATACCTTCTCATCTAAAGTTCCGACTACCCTATTAAGTGAAATTACTGTGAATCAAAATCTCAAATTAAAGAATCCACCAATCGCAGTTCAATTGAAGAACGGTAAGACTTTATTGGGATATAAATTTAAGAGGGACTCCGGCGATTCATTTCTACTGAACGATCGCCGGTCAGATAAATCCATCGATGTCGATGATATTCAAAAAATAACAATCAAATAATCATTTAACTTGCGCTTCAGAATTGTAAATCGTAAAAAATGAATCGAGAGAAGAAAGCTTCAACACTGCCATAATATCATTCGTAGGAGAAAGTAAACCGAACTTATTTCCGCCTGACTTCATTTTCTTTTGTATATTTGCAAGCAGTGCAATTCCAGAAGAATCCATATGGTTTACGTTTGCCATATCTAGAATCACAGATTCAACTTCTTCATCATCAATTATTTGTGTAATTTCTTTTTTTACTTTGGATGCAGTATAGATGTCTAAACTTCCTACCAATTGAAATACTTTGCTTTTATTAAGGTTTCTAACTTTAAGTTCCATTTCCCCTCCGAAAAATCATTTATATAGTGTAAGGAATTCTAACATTGAAGGAAGTAAATGAATCTTTTACTTCGTAATAGAGACAATCCGGGGTTAATCCAAGCTTTTTCATTAGAATAACAATCATACTTAAACCTAATCCTCCACCCTCTTTGTTGGATGTCTCATCAGATAACAAGTCCGAAACTTCGTTCGTCTTTCTTCCTCTATCAATCATAAAATTCACATTTTTAATTTCACTTGCATTCATCTCGCCATGATTTCTAACCACAATAAGTATACTGTTCTTATTTATTTCTTGAAAACTCAGCTCGACTAGAAATTCCATCCCTTCCATTAGAAGATGAGTGTGAATATCTCCATTAGACATAGACTCTTTGAATTGCTCAATTGCCTGCTTATGATTCTTATCGATGTCTAATCCGTTATTTTTAAAGAAAATTCTTTTTTGTGTAGCTTTGACGCCATTTTGTAAGAACTCCTTTATCACAGTGTGCGCAAAGGCAAAGAAATGAGTCAATTTTTTTTCTTCCAGAAGAGTCTCTGTGACCTTGCGGACATAATCCATATCGAGCGGCGATACCTGCTGAAATTTAATTACTACAGGCTGCCCTGAGTGAAATATTCGCAGAAATTCAGCCGATTCAATATTATGAGAATTCATAGGTGCTAAGACTTTTTAGTTGGAATTCTTTTTTTGTAAAGCAAAATTTTAATAGTGAAAGTAAATTCTACTAATATTTAATTTATAACAGGCTGGAAAACTGTAACAATCTACAAATGATTTTAAATGATTTTAGCCATTTTTTTATCTCAGTAGAATAGACTCTTAACTTTCCTGTAATTCAATTGTAATGATTTTTTGAGAAAAATAACCTAATCAAAAGAGAGTTTAATACTATCTCTTGGTAAAATGAATTTACGGAGAAAAAAATGAAATTTCTAATTCCTAAAACTGCTGTCAGAACACTTACCTTTACAGCGATACTAACTACACTACTTTATTTACTTACGCCTGCCCTGTTTTCTCAATCCAGCACGGATACACCAGCAAAGACTACTCAGACAGAAATAAAAGACACAAAAGATGCACCTGTAGCAACAGAAAAGCCTGCAGAAGCAGCGCCAAAGAAAAGTCCGGGTTTAGTTGATTTATTCATTGTTGGTGGTTGGTCTATGTGGCCTCTCGCTCTCTCTTCCATTATTGGCTTTGGAGTCGCATTCGAAAGACTCTATTTCTTTTTTACAACCAAGCTTGTTTCTAAAGGCTACAATCAAATCTTATCGGATAAGATAGAAGAAAAAGGATACGATGGGGCGCTTATTTTTCTAAAAGAAAATGGAGAACAAAGAATTACCCAAATTCTTTCAGATGGAATTGATGTATCAAGTGGAGACCCTGACTTATTCGCAAAAGGGGTAGAGAGAGAAGCCGCTGAAGTTATCACTCTCCTAGAAAGAGGTTTAACCATCTTAGCGTCTGTCTCTACAATCGCACCTCTCATAGGATTCCTTGGAACTGTATCCGGTATGATTAATGCCTTCGATGCAATCGCAAATGCTGACCAAGTAAATGCAAAAGTAGTAGCTGGTGGTATTAAAGAAGCCCTGATCACAACAGCAGCCGGTTTAATTGTAGCAATTCCTACAATGTCATTCTATCAATTCTTAACTGGTAAGGTAAATGGATTTGCAACTGAAGTAGAAGAAGGCGCAAATAAAATCTACAAAGAACTACTACGCAAGAAAGGCGCGTTAGCCGCAAAGTAAGACAATGGTTAAATTAAAGAAAAAAGTAGAACTAGAAGAAATATCAGCGGCATCTATGTCGGATATCGCATTTCTCCTATTGGTATTTTTTATGGTGACCGCAGTATTTTTTGTGAAAGAAGGATTGAATATCAAACTCCCAAGAAAGAATGTTCCTCCAACACAAGTATTACGTTCAAATGTATTTGAAATAAACGTTAGTGGAGATACTGTATCTCTGCGGAATACTTCTGTGGGAACAAAATACTATAAGTCACTCAAAGAATTTAGAGAAGAGCTAAACAAATTAGAAATTCCTGATTTGTCACAAAAATTAGCAATCATCTCTACAAGTGGTGAAACAAAGTATGGCAATATGTTAGATGCGTTATCCGCCATACAATTAAGAGGATTTACCCAAGTGAATGTAAGGAAAAAGAAATGATAAGAAGAAATAAAACAAATCCATCTATACCCGTTAGTTCCATGGCTGATATTGCTTTTTTGCTTTTGGTTTTTTTCATGGTAACATCTGTGTTAGACTCTGATCCTGATTTACCAATTGCACTTCCAGATGTTCCAGGTGGAGAGCAGTTAAACAAGAAAGTATCGAATATATACTTAAGTGCTGATAAAAATAGAACCGTATATTATAATTCTCTACGAGTTCCACTTCCGGAAGCAATCAATAATGTTCGTGCTAAGCTTGCAACTACGCCAGATTTAAAGGTTTTAATCCATGCAGACAAAGACCTGACTTACAATGAAGTAGATAATGTATTTGATATGCTAAAAGAAGCCGGTGCACTCAGTATATCACTCGTTACCCAGACATCAGCGGGTGGCGGACCCAAAGGAAACTAAAATGGCACAAGCAACTTTAGATAAAGAGCATAATCAGAATAATCCGGAAGTAAAACCAAGAAGATCTAAACGCGCAATTGTTCACCGGTTTATAGATCGTAACCGCTTAAATGTTGGTCTAACGATTTCTACCATATTACAATTGCTCGTATTGTTTTTTTGGTATACACCTGATTTAAAATTTAACTCTCTGGATAAATTCGTAGATGAAGTAGCCTTTGTTGACTCTGTCGCTATTACAGAAAACACAGCTGATACTCCAACAGATGGAGATGTAGAACTTGCGGATCAACTAAAAAAAGAAATAAAGGAAGATCCACGAATTGCTGGAGCGCAAGATTCAATTCTTTCGGGAGCAACTGCCCCCATTGATTTAAGTCCAAGTGTTAAGCCAGACTATACCGAAGAAGCAAGAGCAGCAGGTATAGAAGGTGCCATGACTCTAGAAATTGTTATAGCGGATACTGGTGATGTGCTACAAGTCCGATCTGTTGGAAAGAAATTTGGTTTTGGATTAGAAGAAGAAGCTATTAAGACTTATAGATCTAAAAAGTTTTCACCCTCCTTTTTAGAAGGCAAAGCAATTACTGTAAAAGTTCTTGTTCCAATACGATTTAAATTAAATTAATTCTTCTGAAATAACTCATTATCTATTAGCTGCTGTTTTAATAAATAGAAGAATACGTAAAGCTGATCAGGAAACCTTCCTAACTGGGAGATTTCCATTAGATTATCAAGAGACTTGGTGATACTTTCTTTGAATCGAAAATTCTTTTTATCATGGAATTGAACAAGATAGGTTCCAAGGGCTTTAAAAGAACGTTGTAACGCTTGCGTCAGGTAGTATTCGCGAAAGCGTTTGTCCTTCTGTGGGGATTGCTCTTTGAAGAACTTGTATAAATCTTCTCTCTTTGCTAGAGAAAGAGGACGATAGGCGTCATAGACTAGACTTGCTAGATCATACTGTGGGGTGCCCATCATCATGTCTTGAAAATCAATGATAGTCTGTTTGCCTCTCTCATTCAATAAGATATTACGTGCATGGTAATCTCTATGACAAATTACTTTATCAGGAAAGCCTGCTAAAAAACCACAAGCCTCTTGCAAGAAGGCATACATCTCACTTGTAATCGCAAGATCAATCTTGTATGTTTCTTTAAAACGATTGTATCCGGAATAGGTGTGGTCTACTTCAAACATTAATTTTTCATAATGAAATGATTTACCTTCAATAAGAGGAATTGGCTTTATTGTTTGCAATTTTAAAATATAGGAAAGTGACTTTCTTAATTCTAGCACATACTCATCATCATCCTCAATCGATGTAAGATCTTTTTCACCAGCATCATTCATCAGAATAGCATGTAAATCGGTATCAAATCGAATTACTTCAGGAACTGGAATTTCATTCTGTTTTAAAAAGTCCCTTACTTCTAAAAATGGATACGGAGTGCCTGTAAAATTTTCATCAATGCTTAATACTAATTCAGAGCTTTCATAGTGGACACGATAATAATTTCGCACAGACGCTTCTTTGGGAATAAGAGTTATCTTTTGAAATTTCTCTCCTTTATAAGAAAGAAATTGATTCATTGCTGTAGAGTTTTGATCGGTCATAAAAATTTAGATTAGAGATGTAAAATCCTGTAATATTGGATAGGTATGTGTAGGCTGACGATGATTACCCGGTCGATTTACTATGTATACAGAAGAGCCTGCATGAGAGCAAGCATCTGCTTCTTCTTTTACATCCGTAAAGAACAATACACGATTAGGGTTACAGCCAAGTTGCCGTGCGATTTCAATATAACTATCAGACTCTCGCTTTGATCCAACATTAATATCAAAGTAGGCAGAAATGTATTTACTTATATCACCAAAATTTGAATGCTTAAAAATATATTTCTGAGCTTCAACACTTCCTGAAGAGTAAATTGCAATTTTAATTTTACGTTCTTCTAATCTGGAAAAAAAATCAGGGACATCACTGAAGAGAATACTGTTTAATTCTCCCTTCTCATATCCAATCTTCCAAATATTACCTTGGATTTCTTTTAGAGGCTTACTCTTTCTATCTACTCGAATCAAGTATTGTAAATAGGAAACGAGCACCTGTAAATTCACTATATGATCAGTGCCGAGAATGGGAGCAGAAAAGAAACCTTCAGAAATGTCTTTTCTATTTTCTTCAATTAATTCTTTTACTATTTTTGGATCGAGCTTACCATTTAAAATAAAATCACCAATCTTATCTTTTGCATAAGGGAATAAGGTCTCATGAACAAAGCTAATCGGTGTAGTAGTTCCTTCAATATCAAATAAACATACAGCGTATTCTTCGAGTTTCATTAATTTGCCTTTATCCTCAGAGCATCTTGAACCAAAGATTCTCTTACATTCAATTCATCTTTTTTAAAATAAAGCACGATTGGCAACCAAAATAATGCACATGGAATCCAAAACAAAATGGAGATTGACAAAGCCGTCGTCCTCTCTGGAACTAACGTCAATATGATTGCACTCAAGGCGGGACCGAGCCCTTTACCTAAGTCATCGGTCAAATTATATAGGGCAAATGCAGCACTTCTATTCTTAGGAGCATTCGCACTAATCAAAATAGATCTCACATTGGAAAGCGGGAATGTAATAATCATTCCAGTAAAAATATTAACCAAAATAAAAAGAGGAGAATTTACAATCGGACCTGCATGTAATAAAAAGAGACAGGGAAATACTCCTAAAAAGATAGATGTCATTACAAATATTGGTTGATAGGTGCGGTTAATATTAAATAATCTCTGTCCAATCACTCCACCCAAAAAAGTCCCAAGAAAAATTCCTATAGCGGCAAATGTGAGTAAGCCAGAAGCCTCTGCCTTCCCTAATGAATAAGCAGTCTCATAATAATCAACTAGAAATACAAAGAAAACTCCCCAAGGCACACAACCCGGAATCCCCTGCAAGAATACTCCTAAATTTGTTTTACTACTTAAAATTACTTTTACATCTTGCCAGGAAAGTCGATTGTTTAAGTCATCCACATCAATGTCTTGAAATTCTTCTTCCTTTGCGCCACGCTTTGGCTCAGAACAAAAAAAAGCATAAATCAAAGCAAATAAAAAAGAAGGCGCAGACATAACAACAAAGCTTGTTCTCCAGCCATTGATTGGATCTGCCTGTCCCAAAAGTCCGCCGACTAATTGTCCTATACCTACACCAAGACCCATAGCAAGCGACACATAGGCAGTAGCCGTTACTCTCGACTTAGAAGAAAAATAATCACCTACGATAGAAAATAAAATCGGAAAAACACCACCGAGTCCAAATCCGCACAAAACACGGTAGATAAAAAATTCTGCATAGGAAGTAGAAAATCCTGTGAGCATACAAGGAATTTCCCCCATTAAAACAGAAAAGATAAGTAGATTTTTACGAGAAAACTTCTGTGAAAAATATCCCATAGAAATTGAGACACATCCACCAAGAATAAAAAAGAAAATAGGTATAAGACCACCCATATACCAATCAATTTCTTTTTGGTCTACTATGCCAAAAGAGCTAGCGATATTTTTTAGATTCGGTGCAATTAAGTTTTGATCTCCGAAAAGAAAAAAGGTCATTCCTATAATCATCCAGAACGCAAGTATAACCCGACTTCCCTGCGAACTGAGCTCACCAAGACCTATATAAGATAGAAATGTTTTTCGATGTTCTGTGGCTAACATCGATTATTCTTCTGATTTGGTTTTCTTTTTTTTACTCTTGGACTTTGTTTTCTTTACTTCTTTCGCTGGCAACTCATCTTCGTCGTCATCAGAAGATTTAGCTGATTCAATTTTGTCACTTGGAGTTTTTTTATCTCCTTTATCACCCTTCTCTTCAAGAACCATCTCTTCTTCTGGTAAATAATAAGCTTCTGCTAATTCTATCAGTTGGGTTCTAATTTCTGGATTCTTTTCTTTATCTGCGATCAGGAATAAATTCTCGGCTCTTGCTTCTCTTGTCTTCTTTTTGGAAATTACTTTTTCCGGTCCACCTAACGTTTTATAAAAGAGACTTTCTATGATTAGCTTTCTAGTATCAGGATTCGCTGGTTCAAACTCCAACGCTTTCACAAGTGTCTTTACACCATTCTTTTTGAATCTAACAATTACAGTCTTAGGATCTTCGAGATTCGATTTTTTAAAATACTCAGGTGACATTAAGGCTAATGCTTTTGGATTCTTCATCTTAATTGCTTCTTTGACACTGTAGCCATATTGTTTCACTAGAGCGGATAACGCATCGCTAGCTTCCGAGTCTTCGAATTCATCAACAGAATAAATGGCTAATCTGATTTTTTCTAGATACTGCTTTAACTGTTTATCTTGAGACATGAAATCGGAAACAGTCACTCCCTCTAAATCCCGGAAAATATCAGGATATAAAAGCTCTTTGTAAATGCGCTTTCTGACTTCTACGTTTGGATTTTTGAAAGCACCGACGAGAGCATTGACTCCATCTATTTCCATGCGGGTAATCAATGTTTTTCCGTCGGCATCAGGTTTATTTCCCGCTTCTAAATCTTCTAATTTGATATTCTTAAAGAATTCCGTGTCTGCCTTTTTGATTGCTTTTCGAATTCCTTTGTCATCACCGGTCTTAGCAAGAGCTATGGAAGAAATAAAAAATAGCATTGTAAGAAAAAGAATACTCTTGGAAAATTGTCTCATGAAAAACTCCCGTAGGTGAAAAAATTGAATACAGATTTAAACAATTCAAATTCAGCTTTAAACATCAAGTTTATTTTTCAATAATTTCTTGCCAAATCTTAGGAAGAATTTCTCCAGAAGAATTTGCAAAATGCATATCCACTTGATTTGAAATGGTTGAGTTCTCTGGATTGATTTCTACAGCATAGGAACCATGAGCGATTGCTTCGCTTGCCAATTGAACGGGCACTCCAACTTGACCAGAAGTTCCAATTATGAAAATCAAATCTGATTTAAGCAAGAAACTTCTAGCGCTCTGTAGTAAATTCATATCATACGTTTCGCCAAACCAAACAATATGAGGTCTTGCTAATGCGTCACAGGATTCACAACGAACAGGAATCTGCTTCGGAACGCCTTCCAGTTTGAATTTCTTCTGACAAGAAGTGCATCTTGCCGTAAAAATATTTCCATGAATTTCGACTAATTTGGTATTACCCGCACGCGCATGAAGGTTATCTACATTTTGAGTGACGAGTAGGAATTCTGGAAAGTAAGATTCCATCTTGGCAACGATTTCATGTCCGGGATTTGATTTTGCATCTAGACAAACTTGCATTCGCATGGCATACCATTCCCAAACAAGCTTAGGATCACGGGCAAATGCTTCCGGTGTCGCCAAATCTTCTGCTCGGTAATTTCTCCAATACCCACCAGCACCACGAAATGTAGGTATACCACTCTCCGCAGAAATTCCCGCACCAGTTAAAACTGCTACACGCTTTGCTGATTTGATTTTAGTTATAAGTTGCTGGTTAATCATGAATATGCTCCCAAGGGTCAATGGTTTCTACCTTGCTTTTTTTTATATCTTTTGCATTGCGGGTAATAATGATTAGATTGTGAACTAGGGCAGTGCAGGCGATGAGAGCATCAATAGATGGCATCGAGTTTCCATTTTGCTCTAACTCGCCTTGTATTTGTCCCCATTTGAGAGAGACATCTGAGTCGATTGGAAGGATTCGATCATCGAATCTTTTTTGTAATTGAAGGAGCCATCGTCCGAGTTCTTCTTTCTTTTTTGAGTTTGGTAATTTGGAAATTCCTTTTTTAATTTCGCCTAACGTTAATGCACTTAGGAATAAGGAATGTTCATCTTTATCTTCTAGCCAATTGACGACGCCACGATTCGGCTTTTTTTTAATTAGCTCCGAAATAAAACAAGTATCCAGTAAATACTTCATAGAGAAATATCTCTATCGAAATCTTTTTTGCGCTCTATGACTAAATCAATTCTAGGTGCGCTGTTAAAAAAAGAAAGTAGATCCTCTTTTGGTTTTTTGAGTCGATTGAATTCGTCAATGGAAATAACAACGACCGACTTTACGCCTCGCTTTGTAACAAACTGAGGTCCTTTAGAAATCGCAGACTCAACTAATTCACTAAATTTACTTTTTGCATCCTGTAATTGCCATGCCTGTGCTATACTCATCGGAAGCCTCCCATCTAGTCAGTCTAGTCAGTTGTAATATTGTAAGGTTTTTCTGTCAAGGATAAAAAGGATTAGGATAATCACTGGGGATGATTTTTCAGAATGAGATTATGACACTAAGTAACTTTTTTTCCATCTTTGTAATAGACGATGCGAGTTTCATTTTTTTTTATACTAAATAAATTTAAGGGAAAATCTTTCTTTAATGATTTGTATACATCTAATCGCATTAGTTTTTGTAAAGTTATTCTAGTTACTTGTCGCCCGCATGGAGCAGTCATATATTTTTCAAAGGACTGGATTTTTATTTGATTTTTATTTTTATTTACTAAGATTATTACTGAGCGAATTTTTGACGGAATAGTCATAAACAGTATTATAGCAAAATGAAAAAAGTATAATGATAAACCAACTGCTGAAATTCGAATAAGAAGATTTTGGGTGAAAAGAAAAGCTAACGCTGTAAAGAATATAGAAAATAAAACTATCACAGATGGATAAAAGGATAATCTTATTTTATCAATCAATGTAACCATAATTTCTTATCTATACGAGACTGTCTAAAAGCATTACAAAAGGTCACGGAAAAATGTGATTTCGCATCAATCTGCGCCAAGCTATTCTGCTTTTATACAATCCCTTTTATAAACTTTACTTAATTACATTATAGAATTTGGCTAACAAATCTAACATTTTTTCGTCAGATCCATTTTCAATAGCAATAATAGTAGCCTGTGTATGTCCTTCATAATACAATGAAAAAGTTGGACAAAAAACTAAGCAGACTTTCTCCATAGTATACCCAACTTCCTTAATACTGCTCTTAGTCAATAGTTTGACTTCTGTTCGAGTAGGGAAACAATACCAATTGATTGTTTCTCTAATTTCTAAGGCTCTAAGATTGGTAACAATTAGCTTGCCATGAATTCTAGTTCCTAGCAGTTTAGCAATCACCCTAAAGATATTACCAAACACTCTTTGAATAGGATTATTGCCTCTATTCCAAAAATCCGCTTCAAGTTCAAAAACTTTTTCTTCACCTGGAAGTAATGAAATGTCTTTCATACTAAATCTCCTAAATTTTACTACCCAATATACTTTTTATATTAGGCTTTTTTTATTAACAAATATTCCTCTAATAACATTGGAGTTAAATTCGCTTAGCCATAGTAAGCGAGCAACCTCAAAATATCAAGAATATTTAGCAGGACACCCTAATAAAAAACGCACTATTTTAATTTGCATTTTTCTTACTATTTCAATAATTTAACTCTATATGATAAAAAACATTCAACTTCTAGCAATCTTGCTCTTGCCGGCATACTTTATTATGCCGACTGGAGATTCTCATTTTACTATTTGTCCTTTTTTTCATTTAACAGGAGTTCCTTGTCCGGGCTGTGGAATGGGGCGAGCGTTAGTTCATATATTTCATTTGCACTTTATTGAAGCGTTATACTTCAACCCATTCGGTTTTCTAGTTGCGGCTGCACAGTGTTATGTGATTTTGAGTTTCTTTTTTCCTTCCTTTGTTTCAATTTATCAACAATACAACCGATTCTTTGTCCCGGGTCAGTATATCTTTGGGGTTTTATTTATTGGCTTCGGCTTAGTTCGCATTTGGGCTTTCGTTACGGCAAATGCGTATTTACTACAGTATTTTTATGACTTCCATAAAACATTCTCTCTCATGCGATGGCTACAAACCTAGCCAATTAAATAGAATTTACTTCAAGCGGATAAAGTAAATTAAACAGCAAAATGGAGATAATAAAAAAAACTATAAAGTAGATCTTGCCGATTTTTTCCCAATCTAGTCTTTCTAAAGACATAATTAATTTTTTGATTTCGTCAAGATTATAATTCATCTGCTCTTCGGTATAATTACGACCATAAAGTTCAACTAAAAAAGAACGATGTATTTCAATGCGGTTACTATTAATTATCCCGTAAGAATCAATTACCACTGAATCGGTTTGGGAAAAAAGATTTCTAAATAAAGATGGAATTTTATAATACTGAAATAAAATCATGACAGAAGCATTGCAATAGAGCGCGTAGATATTTAATAAAAAATATTTCGTATCAAGACCTTTCACTGAAAAAAGAAGATAGAGATAAAGCCCAAGCATAGAAAATCCAAAATAGCGAAGCAGTGGAACAAAAAGCTTATATCTTTTTTGTTCTGATTTGTATTGATTGTAAAGATTATTCTGCATTTACTGAGTCATTTTCTTAGGCGAATTCTTTATGAACAGTAAAAAAAGCCTTACTTATCAACGACCGTATTAGTGTATTTGATATATATCATGTATTTTTTTTACACTAATTAATAGAAATACTTGCAATTCTTTTCATCATATATCGATGATATCTTTCATGTCCCAAAGAAATTATCCAAAATCTGTTGCTCTTTTCATTGCGATTCTATCTCTCGGCACTCTATTTGGTCTTGGTGCCTATACTTTTTACTTTGCAGAAGGTGCAGCTTACCTTTCTGATGATCCCAAAGTATGCGCCAATTGTCATGTCATGCGAGAGCACTATGATGGTTGGCAAAAGTCCAGTCACCATGCAAATGCAACTTGTAATAGTTGCCACACGCCAACGAACATCGTAGCGAAATATATTAGTAAGGCGAATAACGGCTTTTGGCATTCAAAGGGATTTACTTTTTATGATTATCATGAGCCTATTCGAATTCGCGAATCCAATAGAAAAATTCTTCTAGAAAATTGCGTAAATTGTCATGAAAAGTTTGTCGCTGAAATTCATCAGGGTAACAGTGATAAGTCTCAATTGAACTGCATCCATTGCCATGCAGCTGTCGGGCATGGACCAACAAAATAAACAGGAGTTAGAAATGAACTGGATAGAAAGTTTACTAAAAAAAATAGAAAGTGGAAATCGAAAAATACTTATAGGCTTACTAGTCTCTGTGTCTGCCGCAGTCTTTGCAATAATGCTGTTAATCGGAAGTATTCTAGAAAGAAAAGCAGAAGCTAAAGATCATGTATTTCGCGTAGTCAATTTAACAGAAGATACTGTTGATCCCGCTGAATGGGGGAAAAATTTTCCACGTCAATACGATAGTTACAAAAGAACTGTTGATATTGAAAGAACCAAACACGGTGGAAGTGAAGCATTTCAAAAATTGGATGACGATCCACTTCTTCGGGAGTTATTTGCCGGTTATGCGTTCGGCGTTGACTTTAGAGAAGAGAGAGGACATGCCTATATGCTGCAAGATCAAAATGAAACAGAGCGAGTAAAACAATTCAAACAACCAGGTGCCTGTCTTCATTGCCATGCTTCCGTTATCCCCTTCTATAAATCGGAAGGAAAAAAAGCAGGCGTTCCTGATGATCAAAAAGAAGCACAAATTCAGAAAGGCTTCGATCTAGTATGCGCTATGTCCTATAAAGACGCTGCAAAAAATGTTAAGCATCCAGTTTCCTGTGTGGATTGTCATAATGTAGAATCAATGCAATTAGAGGTAAACCGCCCGGGGTTTATCAATGGTATCCGCAATTTAGCTCAATCTTCTGCGCCTACTCCTCATTTACCGAGCATTGAACGCTGGCGAAAAGAAGGAAAGAAAGGAGAATACGATGTAAACAAAATGGCATCAAGACAGGAAATGCGCTCCTTTGTTTGCGGTCAATGTCATGTGGAATACTATTTCAAAGGTCCAGAAAAAAATCTTACTTATCCCTGGCACAACGGTCTTAAGATGGAACAAATCGAAAAATACTATGACGATGTTGCCTGGAAAGACTTCGAACACAAAAAATCAGGGGCTAAGGTACTGAAGGCGCAACATCCAGAATTTGAAACTTGGAGTCAAGGCATTCATGCACGAAGCGGTGTGTCCTGTGCTGATTGTCATATGCCATATAAAAGGGAAGGGGCAATCAAAATTAGCGATCACCATGTTCGAAGCCCTATGTTAAATGTTGCTGCATCCTGTGAGACTTGTCACCGTTATCCGGAAAAAGAAATCAAAGCAAGAGTTGAAATCATTCAAGATAGAACAAAAGAACTATTACTAAAAGCAGAGGGCGTTACTGTATCACTCATCAAAGATATTGAAGCGGCTAAAGGCAAAGGTGCATCGGATGCATCTCTTGAGTCAGCAAGAGACTTTCACCGAAAAGCTCAATGGAGAGTTGATTTTGTTGCAGCCGAAAATTCAATGGGATTTCATGCTCCCGGAGAATCTCTTAGAATTTTAGCGGAAGCAATCGACTATGCAAGACAAGGACAATTAAATGTTCAAAAAATTGGGAAATAAAACATGCAATTAATCTTACTACTATTTATTTTTTTTACTTCGATACTTACGGCTCAAGAAAAAATTGAGCCTGAGTCCACAAAGGTGATTCATCAAAGACCACGAGTGAAATCGTCGATCCGACTAAACAGCCATTAGATGCTAAAACAACATCTGAATCGAAACAAGAAAATGCATCTACAGTGAAAGATGCGGTTAATACCGTTTTGCCAGAATCCTACAAAAGCGATCAAAAGGGAAATACGAATATTGAACATCTTAGATCTATACTCGTAACACCCGAACAAATGGGAGCATTACGAAAAAGCAAGACTTTTTGGTTGGATGACAAACTGAAAGTGGGTTTTCATCTACGTCCACGATATGAGTCAAGACAGAATGCTGACTTCAATCGAAACACAGATGATTATACAAATTTTGTTGGTCAAAATTCACAAGTCTGGTTTTTACTAGATCCATCACCTTATTTTGCAGCAAAGATTACAATTCAAGATGCAAGGCTCTGGGGAAACCAAAATCCAAGTGCTGGAGGTGACACGCGTTATGCGCTATCAAATAATGCCGGTAGAGAAATTACTCCCGCAAGCACAACAACTCCTACAGTGCAAAGATCAAGCACGGATATCAGAGAGGCTTATATTCTTCTTAAAAAATCTGACAAACTTCCGATCAATATTCAAGTAGGAAGACAAATTTTTGCCTATGGAGATCTGAAATTACTCGGACCACTTAATTGGTTAAACAATGGATTTTCTTTTGATGGTGTTCGCTTTATGCACGACAGTAAATATTTTTCTTCTCATGTATTGGGAAGTGTTTTATCAGAGCAACACGACGCTCCGGGGGGCTTAGTTACAACTAACAGCAGAAGAAGAGGGAGTATTGATGATGCGTATTTTACGGGAACGTATAATACGGTTAAACCCTGGGAGCATTTCTGGATTGACCTCTATGCGTTTGGAATTCACAAAAAATGGATTCCAGCGACTAGTCCTTCTTATGCGCTACCGAATGCTCAGATTACAACGGAAGATAGACAAAAGCAAAAAGACAATCTAATTACAGCCGGAATTCGAATTACTAATAGAACGAATAACAACAATTTGCCCAAAGGAAAGCTATGGGATTGGACGATTGAATCTGCTTTACAAACAGGAAAGAATGGGGATATTATTAATGCAAGTTGGGATTACGCACAAGTAACCTATGATGGAAAAAGAATTTATCGAGAAAGAGTAAAGTATGATTCCAAATTTGTCAGTGCAGAGACAGGCTTTCTCATATTAGACAATGTTCGCCTTGGTATTGGATATACTTATGCATCGGGTGATGCAAATCGAAATGATGGTGTGGTTAATACATGGAATCCTCTATTCCCTCAAATCGCCGGTGCCTTGCCATATTGGAATATGATGAATGGACAATCTACAATAGTAGGTTTTCAAAACATAAAAACTTATTCAGCCAGGATCAATTATAAAACAGAAAGTTACGGCACATTCATATTAGCCGCTTACGATACCCAAAAGGCAAAATCGCAAGATGCCTGGTATAATGTAGCAGGAGGAACAGTAGACGGTGGTAGCTCGGAAAGCAAAGGAAATGAAAGATTCAAGTATGATCCCAATGCTCATTTAGGAAAGAGACTTTTTTTTCAGTATGATATAACTTGGGTTTATAATTACAGTGAAAATATTTCTATATGGTCAGGCTTTTCTTTGATTCAAGCACAAGACGCGATTCGAAATGTAAGACAAGTGGGTGAGGCTAATCGGTATAATTTTGAACCTACATCGCGATATTTTTATTTCATGATTTCAGCAGTAATGTAATTTTAAAATGATTGCTCAAAAAATTAGCTTTTCGAAATGTCTGCCTTAAAAAAAATGAACTTGTAAAAGAAATACGCGTCGTTAGCTCAGTTGGTAGAGCAATTGACTCTTAATCAATGGGTCGTAGGTTCAACCCCTACACGACGCACCATTTTCTCTTTAGCGCTAGGAATCCCCCCTCCTTTTTTTATTGACCTTACATTTTCACAAAGAATGCTTGTCGTAAGTTTTTAAAAATAAGGAACTAGAATGAAAGCACCTAGAGAGCCAAAGATCAATCTATTTAAAAAATCTGCCCCACTCAAAGCAAAAGTTTTAAAAAACATTCAGCTAACACCTAATCCTGGGACAGGTAAGCGTCCAAAGCAAGAAGGCATTGCCTGTATCCATAGAGTAATCATCGGCATTGATCATTCTCAGTTTCCATTTGTAATCGGGCAAAGTGCAGGAATCATTCCGCCTGGACAGGATCCCGATAAGGTAGCCAAAGGAGCGGAAAATACGGATTATGCGATACGGCTTTATTCAATCTCTTCTCCAACCTATTCCATGGGGATGAAAGAAGACTCGATTGAGTTTATCATCAAACGCGATAATGCTTATGATGATGAGGGTAATGTCAAATTCACTGGCGTCGGCTCAAATTATATGTGTGATCTAAAAGAAGGCGATGAAGTGACGATGACTGGACCTGCGGGTAAAAACTTTTTACTCCCAACGACTGACTTTAGCGGTGACATCTACTTTTGCGCTACTGGAACTGGAATCGCTCCCTTCTATGGAATGACTTATGAACTGTTGGAGCATAAACTTATTAACTTCACCGGCAATATTACAATATTCTACGGCGCTCCTTATTCTGATGAAATCGTTTTACTCGATGAATTTTTAGAGCTAGAAAAGAAACACAAGAACTTCAAGCTAGTAACAGCGATTAGCCGCGAACAAAAGAATTCATTTGATGGAGGTAGAATGTATATTGGTCATAGAATTAGAGAATATGCAGATCAAATAAAGCAATCCTTCGTGAACAATGGTCGTCTTTACATTTGCGGCGGACCAAAAGGAATGGAGAAAGGTGTTATACAAGAATTACAAAAAGCTCTTGGAGATAACGGTGAATTGTCGCATTTTGAAGAAAAATTAAAAGAACAAAAACAACTATTTGTGGAGACATACTAATGAGTGGAATTATTAAAGATATAGACAAAGGCAAAGGCGAGATTATTCGCGTAGAAATCAGCGAGTTCAAAGGAAAAAAACTTTTGAACTTACGAGTTTGGTATACAGATGCGAATAACGAGTATAAACCAACACAAAAAGGAATCGCCATTCCACCCGAGCTTTATGACCAAGTCAAAGAAGCAATCAACGCCGCCGGTGCAATGTTCTAGCAAAATCTCACCTTGGGGTTGTATAAAAAGATTTTTTTACCACGAAGAGCACGAAGGACGCGAAGAGAAGAACGATAGAAAATGATATGGATTCAAACCTAATTACGAACAATAAGACCTATCGTATCTTTTATCGGTGTTTATCGGTGTTCATCGGTGGTAATCTTGAATCATGTCAAAAATAAACCTTCGCACAAAGTTTTTTCTTTTTTATTTCAGTTTTTGTATTTTCATTTTCTTTCTATATAGAGTTATATTCTTATTAGCCTACAAAGATCGATTAGACGGGGGAAGTGTTAGTCTTATCTTGCAGAGTTTTCTTGTCGGACTAAGATTTGATGCATCGGTCACTGCGAGCGTTATCGCACCGTTTTATTTTTTATCACTCCTAT
Source organism: Leptospiraceae bacterium (assembly GCA_016708435.1). NCBI lineage: Bacteria > Pseudomonadati > Spirochaetota > Leptospiria > Leptospirales > Leptospiraceae > Leptospiraceae bacterium. Next base: position 1,046,573 of record JADJFV010000001.1, on the reverse strand, counting down.
TTCCCTTAAATCGTTTTCGTGCCTATCAATTTCTCTGGGCTTTTTTGCCTAACGTAATTATTGCCTGGATAGCAATGCACTTGGTTGGGGATACTATCTATTTTGCGAATGCTAATAAACATTTGGGCTATGAAGGATTTGTTTTCTTAAACAAAGATATTTTTGTATTAATTCAATCTTTCTTTTTAGAGCAGCCAGCGTTGTTTCTTTTTTTGATTGGAGTTGTAATTTCTTATTTAACTCTTGCGATTTATATTTATAAAAATTACTTTGTCTATGAGGAAACTACTCGTAAGCCACTGAGTCGAGGAATGGAATTTTTTTTATTCCTTTTCCTTTCTGTGTTGCTTGTTCGTGGTGGAATACAGCCTACATCTCTTCGACCCAGTCATGCGATCATTTCAAACAATGGATTTATAAACATTTTAGGACTCAACGGAGTATTTACGTCCTATTATGATTTGAGTCAAACGCAAATTCCGAATGCAAAAAAAGTTCCATTTGCGGAATCTGCTCTATTTGTCAGGGAGGCAATATCTTATGACGGTGCTGAGTTTGTGAACCCTGCCTTTCCAATCCTGCGCAAAGTTACAGCGGTTAATGAAAATAACCCACCCAATCTAGTAATTATTCTTTTGGAAAGCTGGACGGGAAAATTTGTTAAACCTATTTCTAAAGATGGACTTGTCGATGGAATAGAAGTCACTCCAAATTTTAATCATCTCGCCGAGAAAGGAGTTTTCTTTCGAAGGTTTTTTGCTACTGGCGGGCGAACCTCTAATGGATTAATTGCTACACTGACAGGAATTCCAGATAGACCAATGATGAGTCTTCTTCACACACAAGAGGCTAACGCAAGAGTATCCGGTATTGGAAAACTTTTAAAGCAGGCAAATTATGAAAGTCTTTTCATGACAGGCAGTGATTTGTCATTTGAAAATATTGAGCCGCATATTAAGCAATGGGGGTTCAATACAATTGTCGATGAAAGAACGATTGATAAAACCAAACGTTTTAAAAAGGAGTGTGGGGCTTTGATGATGGAGATGGACTTATACTATTCAATGAATACCTAAAAGCGCAAAATAAGGATAAACCGTTCCTAGCAACCTACTTAACAATCTCTACACACTATCCCTATAGAGTTCCCGATAAAAAGTTTGAAGTATTTGACTCAAAGACAAAAGATTTTGCATACTTGAACACGTATCATTACGCTGATTTTGCAATTGGTGAATTTATGCGCTTGGCAGAAAAAGAAGCTTACTTTGAGAACACTGTTTTTGTTTTTCTGGCAGACCATACACATCATAGAGACTTGAATCATTACGAAGATAGGAATATTCCACTTTTGATTTATGCGCCTTCTAAGTTAAAGCCCGAAATTCGAGAGAATATTGGTTCGCAGATAGATTTGATTCCTACACTACTCGGATTTGTTGCAAAACCGATATTATTCTCTGCAATGGGTAAAGACTTATTTGCCCCCAGCTCAAAATCGTTTGCCTATTTTTGTTTTGGTTACCTATATGGCTGGATTGAAGAAGACCATTTTTATTTTCAAAACTTAGATGCAACACGACCGACAGTTAATTTCCCTCTCGTTGAACCATTCATTGATAGACAAGACTGCAATATATCTCCCGAATGCAAGCTAACGGAGCGCAAAACAAACGCTTTCCTCAATCTCCCCATTTACCTAATGGAAAAAAATTTAGTTTTTCCTTGGTAATGACTCAAAGAATTTCCAAATCTCCTCATTTGCACTAATTTCAGTCGTAAACTTTCCGAAGCCTGGTTTTTCTTCTACTAATTTTCCGGGCCAGCCATGACCGGCTCCTTCTAATTTTAGAAATCGAACTGGTTTACCTGATTTGCAATTGGTATAGGTATGAATAAAAACTTTTACTCCGTCGTTAAGCTGATTGACAATTTCTGCATCAGGTTTAATTCCACATTTATTCCATTTTACCCATTGTTTAACTGTATCCTCTGCTCCTACGACTAATCCTTTATTGCCGCTAATCATTCCGCCTTTGTAGGGAACAATTGGGTCATCCGTTCCATTAATAAATAATACAGGAACAGGCTGCTTCGGTTTTTCTTTGTTTAATTTGTCGGATATCGTAGAGACTACACTTGCGTAGCCTATAAAAGCTTCTGGATAAGTAAACGCCATTTTCTGAGTCATAAAACCACCGTTTGAATAGCCGAATAGGAAAAACTTTTGAATAGAAAATTCTTTTTCTAATTTTTCTCTTAATGCTAAAAGGAATTTTTCGTCGTTAGCCTTTGAATCTTCTTCGGGAAGTCTTCTTCCATCTATCCAAGCACGATTGATTCCGTAGGGATAAACAATGATAAACCCTTCTTCTTCTGCCAAGCGGTTAAACTCTGTTTTCCACATGAGTTCTTCCCCAGTTCCTCCTCTTCCATGAAGACCAATTAATATTACATTTTTCTTTATTTCTTTTGGTTTAAATAGAATATATTCCCTTTCGAGCAAATCAATTTGAATTTTCTCATGAATCAGAATATAGTCGATAGGAATGCTTCCACGAATCGAGTTTTTGTTGCATTGCATAAAGAATAAAAGGAAAATTAATAGTAATAAATTTTTCATAACCTATTAATAATTTATTTCCAAATCAACGCAAACAAAAAATTAATCTTTATGGCCAGTTAAACTAAGAAATAGAATGGTCTGAGCCGCATTCCTTGCTTGCTTTGACCAGGCTTCGCTGTGGTAACTCATTGACTCCTTCCATTGTCCGAAAGAATTAATCGGATTCATACCGCCTTGATAAATATCCACTTTACTTCCCCATACTACCTCTTGGACAACTTCCGGTTTAACAAATAGAAATGAATTTTTTTCGCGTGTAATCAAATCTGAATACCAGACACACATTAACCCTGAAATTTGCTCTTTCTGTGTTTCCATTCCCACATAAAGGGAAGAGATGCAGTCTGTGTCAAAAACTCCCTTGGATTTACCATGCGTAATACTTTCTTCAACTGCTTTCAATGTTTCTGAAATCCTTACTGCTCCAACAGCAAACCAACGTTCACCCTGCCGCACAACAAGACCAGTAGCACCCATAAGAGAAATCATCTTTGTAATTTCATTCTCATTGTAATATCCATAGTGAATCGCTGTAATGAATGTTGATACTTCTCTCTTATAGCTATCTAGAAACTGCATTTTCTCTTCACTATCTCGAATCTGTATCCTCTGCAAATATTGACTTACAATTTCAGATAATTTAATTCGCTGATCATGTGAAATATATTTTGGTTCAAAATGATGCAAAGAAAACATTCCAGTCAATTTTTTATCTTTAACAAGAGAAAGGGAAAGCGCGCAAGCTACTCCCATATTTTTTAAATACTCAATATGGAAAGGAGATACATTTCGTAGTGAGCTATGCATTAAATCTAAAGAATCTTTCGTTGATTCATTCAGACTTAAAACCGAAATTGGCTTTGCATCTACATTATGAATATAGCGATACGAGTTTTTTAAATATAAATCTCTTGCAACTTTGGGTATATCCGTTGCTGGATAGCGAAGTCCAAGATAACTATCTCTATTTCCCTTGTAGATTTCGGCTGAAATTTGTCCACTTCCATCAGAAAGAAATTCATAAAGCATAACTCTCTCAAATCCAGTTTCTTCCGCAAGACGAGATAAAGTTTTTTCAACTAACTCTTCTCTTGAATGCGCATTATAAAGTCTAAATATTTTTCTTTTATGCGGATAATCGGAAATAGGCTCTATTTCAATTAGTATTCCAGTATCCTCTGCATGTCCATATAAATGGAATCGCTCCCATAACTCATGAAAGAATTTTGTATGCGATAGATCAAAAAGACGGGTAGCAAATTCATAACCCAAAATTTCAGAGAGAGGTTTTCCTAGAATTGAATCTATGCCAAGCATAGTCATTGCATTCTCGGATACATTTGTAATTATTTTAGTTTCTCTTGATACCCAGAGAATGCAACCAAATTCCTGAATTAATCCAGTATTTGTCAAGTTGACTTCACATTTCTCAAAGCCTTTTTGTATTGGATGATTTTGCACTTAAATACCTTTCTCTTTTGGATTAAAAAAAATATTTTCTATAAACTCAACTCAAAAAAAAGATAGAAATTATAAAAATATTTCATCTTTATAGCAGTTTATCATGAATCTAATTTTTACTCTAACTTTAAAACCGCACATCCGCGAAGTAAGGGAACATCAATTACAAGAACGTCATCATTCCATTCAACCAATGGACTTATTGAATCCTCAATTCCAGGAAAAAATGCCGTTACCCGCATTTTTTTAGACCTGAAATATTCCTTATTATCACAATAGCATTCGTTGACCCAAATCCAAAAGTTATTGGTGCGATAAATCCATTCACTGTTTCAAATAAATTCACTTTAACATCTTTGGTAGTTGTCTCTATGCATCTAGGAGCTAATACCCATTTCTTTCCACGTAAAGTTTTTAATAACGGACCATAATCCAAATAGTATTGATCTGTTTTGGGATGCGGTCTGAGTGCGTGGTTATTAAAAGGAAAAGGGGCAGTTGGAAAAACTCCCATCAATAAATGCCTCTGAAAAAAGCGATCAGGGTCTGGTTTTAATTTGTATTCAGGAAAATACCACCACATACATGTCCAGGTAATCGCCGTTTTCCGCATCCCTACAAATGCCAGTGAATTAAGACCGGGACCCGACTCGCCATGCTCCGAATAAAATCCATCCACATACTGAAATAAATCTATTCGCATTGTCATGGGATTAACGAAGATTACCTTCTCGTTTATATGCATCAGCAAATCGAGCCTCTTCATAAAGCTTTTCCACGACTCGACTAAAGCTCTTACCGGCCGATTGTTTATCATACTAACTCCATCATTTGCATTTGAATTAAAGTATCTCAACCAATCCATGCGATCAATGCACACACCTGAAGTGTCGGGTAACAGGCGTATATTCCTATCGGCTTGTTCAATTAAAAATTCCTGGTATTCTTTATCTCCACAATCTGTAATCTTTGCACCATAAAAAGTTCTAAGCTTTGGATCAAGAACTGCATTCGGCATTCTTTCTTTTAGAAATTGCACTGGATTTTTCCAAATCTCTTTTCCTGAGAAATGCTTTTTCCATTCACTTGCATTCATATTCTTTCCAAATTCAGTTACATTAAAATAGCTTAAAACATAAAAGCCTTCTTCTTTCATACGTTTTGCATAATCATTCATTTGCTTACATGACGTGTTAGGATTCTTTCCATCTGGAGAAGGCTCGTTGCAAGATCGAGTCCATGTTTCTTCTGGACTGTCGACGGGCGGAATAAACATTCCCATCCAAGGAAAGTCATCGGATAATTTCCAATTAACGCTAAAACCCATTTTCTTTAAACGTTTTGCGTCTATCGCACCTTCATATCCCGAATAAGCGCCGCAACCCGCCATAGAGTCAGCAATGGGATTTATCGGATTGAAAAAATGCGGATAACGTTCAACATAGAAGCGCAATCCACCTCTCCAATCCGCTTCATGCGAGACAATATCCATTGCAAATGAAACTTTTTTCCCTTCTCCAAGTCGATGTCCTTTTCGAACAAAAAGAATTTCTCCGCTTTTACGGGTAGAAAGATACATATTGAAAATTGAATCTTCAGGGGATAACAAGATGCTATGCGCTAAATCAATATCTAACTCCGCGAAAGTTGCCAGAGGAATAGAAAAAAAATTCCCGTTCTCGGGTGTATTCTTTGTTAGATTTGAATATTCCCATACTCGATTTGAAAAAGGCTTGAGCATTCGAGGATCACGCCATCCAGATTTCTTTTGTTCTGGATCACTCCATGTTGTCCAGAATCGACTTTTTGAAGAAACCGGATATTTTAATTCAGTAATAATATCTGTTGTCCAAGCCGAATCATTACTTTCTATTTCGATTTCCCATCTAACACTTTTTTCTTTTGCAATAAAACGTTCAATCAAACGACAAACTTTGTTTTGCCTGTTAATAAGAGTTTTTTTGAATTCGATTTGATTGGCTTCTTGCCTGTGAGAAATATTTTCTTTGATAAAAAAATTTTTTAGAGTTGTAGTGGCATAAATTTGAGTAGACTCTTTCTGATTTCCAATATTAATATTAATTAGTTTTCCACTTGCATCAAACTCAAGTTTCATTGCTAAAGCTGAGAAATAATGCTCAATCAACGCTGAAGAATCTTTCTTTTTTCTAAAAAAAATCATGCCTTCACAATCCAGTTTTTTTGCGCTAAGTTCTCATTTGAAGGACTTTTCTGTCGTTACCTTTCTACTTATACAATACATAAAGAAAAGACTTTGTTTTGTGTAGACAATCAACTTACTCAATGAATTCTGTATTTAAGGATATTTTTAATTTTTATGAATAATAATCAACTTGAATATAATCTTTGCATAGTTTTGTTATATGCAACCGGTTACGATGGTGTAATTTCTGATCAAGAATTGGATAATATGATTGCGATTCTTACTGAACTTTTTCAAGGTATAGGGAGAGAAGACAATCCGTTGGATTATTTGGCAGCAGTCATTGAAGAAACAAAACTGATGACGCCCGAAAAACTCTTTGAGCATACGACAACTTCTGTCCTGTTTTTAAAGGAAAATCTGAACGATAAAGATCTAAGAATAACTTTTGAGGCAGTCAAACATGCAATGAGCGATCATACTCACTCAGAACAAGAAGTCAAATTTCTTGGAGCATTAAGTAATATGTGGGCTTTGTAAACTGGACACACTGATTTTTCAAGTGAGTGAAAAATTTACAATATTTTTTAATGAGACATAAATTTTTGTTGCAATATAAGACATAATTCTTAACTCTTAGCATGGGACATACTATATACCATGGGTTCAGAGCTTTTATTTCCATTTATTGCGAGTGTAATCGTAATTTTATTATTTAGAAAATTGGATAGGTCGAACTATAGACTCAGCCAAATTAAAAAACATTCTACTAAAATGAATGAGGATATCAACCAAGCGGCTATGGCTGGAATCCAAGCCGTTAAAGATACAACCATTGATCTCGATATCATGGGTAAGCAAGCTCGCAAAGTGATTGCCGACTTGGAAGCGAAAGCAAATGAAACCAGAAATTTAATGGACACTCTTAAGGCTAACAAGGAGTATCTGGACAATATTTCTGAAGATCTAAAAAATGTGGTGAACCTCGCATCAGAAATTCGTCACGAAGCTGAATACATCCAAGAAGGAATGCAAGTCATTCAATCGCAACGGGAAAATATTAAAGACGTTGAGCGCGATATTAAAGAAGTTCGCGAAGAGGTAAACGGGATTGTCCGCACATTCAATGATACTCTCTCAAATAGAACCCAAGATATTTTAGAATCTCTCGCAACTAAAATCGTTGAACTAGAATCACTTCTAGAAGCAAAATCCGATAAAGTAGATGAGTCCCTGAACACTGTTTTAAATTCATTTAAAGAAAAACTCAAATCTGAAGTAGAGTTCATGGCAGAAGAAACTGTCGGCAAAGTAGAATTAGCCAATACGAAACTAGACGATTACAATACATTTATTCGTGAATCAGAAAAGTCTCTCGAAGTAAAAATCACTCGCTACCGCGACTCTTCCGAAGCTATCGCCGAGAAGATTGAGAAGTTAGACTCTCGCTTCGAAGAAAAAGCAGAAGCTGTTGCTGGTATTGTGCAAGACAAACTCGGTTTCTTTGAAAAGAAATTTCAAGATCGCTTTGAATCAATTTTAGACCAAGTCAATCAAGGAAAAGAAGCAATCCTCGGCGGACTCAAAATGGAAGTTGATTCAATCCGAGCTGAAATTGAAGGAATGAGTCTTGAAACAATGACAAGAAGAGATGAATTGTTAAACGACACTCGTCGTCAAGCAGACAACATTACCTCAAACATTCAATTGTTCCAAGAGAAATATCTTGAAGCGGATAACAAGTTATTACGCGAAGCAGACTTTAAAAAAGCAGAATTAATGAAGGAAATTGTAAAATTTCAAGATGAATTTCAGCGAGTCAAAGAAACATTTCACGAGGAAACAGAAAACAAAAAAGACTCTATTGTTGATAGCTTGAAGAATTTTGAATCAGAAATGAGCCGCGTCTCTAACCAAATTGAAAACAATACTAGAGATAGATTCATTGCACTCAAGAATGAACTTGAAGATAGTCTCGTCACTCTACATGGTAAAAAGAAAAGTGAAATCCTCGATGATATTGCAGCGGTAGAACTAAAAATCCGCGAACTCGGGAAAGATACATTACAAAAAATTAAAACTGTAGATGACTACTTTTATGATTTAAAAAATGCATTACTCGAAAGCGCAAAGGATATTGTAAAACAAGTCGAAACAGAGGTAAGTAGCGTTGTAGAAAATCTAGATAGAGAAAAACTCAAGACTGACGGCAAAATAGAATTATTCATTGAAGGATGGAATCTAGAATTAGAAAAAATCAAATCTAGAACTCAAAGAGATATGGATAGCTTGGTCGAAAGACTAAAAGACATTCATATTGAAGGCAAAGAGCTTTCTGATATATTTAGAAATGAATTTAATGCCGGCAAATCTCAATTAGACGCAATTCTCAAGAAACACTCTGAAATGCTTGCGTCTCAAACAGATGGAATTATTTCCGAAGTTCAGGGCAAAGTGAAAAAATCGCAAGAAGACGTAGATTCGGTCCTAGGTAGAATTCAAAAAGCAGGATTAAACCTTTATGAAAAACAAGAATCACTTCTTTCTGAATACGGAGAGAAACTATATCGTGACTTGCAGAACAAACTCGAAAAAGTTCGTTATGAATCAGAAGAACTCTTAGAAGATATTCAAAAAGCAGGAATGAACCTCCTCGAAAAGCAAGAAGAGAAAATTGATAAACTTACTCAAACCATTGATGAAAGAATTTCTCGTCAACTCACAGTTCTCATGGATAAAGGACAATTGCAGCTTGGCAAATTGGAATCTCGCATAACCAGCTATGTCCAAGATGTAAAACAAAACATTGAGCAAACTCTGAAGAATGCGAAAGAAGATAGTGATAGACAAATCACTTCATTCAATTCGCAAATTCAAAAAACTTTCCGTGACATTGAGAAGTCGAACACTAATTTCATCGATACAAATCGTGATGAATTTGCAAAAACACGAGAAGAATTCTTGCGTATTAAAAACAGTATCGACAGCGATTTAGACAAAGTTGTTGAAATCAAAAAAGGTTTAGCTGAATATGTGCAAGAAGAAAGCAATCACCTAAAAAATACATTAGATATGATTTCAACAAAAGTTGAGGATATTCAATCTTATTCGGGACTTTTTGATAAGACAAGACAATTGATTCATGATTCAGAAAATACGATGAGAGAACTCGGAAATATGCTTGATCACTTAAAGCAAGAAGGTGGAACTGCAAATCAATTCTTAAAACATGCAGAATTAATTAAGTCTACAAAGAAGGATATAGAATCCGAGCTTCGTCTTCTCGAAACACATAAACTGAGAATAGATCAAATCGAAAATGAATTGGCTCGTGCAACTAACGTATGTGATCTAATCAATCAACGCACTGATGAACTTCATGATAAAATTTCTATGATTACTTCCGTAGATCAAAAGCTAATTGAGATCGAAAGAATTCAAAATGAGTTAGATTTTAAACTTTCTGAGGTTAAGATTGTAAATGAAAGAATAAATGATCTAACCCAGTCGTTAAATAACTCTAACAAATCTACATTTGAAATAAATGATAGAGTCCAAAAAGTTCTTCGCTCCGTAGAGAAAATTGAATCGAGAGAGTCTGAGTTGGAATATGGAATCAATCATATTGAAGAAAAAGTGCAAGCACTAAATTCCAAAAACATAGATGTAAAATCTATAGAGTCGAAATTTGATAAAGTAGAAAATCTAATGGTTGATTTGTCGGCTCGTCATAAACAAATTGCTACAATGCAAAAACGAATTGAAACATTAAAATTGGAAACAGAAGAAATGAAAGGCGGCTTCGAAAATTTACTTGCAGAGGCTGATGATAAGTTTGATAAACTTTCTGATTTCCTTGTCGTAGTGGACGCAGTAACTACAACAACTGGAACGAAAAATCATTCTAAGAATTTTAAACTAGATAAAGACACGACCGAAATTCTAAAAAGAAAGAAAGCGACTGTATTAAGTTTGTATGAAAAGTTTGATTGGACTTCGGATACGATTGCAGAAAAATTAAACTTAGAAAAATCTTTAGTGGATGCGATTATTAATAATAAAAGCTAACTAGAATTTTTTTCTGGCTGAATTTTGGGATTTATAATTGTGGGAATTTGAATTTCATTTCTTCGAAAAAAATAATAACAGATTCAGCAGTTTCCCTAAGCGCAATAGCTGAGTCTGAATTATTATTACTTCCAATGGTTCGAATCCTAGCATACTCTCTTTCAAATGTAGTTTTTAACTTATTGGCTTCCTCAAAAGCTTGACCACTTAATCCGAGAATAAAATTAAATATTTTAGTAGTATCCATTCTTGTTTACCTAATTTTTTTATTTAAAACCTAGCAGTTCATTCGTTTTTCTAAGTTGGAGCTTATTCATCGCGCAGATATAAAATTATACTTTAAAAGGAAGAAAAGTAAAGAAAATATTACGTAGTTTAAGAATAAATTTCATTCATTTTGCAATAAATTTCCTTACGAAAACGTATCTTTTTTTCCATAAAAATTTATCCTTTGTTTTTCTTAATTTACGAAAAACATATATTCCTTTTCTTTGATACATAAACACAAAATAAGAGGGTTTTATGTCTGAAGAAAAATCAATTCTAATCGTATCCAGTAAAGTAAAAGAATATATTAAGTCAAAAGAGCTTATGACATCAAGTGATGTAGTAGAAGGATTAAACGAGAAAGTATATCGCTTAATCGACGAAGCGATCGAAAGAACTAAATCCAATAAAAGATCTACAGTTAGAGCATCAGATTTTTAATTGAGAAGTTAATTGGTTCACATAAAAAATAAAGCTGAAATAGAAAAAATGAGAGCGGCAGGAAAACTTGCCGCAGAACTTTTGCAATACATTGAGTCTTTTGTTAAGCCTGGTGTTAATACACAGGAGCTAAACGATCTTTGCCACGAGTATACATTAAAGCGTGGAGCCACTTCTGCTCCCCTCAACTACAAAGGTTTTCCAAAATCCATTTGCACTTCAATCAATGATGTTGTTTGTCACGGTATTCCAAAAACAACCGATGTTTTAAAAGATGGAGACATTATCAATATTGACGTAACACCCATACTAAATGGATACCATGGAGATACATCAAAAACTTTTTTAGTAGGCAAAGTCAAACCAGAAATTAAAAAACTTGTAACAGACACTGAAAAAGCCATGTGGATTGGAATCGAGCAGGTAAAGCCTGGTAACCGCGTGAATGATATTTCCAATGCAATTGATGAATTTCTTACAACTCATGGTTATGGAATCGTTCGCGATTTAATGGGTCATGGAATAGGAAAAAAATTTCATGAAGATCCACAGATTCCCCACTTCAAACAAACAAGGTTGCTCACAAAATTAGAAGAGGGTATGACTTTCACAATTGAGCCAATGGTTAACCTTGGGGCATACAACGTAGTAGTCTCTAAATCTGATAAATGGACTGTTCGGACAAAGGATGGAAAATGGTCTGCTCAATTTGAACACACTGTTTTGGTAACGCACAGAGGTTACGAAATATTAACCCTTCCTCCTTAATAACAAATTTTAGATAAATACAGTTGCCAATCCAAATAGTAAACATGCTTTATTCCATAATCAAATGCTTCGAATAGCCAAGTTTCTTCGCTGACCAAGGAATCGGAAATCTCTCCATATACTTTTATTATATCTGCTCGGATAATTTTAAATAGTGGAGAATGTTGTGCTTCCATCGGATCAAGTTCACGATCGTGAAATGCATAAAGTGCTCCGAGTAACGCGTAGTAAACCCCTTTTTTTAGCAGAATATCTTCAAATTCACTTACATCTAAAAAAAATGATTCATACTTTAATTTAATTTCCTCTTCCGAAATTTGTGATAACAATTTCTTTTGCTCTAAAACCCTGTATTCATCTACTCGATTTTCTTGTAGAGAAGAAACTAAATCTTGTGGTTCAACACTTGCCATTCTTAAAATTATTTCTCATCAAAAAATCCATGTCAATCAAGAAATCATCCCCTAAGCTGCAGATTAAAACTTTTACTTTGCTCTTAGAATTATTTTTCATTTGGCATTTAATCCTATTAGATTTTCAATGTTTTAAAAATTATCATTATGAATAAAACTAAATTTATTGTTTTTGAAGGAATAGATGGAAGCGGAAAAAGCACGCTTTCTACAATGGTCTTAAATTCTCTTATAGAAAGAAATTTTCCAATCGTAAAATTCAATGAGCCTACGAGCTTTGAAACGGGAATGAAAATTAGAAAATTCTTGCGAAAAGAAATTTCTCTTTCTAGAGAAGAGCAAATCGAATTATTCCTAGCCGATAGAAAAGACTCTTTAGAAAAAAATGTATACCCAAATTTAAAAGCGGGTAATAGCGTTATACTTGACAGATATTTTTATTCAATGGCAGCATATCAATCCGATGAAAGTATCCAGCCAGAAACGATTCTACGTATGAACTTAAATCGAAATTATCCAGTGCCGGACTTAATCATTTACCTGGAGATAAATCCAGAAATTTCTCTAGCCCGAACAAAACGTAGAAATGCGAATGAACATTTTGAAAATTTAGAGACGCTAAAAAAAGTAAGCCTTGCCTATGAGAAAGTTATTCCCAAAACAGCTCTAAAGTTAGATGCAACTCTTTCACAAGCAAAATTGAAAGAGTTGTGCATAAGTCATATTATACGCTAATACCTTCAAGTATTTCAAGAGCAGAAACATTATCTCTTTCCAATAACAGAACATCGTGCAATAATAATTTTGCTCTGTCATTTTGATTTAACGCGATATAACACTCTGCAAGATTAATTAAATTATCTATGTTTTGCTTTCTTCTTAATCGTAAACGCTCACCAAGTTCAATTGCTTCTTCAAAATTTTTTACTTTCTTAAAAGCCTCAGACACTCGAAAAATCATGATTACATCTGCCGGCACCAAATCTAAATATTCTCTCCCAAATTTAATTGCCTCTTGGTATTTACCCAATTTCATATAATTAAGACAGATACCTTTAAGTGCTCGTATATTAATCTCTTTAGAAAGCAAATACTCATTATCCGCAATAGGCGTTGATTCGGAATCCATTTTTTCTAAAATAGGATTTGAATTTATTACTTCATCTAAGTCGGAAACGTCAAATGGAAAAGGATTTTTATTCAAATTGATTCTTAATAAAGATAAATCGTCGGTGAGCTCTCCATCTAATGTGAGCAGTGTTAATACTGCTTCCAAATTTCCTTCTGCTTTTTCTACAATTCTGAGAAAAGCTTTTTCATCTGTGTTTAAAATTTTTTCTCCCAGAGAATTTTTTACAATTACATCATCACGACCATCTGAGCCTGAGATAAAAATATCGCCCTGTTTCATTTGAAATGTCTCTACAGAAATATATGCGCTCTCACTGACTGGCATTCCCAGTTTTCTATAAATATATTCATCACCGATAAACGACGCTTTGCCGTCACGATACAATACCGGATAAGGATGCTCTGCGTTGATGTAATATAGTAAGCCGGAAGAATTATCAACAAGCCCTACAACAATAGAAACAAGCATTGTGCAATCAAAGCTTTCAAATACTTTATGTAACTCCACGAAGGAATTTTTTAGCCAACGTTCTGGATAAGAATTTTGCACAAGCTTACTGAGTTTTGTTCTTTCAATAATCGAATCAAACACCGCGCCTACTACAATCGCGCCACCTGCGCCCTGCATAGATTTTCCCATTGCATCTGCATTGAAGAAAACGGTAAATGATCTATTTTTTAATTGAATCGTCTCAGTTCTACATAAATCTCCCCCGAGTTCAGAATCATTTCCCTTAAAACTAAATTTCTTTTTTTGTCGAAGTAAAAATTCAACATTAACGATTTCTTTTTCTGCATGATTGACTCCAAGAGGATCAATCAAAAGGGATGTAAGATAATAATCACCATCTTGCTGTTTTTTTAATTCGTTTACTTTTTGTAAGCTATTTGTTAATTCCTTTGTGCGCTCATCCACTTTTCGTTCTAGTGTGTTATTCAAATGCTCTATGTCGTTGTGCACCTGAATGAAATTATTTGCAAGAATAGTAGCAAATCCGAATACATATAAAAAGAAAACGTATTTACTGAACGCAAGTCCCGTATTTAAAACAAGTGAATCTATTACATCAAAAATTGCAGCAAAGGTCAGAAAAATAATTCCAAACATTAATCTTTTGGCATTCGGAATTTTATTCTTTACTGATATATAGATAATATTAATTGCTATTCCTAATCCGAGGGTAATAAATGTTATCTGCCATACTCTAAGTAAATATTCTGCCATAAACATAGGGAGAAAAATCGTCAATACAGACCAAGCAAATAAGAAATATCCATAGTAACTTGTAACTTTTCTGATTCTGTGAAAGAAGATTTCTTCCTGAAGTGCAAAGTTAAAAAATATTGTTGGATATAACACGCATAATTCGACACGCTGAATCAAAGTGGTATCCCAATTATTCTCAAAAATTGCCGACGTTCTTGTGTATATATATACTCCTAGTCCAATGGTATATAGCGCATAATAAAGATTATACTTATCTTGCTTACGTTTTGTAAATAGAAACAAATGATAAAACCCAATTGTTAAATAAATTCCAATTAGAATTAATGTAATTCTATCTTGCTCTTCATATTGTAAGTCTTCATAAAGTCCAATTTGATAGCCATTTGTTAAATAAAAACCAGTGTGATCAAACCTTGGATCTCCCGAAATTTTTATAAGTAATAGATTGTCTTTGGGTTTCAGAATACTCTTATCAAATTCATATATTTTTCCGCGAACAGTTCTATGAAAAGAAACTTTACCATCTTTAATTTCACCTTCACTTACAATTTTATTTCCATTAATAAATATCTCAAATACTTCCCCTATCTCTCCGAGTTTAATACCTGTTTGCCGGTTAATAGAAATATTTTCCGGCACATCGAAAAAACTTACCATCGTGAATGTCCAAAGAGATTCATTTTTCGAGTAAAACTTATTTAGCCATATTGGAAATTTATTTGCCTTTGTCCAGCTTTCAGGGGGAGCCTTCATAGAAAGAAAAGTAGTCTCAAATGAATCATTCAAATACCATATTCGTGGCACGCATTTTTCTGAATTACAGTCTTGAGTTAAATCAATTTTAAACGGGTTGCTAAATATTGGAATTGAAATCAAAAAAGAAAAAATAAGCGCAAAAATTTTCATAGGTTGTGATAATGTATCATCAGTTTTCTAAATTGTCTATCCTAATATGAATTTTCTTGAAATAAGTTTTAGTTTAGCAAAAAGTTGCATTTTTAAAGTGCATTTCACTTAATATTACGTTTACCTAAGTTTTTAGTCTACTCTTTCAGATAATTCAATGATCTACGTAAAGACTTAAGACGATTGGAAAAATAAAAAAATTCCTGCAAATAAAAAAATATATATTTTTTTAAGTCTTTTAGTTTTCTAGAAGTAAGAACATTTATTGACTTAAATGCCATTCAAGGATGAGTTTAAATATAAAACAATTTCCATGATACAAATTTCCAAAACAAAAACCATAGATACTATTCTCAAAGAATTCTCTCCGAACACGCATATTCTAATTGATGTAAGAAGTGAATCTGAATTTGCAGAAGATCATATTCCCGACTCAATCAATCTGCCAGTTCTAAATGATAAAGAAAGAGCCGAAGTCGGAACGGAATACAAACAAAATCCATTCACCGCACGACAACTCGGTGCAAAATTAATAGCGGGCAATCTAAGAAATAATTTAGAAAGAGTTGAAGAATTGATTCTTGCATTCAATAAAGATTGTGTCGAGAAGCACAAACCATTTTGCCATTTCGTTGTATATTGTTGGCGTGGCGGAATGCGCTCTCGTTCTTTGTTTACTGTAATGGATTTAATTGGATATAAAACAAGCTTGATTGATGGAGGTTACCAGGCATATCGTCGCTTCGTAAATCATTACTTCCACGAGGAAAATTTACCAGAAGCAATTTCCATTTACGGACCGAGTGGTAGCGGCAAATCAGAATTAATCTCTATTTTACAAGAATCCAAATTACCAGCAGTTCACTTAGAAAAATATGCAAATCACAAAGGATCTTTACTTGGTGGGAATCCTTCTAACCAACCTTCCCAAAAATTATTCGAGTCCTACCTTTATCAGGCTCTACAGAAAAATATTTCTAGTCATATGATCGTAGAAGGCGAAAGCAAAAAAATTGGAGGAATTATTTTACCAGAAAAGTTTTACTCCAAGATGATGACAGGAAAAAAAATCTGGGTTGAGCTTCCTTTAGAAATACGAGCTGAACGTCTTGCAAAAGAATACAATAACTCGAATGAATTTATTTTGGAAAAGCTTCAATACTTAAAGCGATTTATCGATGGAAAAATATTTCTAGCCATTACTACAGCAATTGCGGCTAATGATCGTTATTCTGCCGCACTCTTATTATTAAAGCATCATTATGATAAGCATTACCTAAAAGGCTCACCTGAGACTGGAACAAATAGGGAATACGCAATGGTTTTTAAAGCAGAATCATTCAATGAATTACAGAAAAATGTCTTAGATTATTTGAAATCTTTTTAGTTTACATTTTTACATTTTAGAAAAAAGAAAAAAGATTCTCTGGTGAAACAATATGAATTAATTTCCCATCTTTCTTAAAAGTCTTTTTAGTCTTTGGAATATTTACAATTTGAACAAGACGTTTACAACCAGTCGCTTCCGAAAAGCGAAGCAGATGAGGCGAAGGATCCGTATCCGATAGTTTCACTTCTGCTAGAAGAAATGGCTTTTTATCGATTAACATAACTATATCGACTTCTCTTTTTTCTTTGTCTCGAATATAACAAAGCTCTGCTTCGGAAATTCCAAAATCATTCCACGCATTGCAAGCTTTTTGAAAATGGGAGACAACAAAGTTTTCAAACTTTGCTCCCGGGTCACTAATAGTTGACCAATCCCAGAAATACATTTTTCTTTCTTTGCGAATCGCTCGATTGATTTTATTCGAAAAAGGTTTTAGAAAATAAATGTAGTATACGCGAGCAAGAGTTTCTAACCATGCTTCGATTGTTTCAAACGCAACCCCCAAATCCTCACGCAAAGAATTTACAGACAAAGGGGAACCAATTTTAAACTGAAGTAAATCAATTAATTTTTCTAATCTATCCAAATCTTGTATACGGGTTAAATCACGAATATCCTCACGTGTGATTCTATCTTTTCTAGAAGTAATCCATCTTTTATGAAAACTTTTTTCTCCTTTAAATAAAGGTTCCGGAAAACCACCAAAATCAAGTAAGGATTGATAATCAAAATTTATGGAGTTTGATTCTTCAAAATTTTCCCAGCATGTTTCTGGCTCAATCAACTTTTGTTTCGTTAACTCCCCAATGGAAAAAGGATGAAGATGGTATAGGAAATAACGTCCGAGTAAGCTATCGCCCCTTTTGAAATAGATCGAGCCGACCAGAGCCAGTCACCCAAATTCTGGAATCGTTTTTGTTCTCATCATAAAATCCTTTTAGAAATGCTTTGAACTTTGCCATTTTATGAATTTCATCGAAAACAACCATCGGTCTTTTTTTTGGCTTACGCAAATCACTGAGTAAATCGTTCCCAGAAATAATCAGTCTTCTATGAGTTGGAATATCATAGTTTAAATACATTCCGCCATCGGATAGCGAACTTAGTAAAGACTGCGCAATTGTAGTCTTTCCAACTTGCCTGGGTCCTGCAAGAAAAACCATTTTTTCCACAGGATGAAGGGTTTCAATCAATTGGGGAAAGGCGCGCTCGGATTCAGACATACTGACATTCTTCAATAAATATATAAATAAGTCAATACTTATTTATATATTTATCTAAAATAGTCAGAACAAAAATTCCTTCCTATTTGTGTTTTTGGTCTGCATTTGTAGGCAGAGAATAACAGGCAGGGACTTGTAGTGAGCATGGTCGAATCTATGCCTGTCCTCCTTTTAATTTTGAAATATCTACTTTCTATTCAGAACCGAATAACCGAGAGTAGCCCATGCAATGAGAAAAAGAACTCCGCCGATGGGAGTGATTGCTCCAAGTATTCGAATTCCAGAAATACTTAGAGCATAGAGACTACCAGAAAAAATAAATATTCCAGCGGCAAATAGATAACCGGATTTTAAAAAGACTTTTCTCTGATAAATATTATACAAAAATGCAGAAGCAAAAATCGCGAACGTATGATAAAAATGATAACGATTGGCTGTCTCATAAATTCCAACTCGATCACCTAATACATCCTTTAACGCATGTGCTCCAAATGCCCCGAAGGCTACAGCAAAAAATCCATAAACAGAAGCTATGACTAATAGCTTATTCATATTACCCGCTCCTTTTTCCATTTTTCCAATTCTTCTAGACTATAACCAAGGGAAGTATACACAGAAGAATTGTGCTCGCCATGCTCGGGTGGATGAGTTTTATATTCACAGACTGTTTCCGAAAAACGAAATGGGGAGGCAAACTGAAAGTATTCTCCATAGACAGGATGATTTTTTTTAAACACAGAGCCTCTTTCTAGTAAATGCTCATCCTGCAAAACTTCAGAGAGATTTTTAATTGGAGTCAGACAACAATCGGGATTTTCAAACAAAGGTTTCAAATCAGTAAAAGTCTTCGATAAAAAGAAATCTTCTAGAGTCTCTTTAAATTCTTCTGATAATTCTTCTAGATTCTTTCCTTCTACCATCAAATGTTCTTTTCCAATTTGTCTTAAGAAAGTTCTAAAGAATCTTTCTTCTAAAGCGCCCAGGAAAACGAAACGTCCCTCTTTTGTTTTGTAAATATTATAATTCGCTAATTTACCGGATAAAAGTTCATTGCCTCTCTCGGGTAATTTTCCAGTAGACATATAAATTCCTGCATAAAGCGAAATGAATTGCAAACTAGACTCCATCATCGAAACATCTATCTTCTGTCCCTTGCCTGTTTTTTCGCGTGAGTAGAGAGCTGCGAGGATTGCCGCTACTGCTGTAAGTGTTCCGCCTCCAATATCAGCCAGTTGAAATCCGGCTAACGATGGTTTGTCTCTTCCGCCGAGTTGATCTAGAACACCAGAGAGTGCCAAATAATTTCCATCATGTCCTGCCCAATCTTTATAAGGACCGCTAGTGCCGTATCCCGATATACCGCAATAGATTAAGCGCGGAAATTTTTCTTTTAAAACAGAATATCCAATTCCCATTTCGTCTAACGCATCAGGGCGAAATCCTTCTAGTAATATATCTGCATTTTCTAAGAGCTTAAAAAGTATTTCTTTGGATTTTTCTTTTTTGAGGTTAAGAGTGATTGCCTTCTTGTTTCGATTGGTCATGAAGAATAATCCCGGTAAACCTTCTTTTGATTTTACCATTGCTCTTGTTCCATCGTAGGCACGAGGATTTTCAATTTTGATTACTTCTGCTCCCATATCAGCTAAATACATCGAGCAGAGTGGACCCGGAAGAAGAAGACTTAAGTCTATTACTTTTACACCTGCTAAAGGACCGCTCATTTTATATACCCCTGTTTTTTTAGAATATCAATTGCATCATTTTCTAATTTTACTTTTTCATTTGTTAACTGTAGAGTTTTTGTTTCAAGCCATACCTGCGCTCTAAATTGTTTTGGAATCTCTGGTTTTTTATTGTGAATCAAATACATTTCAGCACATTCCGCTTTATTATTACATTTCCCCGGAAAAATATCTTTTTCTCCAACGCCTAATTCCCCTTTGCCGATAGGTTTTCCATTTACAGTTATATCCACACGGGGAAAAGAAATATCTGGATAAGGAATAAAATTAAATTCAATGTTAGAATTTTTCTCCATCGACTTTGAAAATACAAAACCCCGCGAATTCGTTGTGAAATTTTCTCTTGTGATAGAATTTCCTTTCTCATCGGTTAATACCACTTTGCCTACATTTGTTTGAATCGAAATAGTAACATCTTTACTTTCGGAATTATCTGGATTTGTAATCCTCACTCCGTAAATAGAAGTCTTTTTCAAAAAGGAATCAGCAAGTTTTCTTAGTTCCTTTTTCTTGGCTTCATTTTCGATGAGAGTATTTTCTTCGGGGTCAGACTTATAATTAAAAAGATACATCGGCTCCTGTGATACAAGTCCATCCCAGTGCGCTCCCGGACGATGGAAGTGAAATACCTTTTGCATCCACTTCCATCCATCTTTTCTTACTCCGATCACACCGCGCGACTCACCATAATAGAGCCTTTCCTCTTTTTCTTTTCCTTCAATCAAAGGAAATAAGCTTTCTCCATCTCCATCTTTCGGTTTACTGAGATTTGCCGCTTCTAGTATAGTTGGCATAATATCAATTGAACGACTAACACTCGCTATATTCTTTTGCTCTTTCTTACTCGGAAGTTTTAGTAACAAAGGAGTATGAATATCTTCTTCATAAAGTCCCTGTCCATGTCCATAAAGAGTATAGACACCGGTAAATTTTGATTTACCATGAGTAGGATTCATCACCTCGCCGTGATCTGATGTTACCAGAATAATCATATTATCTGCTATTCCCTTTTCTTTTAAAGCTTGCAATATTTTATCTAGCTCAAAATCTACAAAGGCAACTTCACCTAAGTAATCTTTTTTTCTTGGATCTACCTTTTCAGCATTTTTAATTTGCGATAGAAATTTTGCAGGAGGAGTATACGGTTTATGCGGATCGTTATAATTTAAAAAAATAAATTCAGGACGACGTTTGTCTTTTGGCGGCAATGCTTTTAGATGAGAGAGAATTTTTTCTGTGATTGGAATTGTATCATTTTCATAATTGGAATAATCATATACTTCTTCAAATCCAACGTCTACACCGATCCCTCTGTGGTCGGTTAAGAAAGGATTATTCCCAATCATCACCGACTTATACCCATTTTGCGCTAGGTTGGCAGGAAGGGGAAGAATCTTTGATTTGTAAAAAGATTTTTTCTCTTCGGGAAAAACGGAATAATCCCAGAGATTAATAAAACTCTTAGAAGGATAAAGTCCCGTAAAAAAAACCAAAGTCGAAGGTCTAGTCCAACTCGAATTTACAAGATGCTTTTGAAAAACATAGGATGACTTTGCAAATTTATCTAAATTAGGCGTTGCATTAAAATTTGCTCCATTGAAACCACAGACATCAGCGCGCAAAGAATCAATCACAATAAAAAGTATATCCGGCTTATCTCCATTTACCGCATTTCGAATTAGAAATACATTTTCTAAAATAACATCGTCGCTCGTAGCTTTTATTTTTAATAGATTAGAATTTAATTCAGATTTTAAATCAAAACTGCTAGGACTTTCGTTTAAGAAAACTTGAACTGCTTCTGGATTGGCTGCATTCTGCCTTTCTTTCGATTTGCGCATTTGAAAATGAAGTGTGTGATTTAAAGGAATAGAAATTTTAAATTCTACGCTTGTATCAGCAGGAATCGTGATTGTTTTTTTTACAATATCTATACCTTTGATTTTTTCTTGCGAATTTAAGAATCGTGCATCAATAGAATTTGCTTTCGCAATATACGTATTAGCTGATACTTTCTTGGGAAGAGTTTTTTTCTTATGTAATATCTTTACTTTAGGGTGATAGTAGAGAAGATTAATACTGTTTTCTTCTGAAAAAAGAGAAGTTGATAGAATGGATAGAAATAGTAGAATTGGAAAAATACGTAGCATTAACATTGAACTTAATTTCTAAACTATCAAAACAACTTACTGTGGCAAGAAAAAAGCTTTTCACTGATTATAAAGACCGTGAGTAGATTTCACATTCCAAAAATGAACTGATTTTTCGAGGAGGAGTAAGCTTGCATAGTTGGGAGGACCCGACGCACAGTTAGCAGTAACTTTTAGAAGAGCATTTCGTCCATCGGTAGAAATTCCAGGTCTCGTAATTGTAAAAAAAACAGACCAGGCCATATCAGGCGAAACTGAATAGGTATCAAATTTCTCAGCCGGAATAAAATTCACTTTAATTTCTTCTAAAAGCGGTGTTAGCAAAATTGTATCCAAATTTTTTTGAACCCAATCTTTGTGAAGTTGCTCTGAAATGAATGAATTTTTAGAATACACATCAAACCACGATAAGATTTGATTTGCCTTCTTCATAATTTTCGCTGAAGTCTCTAACACGAACTCACCTTCCATTTGAACGAAGTTCATTGCAGTGAGCAAAATTTCAGATTCAATGTCTGACAACATAATTCAAATAAACTCATTATCTGATTGGAAATTCCACTCTTTTTTTAGTGTGAAACAAAAAATTATTTTTTCAACCTACATAATCAGGTCAATCGCTGGGTATGAGTTTGCGGTAGGAAATTCTCTGAAATATAAAGTATGATAAGAAAAAATTTCTATCGTCAGACTACTATAACGATTCTAAATTCTTTCATTTAACAGCTATCATTCGCAGTCGCGCTTTCTTCTTTCATCTTTTTCTTTCGTTTTTAAATTTTATTGCAAAAGCACTTGACTTTTTTTTAAAAAAATATTCAGTCATACTACACATTTTTTTCAAAGGTTGCCTTTTATGAACAATAAGCTTTTCTATTCTCTGATAACGCTTCTGTTCGTATCTTTTTTAGATTGTAAAAATGATACGAATGATAAGTCATCTGTATTAGCAATGTCCTCGATTCTTCAGAGAATAGCGGGCGGTCTTTCTCCTACCTATATGAATACTCCAACTTCGAGTGTAACTACCATTACCCTCACTGCTGCCGCAGAAAGTAGTAGCAGGATACAACTGATGTGGACACAATTACCCTCTGCGGTAAGTTACAAAGTCTATAGAGATGTTAACTCTGGATTTACTCCTAGTTCATCGAATGAAATCATATCCACCGCAACAACTGTTACACTGATTTCTCCAAGAGGAAATCTAATTACTCCGTTAAATTCCTTGGTGACTTCTGCAAAGAATTCGGCTGGCTTAACTTCTGGCACTCGTTACTTCTATAAAATAGCAGGAGTAGCGGCTAACGGTTCCGAAACACTTTCAAACGAAGCAACGGCAGTCCCAGCCAATGGATTAGCTGTTCGAACTCACGCTGGTCAAGGTGTAATTGGCAATACTGACGGAGATGGCTATGATGCTAAATTTAGTTTTCCGCAGGGTTTAGGAATTGATAGCAACGGATTTCTTTATTTAGCCGACAGTGGCAATCAATTGATTCGAAAAATTTCTCCACGGATTGGAGATTTGGTAAATGCCGGTGGTGTTGCCTATGCAATTGAAGGACAGGCAAGCACTTTTGCAGGAGTCGGTTCATGGGGAAATGTAAATAGTGATACCCCGCTCACTTCTAGTTTTTTTGATCCCTGGTCAATCTGTGTAATTGGAACGACAGTTTACGTTGCTGACAGCACAAATCATGCTATCCGTCAAATCACGTCAAATGGAGTTGTAACAACTCTTGCCGGCGCGAATACATCTGTATCGAGCGCTCCCTCTCCTACAGCAGCACCTACAACTCCAGCAAATCCTTCTAATACAGACGGAACGGGAACTGCGGCTAGATTTTATTATCCGCAAGCAATTGCCTGTGATGCAATAAATAACATTATTTATGTAGCGGATACTTATAGTAACTCGATAAGAGCAGTTACAACAGCAGGGGTCGCTACCACATTGGCAGGCACTGCAGCACTCGCAATATCTTCAACAGCCTCTCAAATTTCTGCGGCAGTCCAAACAGCACAAGGCTCTACAGATGGAACAGGCTCAGCGGCTAAGTTCAATTTGCCAAGAGGAATCGCCATAGACAACACAAGCACCAACCTGTATATTTCGGACTCAGGCAATCATACCATTCGCCAAATTGTGCGCGCCACAGGAGCCGTAACGACAATTGCAGGCTCAGTAGGAACTCCTGGCAAAGCCGATGGAACAGGAACAGCGGCTACATTCTATAACCCGCGCGGCATTGCATTTTCTAGCGTATCCTCAAGTTTATACGTAGCTGATACAAATAACAATCTGATTAGAAAAGTTACGACAACAGGAATTGTTACAACGGTTGCCGGAACAGGGACGCAAGGAAGTCAAGATGGAGTAGGAATTTACACATCCTTTTGGTATCCACAAGGAATTGCATTTACCACTGCTGGAAATGGTTGTAGTTCAACAACGCCGTGTCTGTATGTAAGTGACACGCAAAATCACAAAATAAGAAGGATCACTGGAACAGGATTATGAAAAAATTTAAATTTTTAGGAATTAATTTAAGACTGCCTTTACCGACTAAGAAACATTTGACTTTATTTTTATTGGCTTTAACTTTATTCCTCCAAACTGGATGTAACAGAGAAGAGGATAATAAAGGTAAGCTCCTAACGACACTAATTGTTCAAAACACTGTTCCCAAAGTAGATAGCATTGAGTTTGATGAGTTGCAACTTCCTACAAAGTATGAAGATTTTTTTTCCATTCGTGTATCGCCTAGAGCTAGAATACGTTACAACAATGGGACTTATTCAAAGTATTTCAATCTCGAATATAAAACGCTCTATCGAACCGGCGATACAGATGCATTTCAAAATACAGTTGGAGCCATCAAAGACAAAAATGGAAAAAATATTCTAGAGTCAGATGGTTCTACTAGAATAAGTGTGCAACCGGATGGTAATAGTATTTTTCAAAGAAATGGAAAATATCATTTGATGACTCATTTTGAAAACTATCCGGGTGTCGCCTATATGACAGAGCTTGACAAAAAAACAGATGGCTCTTACAATCCCAAACGCTATCGATACGTAGATTTTTCTTCCATTGAAGGCACTGCATTCTTATGTGCAGCAAGTCATACTTCTTGGGATACTCATTTATCGGGCGAAGAAGATTATATCTTTGATGCGTATTATTATGACTCTCAAGTTGCGGCATTATTTGGCTCTAACCCAAAGCTACTCCATGTTAGCCGCGCTCCTTGTAGTTCTGTCGAGCCTTGGACTTGCGAACAATGGGACAATATGCGATCTTATACTGGACTCGATTATACTAAAACAAATCCATACAACTACGGATATATCACAGAAATTTCAGTAGATAGCAATGCAAGCACAAGCGTTAAGCGCCATTACAGCATGGGAAAATTTACACCGGAACTTGCGGTAATAATGCCTGACAACAGAACAGCTTATATGTCGGATGACGGTTCCTTTAGCGGTTTCTACATGTATGTCGCTGACAGAGCAGGAGATTTATCATCTGGCTCGTTATATATAGCTAAATGGACACAAACTTCTGCATATCCGACTACAAGCACAACACTACCTGCTACTTATCCAGACGGAACTCCCACAATTAAAGGAGATACTTCCGATGGAGGCAAAGGCGCGTTAACCTGGGTAAGACTTGGCTCTGCCACAGACGCAGAAATTAAAGCTATCGTTGATAAGAAACCAACGCTGAGCGATATCTTTCAAATTGGAACTGTAGGTGGAGCCATTGCTACCGGCACAAAAGCATCCTGTGCTGCACTCGGCACCGGCTACAAGCTAATAGCCGCTGGAGCCTACGATGTTGAATACAGAGGGATAAATATGTGTTTGCGCTTAAGAGATGGAAACAATGGAACGACTATCTCTTCGAAATTTTCAAGCCAGGCTGAACTTTTAAAAGCTGCCGCCTTTCTGGAAACAAGAAAATACGGAGGCTACTTAGGAGGAACGACTGAATTTGAAAAAGAAGAAGGTGTTGTGTATAATCCAGATAGAAATGTTCTCTACGTTGCAATCGGTCGCCTTCGATTTGGAATGGATGTAGTTGGTTCTAGTTCTTTCGGACCAAGTGGAGGTGACGATCATATTCAATTAGAAAGAAATGACTGCGGAGCTATTTATCAGGTAGCGCTTAACGGTTCCCAAAATGACACTGTTGGAAATCCAATCGGCTCGACTTACGTAGGAACAGAAATGAAATCCATTCTGACCGGTCGAAGACTAAATGCTGGAGAAGTGTATGCGGATAAGAACCGTTGCCACCCGGATTACATTTCTCTTCCAGATGCTTTAAATTATTACAGAGGAACTCTTTTTATTGGAGAGGACTCAACGAGTCACTTCAACAATACTTCATGGGCTTATGATACAAAGACTAGAAAGCTTACGCGGATAATGACGATTCCCCCCGGTTCCGAGTTTACCGGAAACTTTATTCCATTAGAAGACGAAGACAGATTAAGTATTTTTGTGAATGTTCAACACCCTTATGGCGAAGAAATTTTCGATGGCAATACAGAACAACCAATCAATTGGGGCTATAACGCAAATGCTACAAAGGATGCAAAAAGAGGATACGTTGGGTATATATTTGGTTTGCCTCGCGTTTCAAATACGACTAATACTACTTATGCGCCAGATCCAAATCAATAAAATAGGAAATTCCATGAAAACAATACATTTTACATTACTATTGCTTGTTCTATTTGCGTATAATACTCTTTTGGCGCAAAAAGAAATTACAACTTCTTCTACTTCCTCTGATCCACAAAAAGAAGTTAGCACAAAAAAGAACACTACGATTGATGTATCTTCAGAAATCGTTTCCGATTTTATTTGGCGAGGTATGAGTTTTTCAGGGGAAGCATACAACCGTAGAAATAATGATTCTTATAAGAGTATGAATTTTGTTCCTTCGTTTCAACCAACAATTGACATTCATACACCACTCGAAGGATTCAAAGTCCAGCTTTGGGGCAACTTTCAATTAACCGACAGAGAAAATAGAGACACGGATGGAAAGCTTTTACAATCCTCTCCCGGAGGACCCGGACCTTCTTATATAGGACAACCTGCTTCTGGTGATCAGTGTATCGATAGCATAATGGCTAACGGTTTAGGAAATCCGCAGATAAGTTCGAAATGCGCTCCGAATCAAGTCTTTGGGCAGGGAATAAAACCTTACAAAGAACACAATGGAATGAAAAACTCGGACGGCCTTTTTACATCTTTTGCCTACTCTTTCGACAAAACAAATTGGGGAACTTTTACAGTTGGAACTTGGTTCTATAATACATTTAATAAATCTTATAGCAATACAGTGGTAGATCCGAATAATCCTACGAAGCCCCGTCAATCAAGAATGGCTTGGCAGGAATACTACCTCTTCTGGAAGTTGCCATTCTTGAAAGCGGCTAATCCCACTTTGTCGTATTATACACAGGTATCACAAGAAAACTCAGGCGCACAGGTAGGCAAAAATTATTTCTCCATTCATTTGAGTCATGAATTTTTTCAGGGGAAATTTTTTAGAATAACTCCTAGCACAAATCTTGGTTATACTTTTTCGAACAACAATGTAGAAAGTAGAAATGGATTTCAAGATTTAACAACTGCTTTAAAATTTAATTTTGCTGATTTTTTTATAAAGACAACACATGTGTATCGACCCAATCTATATATGTATGATTCCGATTATTATTTTGGTGCGACAGGCGGCAGAGCAAATCGCTCAACGAATGATGGAATGATTGTAAATCCATCGAAGGTAAATGGGGCAGATAATCAGTATGTATTTGACTTAATAGATCAGGTATTCAATAAACCAAATGATCCAATCAATATTTATTTAAAAGAAAAAATGACACTTCAAAAGATTCAGCAGAATCTTTTCTGGTTTAGCATTGGATATACAAAAACTTTTTAGATGTTCCATTTTTTCTTTGTTATAATTCTTTTCCTGCTTTTTTGCAAGCCAGACCCGCTACCAAAGTATGAAACCTACTTATATAAACCTACCTCCGGTCAAGGGGTAGGAATAGATTTAAAAGAATATATAAGTAAAATAGAAATAGAGGATAATATAGATTATTCCAAGAATTCAAATCCCACTGCCTATATCCCACCGATGTGTTATACAAAGACAGTAGACGCTAGCAATAAAGCGCATAATCCTTGTTATTCCTGTCATACAAAAGGGGAAAAACCAAATTTTCTAGACGATGGAGACTTGCAAACGCATTATGAATTTCCCAAATCAGGAAAAATAAATCCCTGGAAAAATTTATTTAGCACAAGCAAATCAAAGTTTTACTCAGATCAAGAAATTGAATCTTATATCCAAGAAAATAATTATTTAGACGAGAAAGGCGAAATCCTTCTCAGTAAAAGTCTTCCAAGTAATTGGGGAGGATATATTCCTGATTGCTATTTTCATTTCGACGAAGATGGATTTGATAAAAATCCAAAGACTGGTGAGTATTCCGGCTGGAGGGCTTATCGTTATTATCCGTTTCTTGGAACCTTTTGGGCTACCAATGGATCAACGGACGATGTATTAATACGTCTTCCGTTTCCCTTTCGTTCTGATAAAAGCCGAAAGTTCAATCTTGAAATTTATAAAACGAATCTTGCAATCGTTGAAGCAATTTTAAAGCAAAAGACAATCCAAACAGAAACTTTAGATGAAAATATTTCAGGAATAGACTTAGATCAAAATGGTAAACTGGAAAAAGCAAATAAAGTAAAGTATAACTGGCCTTCTCAACCTATGCAATATGCGGGAATGGCAGAAGAGTATCAGACAAGCAAAGAGCTATTATCCGCAGGTGGACTTTTTCCGGTAGGGACAGAATTTTTACATTCCGTTCGCTATTTAGATTGGAATAAAGAGGCTAATAGCGTTAAGCTTTCGAACCGAATGAAAGAACTAAGATACGCAAGAAAAAAAGAATGGTATAATTACTCCGAGCTAAAAGACAAAGTCTCTCGAGAAAATAAGGAAAGAAAATTTCAAACTGAGAAAACAGCAGAAGGCTTTTACGGAGACTTTGAGCATGGATTTGATAATAAATCAGGCTGGATATATCAAGCATATATCGAAGACAAAAAGGGAAATCTAAGACCGCAAACAAACGAAGAAACCTTATTTTGTATGGGTTGTCATAGCAGTTTAGGAGTATTAGCCGATACAACATTTTCTTTTAAGCGTAAAATGGAAGGAAGTGATAAATCGAAACCAGATTTTGGATGGGGACATTGGACTAGTAAAGGCTTATCGGGAGTAGCCGATAGACGAGTAAATTTCATAAACTTTGGAGACCAAAATGAGTATTCTTTTTATTTACAAAACAACGGAGCAGGAGACGAATTTAGAGAAAATGAAGAAATTAAAAAAATCTTTTTCTCAAAAGACGGAACTCCTAACGAAGAAGCATTTACAAAACTAAAATTGGATGTAACAATTCTAATCAATCCTTCTAAAGAAAGAAGCATTCTCTTAAATAAATCCTACCGCGCCATCGTCGAAACCCAGTCCTTTCGATATGGACGCGACGCAATTTTAAAGAAACCCGCAAACGTATTTGAAAAAATCCCCGACGGACAAACAACAGGAATTGAGAAAATAGTTTTTTGAATTAACGGTCATTTCGAACTATACGAAGGTGATGGATTTGCGGATAAGCAAATAGGTGGCACATCCAAACATGCGCCGTGAGAAATCTACCTTAGTTCTTAATGCGAGAAAAACTATTTATTTTTTTGTCGGATAGACCTCTCACTGATGAAGCTAGTTCGAGGTGACAGGGGTAAACAACTTTTAACTTAATGGCGCGAATAAAATTTCGGGGATGACAAGATAATACAAATTTCTACTATCGAACTAATGTTTCCTAACCCGCGAGGATGTAAAAATAAATGAAGGCACAAAAATTTTTTAGATTGAATTTGATTTTACTTTTTCTGCTACACTGTGCAAGCGATGTGCAAAAAAAAGTAATTGGAGAAGATGTAGTTGGGGATAATGTCAAACCGCAAAATTTCCAGAAGATTGCACCTCTTACGGCTAACGCTCTTGGAGAGAGAAAAAATATTCACGAGAAGGGTTGGTATATCATTCCCTCTTCTAAAAAATCTACCAAGACGGTAATCGAAAATGGTGCGATGTCTTTTCGAACAGCAAAGGCAATGGTATTTGTATCCATGAAGGAGAGAGCGGATAAATATCCAGGTAATTTGGGTGACACAATGAAAATGATTCGAAGCCTTGGAAAAAACGAAGAAAAGGCTCTTTACCAATTCAGTAAAGACATTTACGAAGGAACGTTTGACCTTGCAAAATGGGAATTGGAACAATCGGGTGATCTTTTTAAAGAATCTGGAAATTCATTCGTAATCGGCTACATCTCATTAGGCGACATTGAAAAAAAAGACAGGGAAGAAATATTTTCTACCATAAAAGACTTTAATAAAGATAGGATGCAGAACTACTCTTCTATCTCTGAATTGTTTAAAGATGTATCCGTAAAAAATGGAGATACTATTTCTAAAGCCTGGTCGGGAGCCTATAAAAGAGCAGTCCTCTCTTACTCCAAAGAATACGAAGAATCAGGAACTAAATCAAATACGTTAGTTGCTTTATGGGATATTTTTCAGGGTTATACGATTGCCATGAAAGAACTCGCCTTTGCACCTGTCAGCACAACTGTTGTCGATTCAGGTAAAATAATTGCAATCAACGGAGTAGCCGTTCCTGTCGCGTATGTCGCAACCTTTTTAAATCAAACCATTGTCACAACCGGACTTGTGATCTATTATCCTACAAAGCTTGGGTATAGAGTTGTTAGCCCCACTTTAGAAGCAGGATTTTTAAGCTCAATGGGAGTCTTGTCGGCAACAGCTACCGCTCCTACAATAGTTGGCGGAACTGCGGTAGGTGCCTTTAACCAGGTAGCGACATTTACAGGAGTAGAATCGACAAGAGCAACTGGGGCGGTCGCAGGTGCGGCTTACGAGACAGGTGCCACTGCTACTGGAATGATTTACGACTTCTCTAAAGGTTCAACGCAAAGTGTGTATTATGCGCTTAAGTCAGGCGTCGTATTAAGCTACGCTTCATTAACCGTTATTCCAACTCATTTGCTATTAACCGTTCCTGATGCTACTATTTTTCTAGCCTGGGATGGACCGAGACTTGTGATTGCAAGCGTAAAAGGAAATTACAAAGGATTTGATAGCCTGCCTGTCGGCTCTGTTGTAGATTTAGAAGAGGCTCGCAAACAGGGGAAAGTAGAAATTCTTACCGATGATCAAACGATCGTAAAAAAAGTTTTAGAAAAAGAAATTCAAAATAGAGAAGAGGAAATGAAAAAACAAAAAGAAGGAGGGGATAAATGAAATTACTCACAAACTTAACCATCGCCATATTACTGTTAGGCTGCGCGTCAGCATCAGATCCAGACGATCCAATTAAGAATTCTAGAAAGCTCGTCAAGGAAGGACATAAATCTCTGTATAACAACGGTGCTTTTGACGTTAAGGGAACGTCGATTAAATTGATTCCACCTTTTGCTGAAGCAGAAATTTTTATTTATGGAAAGCGAGTTGGCTTAGCAAAAGAAGCCTTTTCGGAAAATGTAAAAAAAGCGGGAGAGTCTGTTTATATTTTGAAAGAAGGAACTGATATTTCTCTTAAGACTGCGGGAAAAGTTTCAGACAAGGGTGAAGAAATCAATAAATACATTTACGATTCAGGAACCAAAGGCGGAGTTTATATCATAGCGATTTCTCTTGCAAGCTCGTATGGAATTGTTGGAAGTTCTTTTCGAAATGGAATGCAAGTCCACGAAACTGTTGTGCAGAGTTCTAAAGAACTAAGAGCTAACATGAACAAATGGGCGGATGAATTAACAGAGAATGATTTTCCAAATGCAAATAATCCTGAATTTTCCGAGCGCGCAAAAGAATACAAAAAAGAATTTCGCGATGGAGTAAATTCTTTTGTAATCGGATACACAAATCTAAATGACTATCTTGCCAAGACAGTCGATGATGCAGAAATTTCAACAAACTCTTTTTCGAAAGGATTTAGTGGAATCAATAAATTCATTTCAGAGGGTAATGAGGCTTTGACGAAAGAATTAAAAGAAGTCTTCTTTGAATGGGGAAGCGATACGGCAAAAGAATTTAGCGCTTCCGGTAGAGACTATGCAAATGTTGTAGACGGAGCAGGACTTTCCTTTGCAATCCTTAAATCCTTTGCGCGGGTAACAAAGGGTATCTTCTACGATGCAATATTTAAGCCTCTAACTAAATTAGGAGTAATCTCTGTCGGCTACGTAGCAGTAAACGCTGTAATCTATCCCGTGATGTTTGTAAGTGTATCCGGCTACAGCGTAGGACAAGTCATGGTAGAAGTTGTCACCGTTGGAACAAAAGGAGTTATCTACTTAGTAGCCCCAACCGCCAAATTGGCATTAGCCGGACTCATTGGCAGTGGTAAATTTTTAGCACAGGAATCATACAATGCAGCCGATGCATCCACCCGTGCAACGGCTAACACTGGATTATACGCAAGTGCAAAGACTGTAAAAGGAGTGGGAGTAGTCACAGAAGGCGCAGGAACTTATATCCTCGCCAACTTAAGCCTAGCTGGAGTCACTACAGGTCAAACCATTCTTGGCGGCGGTGTGGCTGTTGCAGGATCTGCCGTAGGAACTACCGTTTCAACTGCATCAGGAACAGCGCAGGTGGTAACCTATGGAAGTTCAAAAGCGGCTGCGGGATCAGTTGCTGTGACAGGCACAACTGCCTCTCTTGGAGTCGCAGTCGGAAATGGAGTTTATAGAATTGGTAAAGCAGTTGGAATACCAATTGGAATTACTCTACAAAGTGGCGTTGTCATGAACTACGAAATGGCTTCGCAATTATCCGCCCACACCATTTTGGCAGTGAGTGATTTTTCTTATTTAGTATTGTCTCTTGAAGGCGGAAAATGGGTAGTATACGCTGTTAAGGATACTTCCGGTAAAGCCAAATCACTCTTATCCGGTGCTGTTGTGGATTTAGAGCAAGTAAAAAAAGAAGGAAATGATATAGTAAAAGTTCCTGTTAGTGATGAGGAAATGGATAAAATATTGGATAAGAGTAAGCAGAAGTAAAGATTATATCTTTCGATGTTTCCAATCGCCTTGGTTGAATTTCCATACAAAACAAAGAGAGAGGCAAACTAACCAAATGGAAACTGCAGACCAGAGTCCAAGAGAGCCTAATCGTAAGTAAACACCAAGTAAGTAGGCTAATGGCAACATGACTAAATAAGAGATAACGGCATACACTTGTAATACCCACACAACAAGACCCGCACTGCGTAAGGCTGAACCAAAAACCATGTGGTATGCATCCCCTACTTGGACGATGGAAATCACAATGAGTGCGGGGTATGCTTCTCGAATAACTGGCAACTCCGCAGAAAATAAACCAATGATTTGCTTGCCGAAAACGATGAACAAAATTCCCATTATTCCCATGAGCACAGCCGAAAATTTAGCGGAGCGAAATGTTCCAAGCCTAGCGAGTTGAAACTTGCCTGCTCCCATAGCCTGACCTAAAATAGTAGTAGCCGCAACACCAAAGGCGAATCCAGGCATAAACGAAAGACTGATAATACTAATAATTATTTGAGAAGCGGCTAATGCGTCTATTCCTATCATACCGGCAAATTTGTTGAATACCATAAATGCAATATTAGTGAGAGATCCATCAATTGCAGAAGGTAAACCAATGCTAATTGCATTTTTTAGGATTAAAAAGTCGAATTGAAAATGGGACTGTTTTAAATAATAAGCAATATCCTTTTTGAAAAGATAAACCACTAGAATTAGCATAGCAGGAATTCCGGAAAGAGCAGAGGCAATGGCAGCTCCGTCCACACCTAGAGCGGTAAATCCTAAATTGCCGTAAATCAATACCCAGTTCATAAAAATATTAGAGAATGTCGAACTAAAAGCTGCAATCATTCCAAGATAAGTATGTCCTAGACCATCCATAAAACCTCGAAGTGCAAAGATAGGAAAGAAAAATATGGTTCCCAGAAATCGATAAGCTAGATAGGAAGATGCACTCTGGATTATACTCGGATCATTTGAGATAAGAGCGATTACCCAGTGAGATAAATAATATCCCAGAACTGAAAAAAGCAATCCAGCAACAAGGGAGAAATATAAAACGCTAATTCCTATCTTACCAATTTCTATTTCATTTTTTTCTCCATACCTGCGAGCGGTTAATATTTGTATGCCCACAGAACCATTCATCAAAAAAGAAAGAATTGTAAAATATGCGATGCCGCCTAGTCCTGCCGAGGCAATCGCTTCCGAGCCGAGCTTCCCAACCATTATAGTATCACTCACTTGAATCAATGTATGACTAAGCATTCCAAAAAAAACAGGTAAAGAAAGCTCTGTGATATGAAGATTTAATTTTGATTTAAAAAAAATCATTTATTCAATATCCTTAGCAAAAGAGAAATACCGATGAATATTAAAACCAAATGTCCAGTCCCCTTTTTTATAGTCATAATCAGCACCGCGAAGTAGTTGGGTGTGGGCAATCGTTCTCATATTGGTGACAAAAAGTTGAAACACATGTCCACCTGTTTCTATATCAACCCCTAAACTAAACGGTACATAATAATAAGAAACCGGTTTATCTAGCAGTATATTTCGAATAGCCGCATATTGAATACCCTGCGGATTATTATACTGTTGATTGATCTCTGTGCCGGTTAACGTATTCAAACCTGGATATTTCGTATACCGATCCTCTGTATAATAGCTCGCTCCCTGATAATCTCGTTTGGGAGTAAAGATGGCTTCAAAGGTTAGATCAACTCGTTTGAATAACTTTATTCTACCGCCAATATCGAGGCCTGTTCTATCATTTCCTAATTGACTCTTGATAAAATTTCTGTGCACGAACATAGGTGAGACCTGTAGCGAAATACGATCTGTGAATCTGCGAGAGATTAAAAAGGATGCAAGGAAGCTTCGCTTATCTTTATCGCTCAATTCATACTCATTTCCTTCCTGTCGAATGAATGTATCAATTTGCGAAACTGCTGGTGACGGCAAACTGATGTAATTCCCTATAGATGGAGGATTAATGTAATTGTCATACTTGATTGCTTGCTTCGAAGTCTCCTGACCTACAACGCCAAAAAAACTCAAACTAAAAGGCATAGAATCATCTTGAGTCAAAATCCTATACTTTGTCCTCGCCTCATACGTTTGGAACGCAGAAGTTCTAGCAATCCCCGCACTCCATTTTTCAGTAATCCCATAATCAAGAGACAACTGCGTATTAGCCCCTCCATCTAATCCACCGAATGTAGCAGATGTTGCTTTTCCATTTGTAAATCTATGATTAAAACGAAAATCTAGATTGTCCTTACCTACATCTTCGGTCGTAGGCATATTAATTAAGCTAGAGCCCATAAAAGCTGACTTTGGCTGCGCTTGAGCGAATAAGGAAGTAGCAGCTAATATGAGTATACCTGAAATTAGTTTATAATTAAATTCCTTCATTGACTGCCTTCTTATTTTACAGATTTTAAATCTAACTTGACTTCTAATTTCACGATCTCACTCACTTTGAGAATCAGTAACTTTGGAACTTGAATAGAAAAATCCTTTAAGTTAATAGGAAATTCACAAGCAAGAGAATAGCCTGAGTCAGTAGCGGTTACATTCCCTTTGATGCTCACATCTTTGCGGATAACGCCGTGTAAACTAATTGAACCTACGACTACAACTTCTCCGGACTTAGTATCATAAGACTGAATCACTCCTTCAAATATCGCTTTCGGGAATTTTTCCGTTTCCAAATAATTTTCATGTAGATGCGAGGTTTGGAGTCGATTGTTTGTTTTCCAATCAGTAAGATCAATTGAAATATTGACTTTCTTTTCTTTGAAGTAAACATCGCCTGAAATTTGCTTGCCGATGCCCTTGATTGTTTCCTGTGGAGCTTCACTTATAAAAATAATTTTCCCGGTGGTTATAG
The DNA here is from genome assembly GCA_016708435.1 of Leptospiraceae bacterium. NCBI lineage: Bacteria > Pseudomonadati > Spirochaetota > Leptospiria > Leptospirales > Leptospiraceae > Leptospiraceae bacterium. The sequence continues at coordinate 1,010,483 of JADJFV010000001.1, read as the reverse complement.
TTAAATGGTCTTCTTTTATCTCAGTTGCTTCTAAGTTTAAAATAAATATGGCGAGGTAAAATAATATTATCCTTTTCATGGCAATGCCCATCCTTGAATCCAACAGTAAATAGCCGTAGTTATTTGCGATGTTGTATACTGTTGCATAGTTCCTCCATTGACTTTTTGGTATAAGGAACTAGCACTCCCATTTTTAGGAGTAACTTTTGCAAGAACAGAATTATAACTCGTCATATCCAATCCATTTTGCGGACTAGATCCAACATGACATCCAGACTTCGCACAATTAGAAGTAACCCCTGCCGTAGCAAGTGTTGAAAATGTGGGAGCAGAATTCGAACAACCGACAGAAGTAGAACTCGAATTGTTGGTAACTGCAACATTGCCACCAATATTATTTATCAAAACGCCTGCTATCGCTCGTTTTTTTTCTTCGTCATCTGAATTTTTACTCTCACAATTTATCACTAACATAAGTAAAAGTATAAAAATTAGTTTTATAATATTCATCATTAGCCTCTCTTGCTTACCATGTTTAGTTGATACACTTTGCTTGTGAATAAAATAAATATGACTTTACAGTTCTTTTCATTCTATATTTTCATGCAAAGTATGAGTTTTCTAGATTTACACAATCATCTTTACGGATCCATTACGGCAGAAAAACTTTTTGAAATCGGACTAAACAATCCGAATCCCAGATGGAATTTATATACCGAACTACACCAGAAATTTCACAAAGAAGAATTGAATACAAAAAGCTTTTTTAATGACTACAAAGACATAGAGCGGTTTAAAAGCATATACCTCTTTAAGAAACCCGCTCCTTTTCTAGAATTTCAATCCAAATTCAATCTAATCATAGCCTTATGCAAATTCGATGAAGATGAAATTAAATCCGTGAGCAAAGATATAGTAATCGAACATGCAAATAAGGGAGTTGTATTTGCTGAATATCGCATTATGTATGCACCCTACGCAACCAAAGATGTCTACTTTTCAAAAACGATAGCCGCTTGCGAAGGATTGCTGTTAGGCGAACAATCAGTTAGTAATTCAATGAAAGCAAAACTTGTTGTCTCTCTACATCGAGATGGAAATTATGAGGAGCAATACAAATGGCTCAAAGAATTAATGAACAAAAATGATTTAGTCAGAGAATATTTAGTAGGTATTGATTTTTGTTACATTGAAGAGGGATTTCCCCCAAAGGAAAAGAAATCTTTTTTTCAAACCATTATTCGGGATAATATGGATAATCCGCAATCTGCTTTATCCATATTATATCATGTGGGAGAAAGCTTTGCGGATAAGACACCTAAGTCAGCAGTAAGATGGATAGGAGAATCAGCTCTCTACGGTTCGCATCGACTCGGTCATTGTATCGCTCTTGGCATCAACCCGGAAAGCTTCGCTGACAAAACATTTTCAGAAACAATAGGCGAAAGACTCGATCAGATTAAATTTGAAATTTTACATTACGAAAAAATTAAATCCTTCGGAAAAACGCAGAACTATTCAAAATTAATGCACGAGAAAGAAATACTTGAAAACGCAAACATTGACTCCAAGATTTCATTTAAAATGAATAAACAATATATTGATGAACTAAATACTTTTCAGGATTTTGTGATTTACTTAGTGCGAGAAGAATCTAAAGCTGTTATTGAATGTTGCCCTACGTCTAATTTATATATCGGAATGCTGCCTGGAATGAAGGAACATCCCATTAGAAGATTTATAAAAAATAATCTGAGAGTAACAATTGGAAGTGATGACCCTGGAATTTTTGATACCACTTTAGTTAGCGAATATGAGCATGCGGCTAATGCAGGTTTATCAATAGAAGAGTTGGAACAAATTAAACAAAAGTCAAAATTATACATATCAGAAATTTTAACAGGAAGGAATAAATGAAAGAACAATTAACAACCTCTTATGAGAAAGCAACACATATCTTAAGTTATGCAACATCCAATTTAAAAAAAGAGGACTTACTCGCAACGCCCGGTCCAGGACTTTGGAGTCTAACAGAAGTTATCCTTCATATTGTAGATTGCGACTTAGTATTCAGTGATAGAATCAAACGAGTAATCGCCGAAGAGAACCCTACTCTCATGGCTTTTGATGAAAACAAATGGAAAGAGAATCTTGCCTATAAACCAGAGAATGTTTCTGCCTCGGTTAGACTTTTTTCGGCTAATAGAGAGTATGTTGCACAAATACTCAATTCCATTTCCGAACAGGATTTGCAGAGAACAGGGATTCATTCGCAAGCCGGCACTTTAACTCTACAACAACTCATCGAAAAAGCAAACTGGCATTTCGATCATCATATAAAATTTCTCTATGGCAAACGGGCTAATATCGGTAAGCCGGTGAATGAGATTTATACTGCTTAGCTAAAATCTAAAATCTCCCACTAAGCGTTCCATACCAAATTCTACCCGGCAGAGGATAACCTACTATATCCTCTGCTCTTTTATCGGTGATGTTTTTGACTTCGAGAGTAAGTAGAAACTCTCGGTTATCCTCTTCAGTAGACCGTTTAATGTAATAGGTAAAGAAAATATTATGAAGCCAGCGAGCGGGTTGATAGTTTTGGTATTCGTTGGCGCGGTCTTTGAATACTGCACCGATGAAGATATTCTCTAATCCTAATTCAAATTTATCGAAGCGGCGGCTAATGCTACCATGCCACTCGTTGACTGGACGTAATGGCAAATATTTTCCTTTTAAGTAAGTTGTATCAGATGTATTAATTGCTTTTTGGTAAGTGTAATTAGACTCCAATTTCCATCGTTCAAATAGAGTTAAATTCTGAGTAAACTCAATTCCCTTAATGCTTGCTGAGTCAATGTTTTCCGGTCGTAAAGTGAATTGCGAATTAGGAACAAACAAAATCATATCGGTAATATTTTTTTGAAAATAAGCAATCGAACCTGTAAACTTTACATTTTGCCTTTGTGTATCGTATACAAATCCAGCGTCCATATTCACACTTCGTTCCGGTTTCAAAGAAAGATTTCCAATCACAGAGCCTCTTTCTCCAAACAATTCTAAGAAGTCAGGAATTCTTCTTTCTCGGGCGATGTTTGATTTAAAGCTAAAAGTATTTTCTGTATTTTTGTAGATTACACCGAGTAGCCCCATTCTGTAATTTGTATATTGTGTAGTTTTTTTATTTGGATCGCTCTGTGTATTTTGAAAAAGACTATCTTGCGAGTTAAAGCGGTCAATATAAAGTTCCTGCTGAATGGTAGGGGTTAAAGTCAAACGCTTATCAAATAGACGAATCTCATCTTGTATCTGCCAGGTAGTATGATGTCTAAATTTACGAGTAGAAAAATCTACAACCTGATCAAATTTATTTCTTCTATCTCGCTTAAATGTCTCGCGCTCTAAAGCAAGCATGAATCGCAAAATCTGATTGGAGCCAAGTAAATAAAGAGAGGGTAATATATGTAATCCGTATTGCTGAATATCAGCTTTTGAGTTTGGAGTGCCGCTAGAAAACTCAGAAAGTGGATCAAATAAATGGTCTCTAGCACCGGTATAAAAAAGCCTAGTGTCTAAGTTTAGGTTCGTGAATAAGAATGATTTTGTGCTAGTTCCTAGCGAGCTTGTGTTTCTTAGATATTCTCGCTCTACTTTTTTAGTTTGATTGCTACCGGGTCCGGGAATTCCGTTTTGGCGATAATTAAAATCATTTAAGAGAGTAACAGTTGTTTGCCTTACATCAAACGAAACATTTCCTGTAAAATTATAACGATTAAACTGAGCGTTTCTTCTTTTGTCATCGAAATCATCTAGCTGGTTAAAGTAAGTGCCATTGTTATTGCGAAAGGTAAAGTTTTGATCTGACTTTTCCTGTTGCGCAAATAGAGTATAACGCACATTATTCACACTTGCGTTATGACTTGCACTCATCTTGATTGTGTTTAAACTACCACCGGAAACTATAAAGCGAGTGGATGGTTTACGGGAACTTTTACTTGTAACGAGGTTTACTGTGCCGCCTATCGCTGAGCCACTGAACCCGGGTGAAGAGCCTGATTTGTAGATTTCGATTTTCTCCAAATTGTCAAAAGACAAATCGGAAAGATTCACTTCTCCGCCCTGTGCGTTATTCAGTGGAACTCCATCTACATAGATTCTCACCTGGTTTGCATTTGAGCCTCGAATAGAAAGTGTTGAATACGAACCTAAGCCTCCAAATCTTCTCACGCGCACACCTGCTTCTCTTTCCAAAACGTCGGTTAACGAGGTGTATTTCCCTCTAAATTTTTCTGCATCAATTACTTCTGTAAATCCAGTTGGATCTGTTTTTACGGATTTTGTTTTGCCCGCTTCGCTTTCTGTTGATTTTCCAATTACTTCTACTGTATTTGATTTCTTTGTCTCTTGTGCGGATAATGGTGATGTTGTGCATAAAGATATGCCACAGAGGCAAAAACTTACCAGACTAAGTTGAATTCGAAAAGACATTTTCATCCACAGTGCTAAATGAGTTTGTAAGAACAATTATTTTACTTCAGTCACCCATTTGCTTGGTCGCATCAATCCGCCAAGCGATGTTCGAAATGACTGTGAAAGTCCTTAAGTTGATAGCATTTATTAAAAAAAATTTTTAATAAATGCTGATTTACTTTTAATGACTTTGTAGATTTCGTCTAACTCTCCTGCTTTTACCTTTCCGCCTTTTCGAAAAGAAGTAATTAAGAATCCATCTTTACCTATGGACTTTACAAATTGAATTTCTTTTGGGTCATCGTCTATTAAAAAATCACCTTTTACTCTGCGGATATCTTTGCGTATCCCCTTATCATCAGGATCATAGTCTTCTCGATATATGCATTCTGTAAAATATGCTTTTAATTTATGCTCTTGCAAAATGGAAATGGCTCTTTCTCTTTTTGAATTTGTCCAGAGCTTTAATTCGTGTTTCTCGGATTTTAATTTCTGCAAAAAATCTACGATACCGGGTCGTAATCCTGCTCCCATTTCATCCGCTAAAGTATTATCCATATCAAATACAATTACCATTCTATTTTCCTTTTTTATTTCGCATAACAGCCATTTGTTTGACTTGTGATCTTATCTTCAAAATAATCTAATTATGAATACGGAAACTATAAATCAATCAAAATCGAAAATTTGTCCATCGTGTAAAAAGTCATTCGAGTGCAAAGTTGCTTCAATCCAAAATTGTGAATGTGCAGCAATCACCCTCACAACCACACAAAGAAATTATATCGCCGAAAATTTTACAGATTGCCTATGCGTCGATTGTCTCAAAAAGATTGCGAGTCTGTGAACTACTGTCACCTCGAACTTGCGTAGGCGAAGGACGCGACCAAGCGCAGGGCGGAAAAATAGTGAGAGGTCTATCTTGCTTAAAACTATCGTGTTAAGAGAGATAGACCTCTCACGATGAAGCTGTTCGAGGTGACAGTCTTGAGGCTAATTACGATTCGACTACAAGTGTAACTTCGATGTTGTTGCGTGTAGCATTGGAATAAGGACAAACTAGATGCGCTGCTGCAACGAGTTCTTCTGCTGCTTCTTTTTCCATACCAGGAATGCGAACAGTCAAAGTAACGGCTAATCCAAATCCTCCCCCACTAATCATTCCTATATCGACTGAAGCAGTAACAGAAGAATTCTCTATCTCAACTTTTTTCCGAGTAGCAACAACTTTCATCGCACTGTGAAAACAAGCCGAATAACCAGCGGCAAAGAGCAATTCAGGATTAACCCCATCTCCCCCTTCGCCTCTAAGTTCTTTTGGCATAGATAAGGCAAATTCATATTTACCGTCAGGCGATTTAACGCTACCTGATCTTCCGCCACTTGCTGTCATTACTGCTGTGTATAATTTCTTCATGTTAATTCCTTATTTACCGTATTTGTCGTCCTTGATAATTCCTGGGGCAGACCAGCCTTTTGGAGCGTGGCAGGAAAGGCAGTTCTTTAACATAGGAGACTCTTTTACTTTCGATTCAAATTCAGGCATCGCTTCTTTTTTTACAATTAAATTTTTGTAAGAATTCATTGCGATATCAGCACTTCCCTCTTTAAAACTACTTCCATTTCCTTTTTCCACCATCTTAGGTTTTGCCCCAGCTTCTGTAGAGGTTACTTCTACTTTGCCTTCACAAACACAATGCATAGCAATTTTCGTCTTGTCATCATACAAAGCGCCAAAAGCTGTTCCACGAACTCCAGCGGTAGAAGTAGGAGTAGCCGCAACAAACTTCCTCCCTCCCAGATCTTTTATATTGAACCAAGCTCCGCCATTTTTCACTTCTACACTGCCATCTTTATCTTTCGAATAAAGACTATTAACCACAACGGTAGAATTCGCAGCAATCTTAAACTCAGACCCTTTATAAGTTATGGTAACTACAGAGCCATTACTGGTCATAACAGAATCTCCGCTATCGACCTTATCTTCTTTTTTCAGCGGTTTCCATTTATTATCCGCAGTAGTCTTCAGATTAACTTTGCCAACCAAAAAACTGACAACTGCCGTTTCCTTTTCCTGTGCAGATAAGCCAATTATACCTGCAATCAAAAACACCATACTCACTAACTTCATACATTATTCCTTTCTATCTTTATTTACCGAGTTTTTTCATTTTAAGAAACTATCTAGTTATATTACAATAATTTTTTTATTTAGCCTAATACTCATAGCAGGAAATTCATCGATTTTATTAGCATTTGCGGTATAATTATATTAGCCCTTGTAAATTTTCCCAAGAATACCCAATGAATCTACCTATATTAAATTTCTATCGAAATTTTCCCAAACTAATCATAGAATTCAACACTTTGATAGAATTGACTCACATAAGACCCACCAAATAAATTCACGTGAACTAAAAGCGGATAGATTTGCCAGAAAGGAACTCGCTCAGAAAAATTATTCGAACATCCCAGTTCATTTAGGAAATCCTCTACTTCCGTTCTATTGAGTTGACTCCCAAATAATTCTAACATGGCGAGGTCTTGTTCTGGATGTGCGTAGCAAATGCTCGGATCAATAAAATAGGCTTTATCGGCAAACAATACATTGCCGCTCCAGAGGTCTCCATGTATTAGAGTTGGAGAAATTGAATTCAAGTTCCAATCCCTACTTTTTTGAAAAATCAAAGTCTCCAGTCTTTCTATAAGTTTTAATTCAATTCGATTTTTCTTGATTCCTAGCTTTAGTTGTGGCTCAATTCTATCCAACCAAAAGAAAGACTCGAAGCTTTCATGAAAAGAATTTTTCTGTTGTAGTGCTCCAATAAAGTTTTCTTCGCCAAATCCCCATTTTGCGCTTTTGATTGAATACATTTGACGCAGTGAGTTCAGTAATAATTCCTTTCTGTTAGCTGTTTGCCTCTCAGAAATAAAAGCCATGTAGAGTAAGGATTGATTTGCCTTTGTATAAATTCCATACGTGAAAGGAACAGAGCAATTTTTTTCTTTCAAGTATCTAAGACTTGAAAGCTCCGAGAGAGCCATATCTTCTCGATCTAAAATTTTAACCGCGATAGATTTATTCTCATCTTGAAAAGAAACTTTATAAATCGGAAAACAACTTTGCGCAAAAAAACGAATTTCAAATCTTCCATTCTTTAGATTTAGAAATTCCAAACCTTCTTCAATGAGTTTATTCATGAATCACTAAGTCTTTCAGCCATTCGAATTGTCTTTTAAAAATATGCAGATTCATCTCTTCTTCCGAAAGAATGTATTTCTCTTTTTTAAATTCCTTGTCATCGGGGTAAATGAATATTAGCTGATTGTTGTTTTTACCTTTATACAATTTCAGAAATGGTTTATCCATGACAACTGTCTTTCCAACTAACTCGTCTCGACCAATCGGAAGCGAATCAACAAGTAACTCCATCACTTCTGCTTTCGAAAAAAGAATTGGACAGAAATCTTTGATACCCATCGTCAAGTCCTGAAAAATATTCATCTTGGTAAAATCCTTTATACCAACGACTCTAGGAAAATAATTCAATGTAGACTTGATATTTCTAAATTCTCTCAGTAACCGAATTACTTCAATTCCAGCAGTATCCCAATCCAAAATCAATAGATCAAAGTATTTCTCTCGTAGTGCCTGGAACGCATAATCTGTATTATTCGTAGTTATTTCATTTACCGAAAAAGATTTGAGAACAGATTTTATCTTATGATTAAAATTTTTATTATCAGTCCAAACAAGAGTATGAATTGGATAAATTTCTTCTGTTCGTTTGAAAAATCCAATCGACATAGACTGAATAGAATATTGATCCAAATTCCAATAACTTGTAATACCGGAAATGGAAGCAGCTCTTTTCTCTTCGTAGGACAAACGTCCGATTATCTGCACTTGAATAGACCAATTTACAAATTCACTTAAAGCAAGACGATCAAAGGATTCAACCAAAACTACTTCGCCTTTTTTTAAAGTTGGAATAGAAAATTCTCTAGACCAAAAAATTGTTTTTACTTTTTCCAAATTCAAACAGGCAAAGATAAATTCCTTTTCTTCTTCTGTGCAGTTCACAGCCATTACGGCCAGATTAGATTCTTCGTAAAGTGGTAGCATTATTTTATTGGACACGAAAGTAGGAATGGATTAAATACCTGACTGATATAAAGTTTATTTTTATATCTGAGTCCGGTGCTAGAAGAAGGAATTTCGGTTCCATCATTTGCATAGATTTCCTTTACAGTTTCATTTTTATCCATTACAAATATTTGCGAAGGAGACGGATAATTAGAATTATCCTTGTGATTTAAAAAACGAAACATAGACTTATGTGCCGCAAAATAGATATTACCCTCTTCATCCTCTTCTAAATTATCAGGACCTTCCTTAAAATCAAAAACCTTTACTTGTTTTAGTTCTGTCTCACCATTATTCTGTATGATTTCATATTTGTATATTTGTTCGGGTGTAGTTGCGGCGCGATAGATATATTCTTTATTGCCGATTTTCTTTAGCAAAATTCCGTTTCCAAATGTAACAGCGTCTTCAAATAATTTCCATTTTTTCCCATCGAAGTAACTTATTTTGGAGCGTTTAATTCCAAAGAGTGCGTCTATATAAGCTCGAAACATACTGCCGGCTCCTCTATCGTTTGATACAAATATACGACCGTCAGTCGCAACATATAAGTCATTCGGACTTATGAGCGTCTCATTCTGAATTGTTTCGATATGAGTGATTTTGTTTTTTTCTATTTGAAATACTTCAACTGCATGTGTAGGTGGCTCCATACTTGGATGTGATATAACGTATAACAAAGATTTGCCATTTATTTTTACAAGGCTCATTCCATGCGGATGAAAATTCTTAGGATAATTCGTGTTAATCACAGAAGGCATAGGCTCGTCGGTTGCATTCAAATTTAATTGAAAAAGTTTTCCATCTACAAGCTCGCCTCTTCTTTCATGACTCGATACATATAAAATTCCAGCATCTCTATCCATCGCCATATCCTCAGGACCTGGCATTCCTTGAATTCGCTTGCATCCCGGAATTGGATTCGATTTAACATTTGCATAACAATTTAAAAGTAAGATGATAACTAAAAATAAGATTTTCTTCATGGTAATCCTACTTTTGCGTAAAAAGCCACGCCTTGTCTAGCACAATTAATACCGATTCAACGCTATTGTAGCTTGGTGCAGAAAGATTTCCAACATAGTTTCAAATTGAAATTTATCTTCACCGTAAAGGATCATGACAGATCCTAGAATTTTTTCCTCAAGCGAAAAAGTAAAGTTATAAACACGCTTTGCGTTCAACATGGATTCAATCTGCATACATTCTTTTCGGTTTAAATTACCAAAATTCATTGCATACAGTCCATCCGGTAAATGGATAAGCTTATTAAGAGTAGCCGCTGGCGGACATCGCTCAAATTCAATTTTAAATTTTGATCCTTTGATTTCGCAATTAATTAGCTTTTCTATCGGTCTGATAAATTGTGTTAATCCACTAGTAGATTCGACTTTAAACTCTTGGCTTTCAAGATCATAGGAGTTTACAATGATTGCCCGCGCTTTGGTATATTCAAAGAGCGATAATGATACGTATTCAAAGATTTCCTCTCTTGTAGTTGTTTCGAGAAATCGCATTGCTGACTCAGAAATAAAAGCCAATTCATTGTAGCTTTTATTTTCCAACTCTTCTTTTTTCTTTCTATCTGAAATATCTTTAAAAATAATGATTGCGCCTGTAATTTCTTCTTCTTTCTTGATGGGAGAACAGGTATATTCCACATAAAAAAACTTATCTTCCTTCTTCCAGAATATTTCGTTGTTAATTCTAACTATTACTCCAGTAGATAATGTATCTCTAATTGGACTATTCTCTTCTTCGTGTGGGACTCCATCCATCCAACTATGATGAAAAGTTTCATGGAATGTTTTTCCGAGAACTTCTTCTTCTGTAAATCCTGTAATTTCTTGGGCATGTGGATTTAAGTAAGTAATCTTTCCATCTTTATCGATTCCGACTAATCCTTCTTTTGCGCTTATGAGTAAATTCTGATGAAGAATTCTATTTCTTTCCGTCTCAAGCCTTGCTCTTTCTTCGACGGTAATATCTTTTACCATTATAAAGAACACAGGTCTTCCGAGTCGCTCGACTTTAAGCATTCTAATTTCTACGAGTCTATCTTCCACTGTGCGGATAACGGTCTTATCCCCCGTCAATCTATTTTCCGATGGAATGGGAAGATTTACTTTTGAACCAATCAAGAATTCGGAATTAAAATCCAATAGCTTTTGAGCCACTTCATTGACAAATAAAACATGGCTAGTAATGTCGGTGATAATAATCCCATCCTTCATTTTATCTACTGAGCGAAGAAGTGTTGCATCATTGACAAGAAGTTGTTTTAAAAATTGTATATGGAAAATCTGAATCACAAATGAGCCAATGCATACTAGGAGTAAGTTGCAAAGGATGTAATAGATTTCCAATTTCATAAAACCCGCAACCGTAATGGGCACAAAGCAAAAGAAAGTAAAAAATAAATAATAGAATAAATGATACTTGCGAATAAAACCTAAGGAAGCAAAGACGATGAGTATAAAACTTTGAACTTGAAACTCTACAGAAAAATGATTCAAGTAAGAAAGATACAAGCTATGCAGTGTAACCATATAATACGCTGCATAGGTTAAAAGATTCTGATTCTTTCTGATTTTGGGATTATCAGAATTATAAAGTTTAAATCCAATGAGACAGAGAATACTTACTACTATCCGCTGTTTCGGATCATCTATCGGCATCTTAGTAAATTTAAAAATTGCCCAAAATGCAGGGTAAATGGCAGCAAATAATAGTAATAATGTTCTCTGCAACACCGTTAGTCTTTATCCTTTTTCATTTCATAGTAACGAGCATAAACAACTGGCAGAACAAGAAGCGTAAGAACGCTAGCTGTTATCAGTCCACCGATGACCACAGTGGCTAATGGACGTTGGACTTCCGCTCCCATATTAGTAGAGACAGCCATTGGTATAAAACCAGTAGCCGCTACAATTGCAGTCATCAATACAGGTCGAAGTCGAATATGAGCAGCACTGATTACAGCTTCTATATGAGTCATCCCTTCTAGCTCTTGCTCCTTTGTAAATGAGATTAACACTAGTCCATTCAGAACGGCTACTCCGAATAAGGCGATGAATCCAACTCCTGCCGAAATACTAAATGGTATACCTCTAAGGAATAAAAATAATACTCCACCGGTAATCGCAAATGGAACATTTAAAAAAATCATCATAGCAGGAGTTACCTGACCAAACGCAAGCCATAGGAGAAAAAGAATTAAACAAAGCGTTAGGGGAACTACTACCATCAAAGTATTTCTTGCGGAAATATAATTTTCATACTTTCCTCCAAACTCAAAACGATAGCCGACAGGGAGAGGGACATTTTTAGCTAGTAATTCATTGGCTTCATTCACTACGCTCATCATATCTCTTCCTCTAACGTTAAACTCCACAATCATTCTCCTGTATTGATTTTGATGACTGATCTGAACAGGTCCACTCTCTATATATACATCGGCTAAATCTCCAAGAGGAATGGAATTTCCTGAACTAGATTTTACCGGTAAAGAGCGAATTTCCTCCAGATTAAAGTGAATCTCGCGGTTTGTTTTAATGGTTATATCAAATCTTTTATTCCCTTCAAATACACTTCCCGCCATATAACCAGAAGAAAGAATTTCGGTGACTTGATTGATGTCTAAAATATTCACTCCATAACGAGCAAGACTTTCCCGTCTAGGTTTGATTCTTAAATAATTCAGTCCCCCCAATTGCTCGATTTTTAAATCTACGACTCCGCTTATTTTTCGAAGTTCATTCGAAGTCTTCTCTCCAAGTTCACGAAGAGTCTTAATATCTTCTCCAAATATTTTTACACCAATGTCAGAGCGGATACCAGCGATTAGCTCATTCGTTCTCATTTTAATTGGTTGCGAAACGGATACTGCTACTTCCGGGATTGATTTTTCCACATCCTCTACTAACGCCTGCATTAATTTCTCTCGCTCAAATCTCCATTCCTCTTTGGGTTTCAATTGTAAATAAATATCCGTTCGATCAATCCCCATAGGATCAGTTGCAATATCGGGCGAGCCTGTTCTTGATACAGCATGTAGTAGCTCAGGAAAATTTTTCTTTAAAGCATGTTCAATTCTTCTTCCTGTATCAATAGACTCGGAGAGGGAAACAGAAGGTAGCCGCGCTACTTCTAAAAGAAGTGAGCCCTCATCTAACTCAGGCATAAACTCAGCTCCTAAGTTTGCGAACATTACAAAGCTAAGCACAATCGACACAATTGCAACAGTGAACACTTTGTTCTTCGCATTCATAAATTTGTCGAGAAGTGGAATATAATAGATTTTGAATTTATGAAAAAGCCAAGTCTCATGCTCTTCTGGCTCTTCTACTTTTAAAATATAAGTTGCAAGAACTGGAACTACTGTGAGCGAAAGAACGAAAGCACCGAATAGCGCATACAGCACAGTTTCCGCCATCGGGATAAACATTTTTCCCTCTACACCGGATAAAGATAAAACGGGTAGATAAACTATTGCGATAATCGTTTCTCCGAATATTGTTGCCTTTCTTACCTCAATAGTTGCTTGCTTAATCGTTTCAATTTTTTCTTCGGTAGTAAGAAGGGAGCCTTTCGCCTTGATTGCCATCGATAAGCGCCTAACAGCATTTTCCACAATGATGACTGCACCATCTACAATCAGTCCGAAGTCAATCGCACCCATTGACATTAAATTTCCAGGCACATCGCGAATGCGCATAATGACTATCGCAAATAACATCGCAAGCGGAATCGTTACAGCAATCACAAGTCCTGCTCGCACACTGCCTAATAATAAAAATAAAACAATGATTACAAACAAAGCCCCTTCTGCTAAATTTTTTAGCACTGTTTTGATTGTAGTCTTTACCATTGCAGAACGATCATAGTAAGTTTCAACAACGATGCCTTCTGGCAAAGTCTTCTTAAGCTCTTCTAATTTTGCATGAACCGCTTCACTTACTTGAAGAGAATTTTCTTTCATGAGCATAAGAGCGATTGCCCCCACGACTTCCCCTTCTCCGTCTTTCGTTGTTGCACCGAGTCTTAGTCTTGCACCGAATTTTAATTCTGCGATCATAGTAAGAGAAATTGGTGTTCCTTCTTTTGTCTTGCCTACGAACACTTTTCCTAAATCTTCTAGTGAGCCAGCAAGTCCACTCGCTACTATTACAAAATGTTCTTTGTTGTGCTCAATGTATCCTCCCCCCATAGACGCATTGTTTTTTTGTAGTGCCTCTATCACGTCCGTCATTACAATGCCAAGTGATTGCATTCTCTCCATGTTGAGGATAATCTGGTATTGCTTCACATGACCACCAAAAGTATTGACCTCAACAACTCCTGGAATTGTTTTTAAAATTGGATTTACATACCAATTCAAATAAGTGGTTAATTCCATTAAGCTGTGATTGCGGCTACTCAGTGTAAACTGGTAAATCTCACCAAGTCCAGTAGATATTGGACCCATGGTAGGTGTTCCATATCCCTTTGGAATATTATTCACCGCATCGGCAAGTCTTTCTCCAACAAGTTGTCTCGCCAAAAAAATATTCATTGAGTCTTTGAATACAATCGTTACGACAGACAAACCATATCGAGAAATGGAGCGCACTTCTTCCACATGGGGGATACCCGACATTGACCGCTCGACAGGAAAGGTTACATACTGCTCAATTTCCAAAGGAGAAAGGGAAGGTGCGGAAGTTATGACTTGCACTTGAATCGTTGTAACATCAGGAATCGCATCCATCTTCATTTTACGCGCAGAGTCTAAACCAAAGAAGAAGAATAACGCGGTAGCCGCTAGAACGATGACTCTATTTTCGAGAGACCATTCTACAATTAATGTAAGAAATTTCATATTATTCTCCGAAAGTAGATTTTAAAAATGTAGACTTTAGCGTAAAAATACCAGTATCCACAATATATTCTCCGACCGAAAGACCGGATAAAACTTCAACGATTGTAGAATTTCTTCTGCCTAATTTAACTTCTCTTGCTTTGTATTCTCCCGGCTTCTCTTCTACGAAAACATAATCTTTTCCTTGCATGGGAGCAATGGCATCGATTGGAACGGCTAATACATTGTAATCGGAAGTATAAAGCTCGGCTGTTCCGAAGAGTCCAATCTTTGCCATATGATTCTTGTTTTTGATTACGATTCGACCACTCACTGTTCTCGAACCTAAATCAATTTGGTTTCCTATATACATGAGTCTACCTTCGAATTCTTCCTTTGGATAAGGATTTAATTTTACTTTTGCTAAATCTCCTTCAGCGACTTTCCCTAAATCTTTTTCGAAGAGTTTTACCATGAACCAAACAGAGTCTAGATTTCCGATTGTAGCAAGACTCGTGATTGCATCTACCTGTGAGCCTTTTACAATTTCTCTACTCAGAATAATTCCATCAATTGGGGAAAGAATTTCTATTCTACCAGAATTCTCCCCTGCACTATTTAGACCTGTCGTATCAGGGACAGGTATACCAAGTGCGAGCAAATTACCCTTATCCGCTCTAAGTTCCGACTCCTGCACTCTTAATTCAGATTCTGCATTGATGGCTTCTTGCTCGGCGGCTAATTTTAAATTAACCAATTCTCTAATTCGCTTTGCATTTCTCTCAACAGCGTTTACTCTTGATAATGTGCTCAAGTATTTAGACTTTGACCTTGCTGCTTCAGGAGATTCTAGTGTAACAAGAACTTGTCCTTTTTTGACTCTCGATCCTTCGATAAATCGAACATCGGAAACTCTACCGGGAATACGTGCACTGATTTTTGTTACTCTATCCGGGTCTGCCATTACTTCGCCGATGAGACTTATTGCTTCTTGAAACTCTCCTGTATTCACCTGTGTCGAATGCAGATTTACATCTTTAGAAACTTCCGAATCAACTCTGATAGTGCCATCATCTAGAGGCTTACTTGATTCTACCGCTTCTGGTGCGGCTTTCTTTTTAGAGAAATATTTATACGCCCTGTATGATGTAAAGGCGATTACTAGAATGGCTAGTATTGTATAGATTTTATAGTATTTCATATTTTCCTCACTTCGCTACTACTGCGTATTGTAACAATGGAAATCCAACAGAGCGCAGTAACTCTATTTTGGATAAATCGTAGTCAGATTGACTTTGGATGTAAGAGAGTTTCAACGTAACGAGAGAGTTTTGAGCGACTAACGCATCTCGAATATTCATTTGCCCAGTCGATAAAGCTTTTTTGATTGAAAGTAAATCTTCATCTACCCTCTTCATTAACTCCTGCGGATAATTTTTAGTTTCCTCTCTCAAGGAATTAAAATTGGAAACTGCTCGAATCACTTCAAATTTAATTGTATGCTGATTTACTTCTAAGTTCGTCATTGCTTGTTCCTTTCGAGCCTCTGATTCTACAATCTCTCCACTATTGTCTCTCCATACTCTAAGCGGTATAGAGGCTCGTGCGCCCATCACATTTTCATTAAACCCATCTCGCTGTAGATATGCTGATACTGTTAAATTGGGAATAGACTCTCTTCTTAAAAGGTCTATTCTTTTTTGAGCAGTCCTAACATCTAAAACTCCTGCATCTACTTCTGTTCTTTGTTTGAGTGCGGTAGCTATTAACTCTTGCGTATTCTTTGTATTCAATTGGATGTCTGGGATTGAATCAATTATAGTTAGAGACAAATCATAATTAACCCCCATCATGACAGTTAAATTGCCCTTTGCCCCATCTCTCTTTCGAATGGCAGAATTGAGTAATCTAGAAATTTTAGATACTTCTGCATTCGCAATATCAGCATCAATTCCTGCTGCGAGTCCTTTCTCTGCTCTACCTTGCACAACACTAGCCATATCCTGTGAATTCTGATAGAGGAATTCAGTAATCCTATATTCCTCTAAAGAATTTTTATAAAATACAGCAGCAGAAAGTGCTTGTGCAGTTGTATCTCTTTCCATGGTCGCTACTTTTTTTATTTGAGCTGCAAATTCAGAATCAGCGACTTCCATTCGTTTGCCTCTTTGCCCGGAAATGTAAAACTCTTGTGAAAGTTGAAATTCTCCATTGATCGCAGTTTGAGCATTGGGGTTAAATACTGTTACCTCCGACTGTGCTTGCTTTCTGTATGCATTCATTACCTGAATACTAGGATTGGAAGGAAATAAATACGCTGCCGCTATTTTCTTGCCTTTGATTGCGGTTAATTCAATTCGAGTTCTCTTAAACTCGGGACTATGATTTAATACGCACTCGACTATTGTGAGTAATTTTGCATTACCCGCACAATGCGAATTTTCCGCATGTGAGTCTGATTCTATTGCATAAATTCCAAATGCGAATAGAATTAAAATTATATAAAATGATTTCATAAACTCCTCCTTTGAAGATTTTAATTTTACCAATGAAGATAGATTAATTAAGTTCGGTGTATGGACTTCTCCGGTCACCCCGAACAGTTTCCACCCTTTCGTTTCGCTCACACGACCGCCAAGCGATGTGAGGGGTCTATCTTGCTTAGCACTATCGTATTCTTGTCAGATAGATCTCTCACGATTTCCCGCCCTTCGCTCCAAGTATTCGCGAACCTACGCCTTCGCATGTTCGAGATGACCGAATAAGCCTGAACCCTATCGGTGGTAATCTTTTTAAGTAAAAATAATTCTAGGAGGTCGAATTAAATTCAAGAGATAATCGAAATTAACCGCCGTAAAAAGCGGAGATACGATATAAGAAATAGTAATTTGTGTATAGATTTTGTTGAGATAGAATATTGAATAAGAAATTAGAATATAATTACAAGGACAGTTAACACAGATATGCTCTTTTGCATGTTCACCGCTATCGGAAGATTCTGAATGAATAGAGAAGACACAGTCGTTCTCACTAACCCCAATTCCACCACAAATGCATTCGTTATCTATTATGCGCTGAAAGCTGAAGAGTATTATAAAGAAAAATAGAAAAATGTAAAAAATACTTTTCATACTTTTACCTTGGAGAATCTTTCTGAAAAAGCAAGCTTAAAATCGTAAGAACTTGATTAATCAAGTCTTTACGATGCCCCGATTATCCAAGGGCGGGGTTTAAGCCCCGCCCTTGGATAACAAATTTATTGTGGTAATATAAAACAAACGTGGGGAAAGATTATTTTATAGCCTTTGTGAAAATCATCTTTCCAGCAGCAGTCTGGATAATAGAGGTTACATTCACTCGAACATCTTTTCCGACTAAGTGACCGCCGTTCTCTATCACTACCATAGTTCCATCTTCAAGATAACCGATTCCTTGGTTTTCGTCCTTGCCCTCTTTGATAACTTGGATGGCAATTTCTTCACCAGGAAGAACTACAGGCTTAAGTGCATTCGCTAGATTATTAAGGTTAAGAACCTTTACACCTTGCAATTCGGCAACTTTATTGAGATTGAAGTCGTTTGTGACAAGCTTAGCTCCGGTGTCGCGAGCTAGTTTAATGAGCTTGGCATCGACTTCGCGCGTATCCGTGTAGTCTGTATAAGTAATCTTAACTTCAATCGTGCCTTTGCGTTGCAACTTATTCAGCATATCTAAACCGCGACGACCACGAGCTCGTTTTATCGGATCGGATGAATCACTAATCAGTTGGATTTCGCGAAGAACGAAGTTAGGTAAAATGAGGGGACCGTCAATAAAATGCGTATCTGCAATGTCTAAAATGCGACCGTCAATTACAACAGATGTATCTAGAATCTTATCGCGAATTTCTTCTGGCTTCTCGTTACCCAAGATAAATGGTCGAATCGGTCCTCCGCTTCCACCAAAGATGGCAAGACCGGGCTTCTTAGAAAATGCATAGCCGATCTTAACACCAGCGTAACCAAGTCCAAGGTAAACAATTAGACCTAATCCTGGATTCTTTGAATCAGCAATTAAACCAGTAAGAAGTTTCCCAATACCAAAACCAACAAGTAAACCAACTGCAATACAAAAAGCAACTTCGGCATTGATGGTAGGGAAAATTTTATCTTCAAAATAGACTATTCCAAGAGTTGCAATAAAAATCAGTCCAGTATAAATACTAGGCTGAAGCAAATCGCCATACATAGGGAATAGGAATCCGAAAGATACGATAGAAAAAGAGAGCGCGAATAGAACCTTATAGACATGAGTCATACTCAAATCCTTTTATTAAAATTTGAGTTTTCTCGGTATTTATTCTACATCCACAATTGCCGCTGCTTGTTGAAGCGGTTGCACTGAACTTGCTAAAATATCAGAAACAATATTGCCGGCTTCTTCTTGAGGAACACCTTTACTCAAAGCTATTTCTGTTTTCACTAAATTATAAGCATTTTCATATAGCTTTCTTTCCATGATTGACAATTCCTTGCCATTTGCTCTACGGAAAAGGTTTCTACAAACATCAGCTACTTCATAGATAGAACCGGATTTTATCTTGTTCATATTGTTTTGGTATCTAATCTTCCAGTCTTCTTCTGTGTCGACTTCATCTTTCATTAATAGGTTGAGAACTTTTTTTATTTCTCTCTTGGGTATAATTCCTCGAATCCCGACCTGTTTTGCCTTATCGACGGGTATCATAACTTTCATTTTCGAGGACTGTATCTCGAGGCTATAGCAGTCACGCTTTTTGCCTAGAATTGTCTTTTTGCTCACTTCCGTGATAGCACCAACGCCATGCATTGGATAAACAACATAATCGCCGACTTTAAATTCTATATCAGAAATAATCTGACTCCTGGTTGAATAATTTAAATAAATTCCGTTAAACTCAGAGTTAAATATCTAATCATTGACTTAGCAAGTCAAGTAAATTTTGACTTTTAGCCTAGTTTTTAGTAAATAAATTAAATATTGCAACGATAATTGGCTTTGGTAGCGAAATTTAAGTATTTCCGACTTTACTCAAACAAATCATAGATTAAAAAAATAGGGCATTTCTTATTAGAACCCTTTCTGCCTTCCTTATTGACTGCCAAGACTTGCCCAACTAGCATAGAGTAATTTTACAAAAGCATCAATACCTTCCTTGATGCGAGAATGGGGAACGCTTTTGTTTGCAACAATTTTGAGTTCAACTCGATGGACAAGATTTCGAATGAAAGCTTGCCTGTAAGCGAGAGTTCCAATTTCTAAAAATTCAAATAATACCTTGCTTTCCTTTAACTCTTCTCTCAATGATTCTGAAATAATTGAAATTGCTTCTTCCTTTGAAAGGTATAAACGTTCTACCAATATAACTGCAGCACCTTGGATTAGTTGAATTTGCCTTGGACTTACATTATCACCCGTGCTCATTTTTCAAACTTCATGACTCTCTTTTTAATAATCAATCCTTTTTCGCAAATACTCAGAGTATTTTGCCATGGATTCAAATATCACGTTGTAATGTAACTACTCAGCAAAAAAAGATTGCCACAGAGACACTGAGTAATTTTAAGAAGTTGGTTTAACAAACTACTGTCTATTTTTCAATTTGAAGCTTATGTTTGCGATTTTAAAAAACAACCTTGACATAGTGTTTTTCCATTCCACTTTAGGTTGATTCTAGTAGAAATTCAAAAGAATGTTTGAGGTTGTATGAAAGGAAAGTTCGCAGTTTTAATATTTAACCCTAAAAGTGGCAAAGGAAAAGCTCGAGAAAGAGCAATTGACTTTTCTCAAAAATGGAAAGACATCGTAGGAACAGAAATAAGATTACGTCCAACTTCTTCTCTTGCTGATATTCGAATTGCTGCAAATGAAACCTACAATGATAAAGAGTTACAAATCTTTATGGGTGGCGATGGAACACTTTCGGAATCGATTCAGGGTATTTCCGAGAAACTTAATTTTACTAACCTTACAAAGCCTGTCGCATTTCTTCCCGGCGGAACAGGAAATAGTTTTTTAAGAGACTTTGACATTAAGGATTATCAAACTGCACGAGATATGTTCTTTTTAGCTTTTGAAAAAGAGTCTACTATCAATATTGATTCTGCCATCATTACTTATAACAAAGTTAAATCAGACTTATCCGCAGGTGATGTATCTAAGCGTATTATGTTTAATATTTGGGGAGTAGGACTAATTTCCGATATAACAAAATTAGCAATTAGAATGAGAAAGATAGGATCTATGAATTACACAGTCGCTAGTCTTATTAAACTATTTAGTCATAAGCCCTATGAGCTTAAAACTATAATTGATGGAGTGGAAGAGTTATTGAATTGCAATATGGTGACTGTATCTAACTCTCGATTTACAGGCGGCAAAATGCAAATAGCCCCTCATATACGAGTCAATGACGGCAAGTTATTCCTAATCTCTCCAATGCTAAAAAGTAGATTGGCTTTATTCTCAAATTTTCCTAAAATTTTCAAAGGGGATCATGTAAATCATCCACATATTAAAACAGGTTTTATCAAGAAAATTGAAATTCATCATGATAACCCGCTTATTATGAATGTTGACGGAGAATTAGAAGAAGGATTTAATCCTCGTATGCAAATCCATCCGTCTTATTTTAAAATCTATATGCCGGCTTAAAGGAAGAGATTTTACAATCTCCCCTTTTTAGTATTTTGTAATTCTTTTACAGTATCAATTGTAGGAGAAAGCCAATCGTCTAACAACGGTAATGCGCCATTTGGCTTAGCCTTAAAGACCATATCCTTATTGAAGTTTGCGATTTCTGTTGTGAGACCAATCTTTCTTGCAACTTCAATCGCTTTCCAATAATGCTTTAAAGCTTGCGCTGAGTTTCCTTTGCGCTCATACACTGCGCCAATATTATTGTATACAGCGATTAACACATTATATATCTCTTGGTGTGCGCTTTCTTCTGGTGTTGGTCTTGCTATAACAGATTCTTTTTCTTCAAAGTCTTCTTTAATCTTAATATAATTTCCAAGGCTTGCGTTCAATTGATCTAAATTATAAAATGCATTGGCTCGACCAATCATAACATTACTGTTTAGATAGGTATCATCTTCGCTTAGGTTAGACCATTCATTCAATGCCGCTTCGTAATCAGAGCGCATGTATTCAATCCAACCTTTATAATAGTAAAGTTCTCGCTTTAACTTAGGATCTTTTATATTCAGTTTCAATGCAATGTCAAATTTTTGCATAGCATTGATAAGGTTTCTACGACGATTGCTTTCTTCTTCGGATAATTGCGATAAGCTCTTATCCGGATATACTTTTCTGTCAGGAAATTCTGATATCTTTCCATCTTTAGAAATCAGAGACGATTCCATGAAGGCAATTTTTCCCTTATCAAAATAGATTCTTCCCGGATCACCATTTAATAAGGTTTCATCTTCTTCTCGATTTCCGTAAAAGTCCTTATATTTAGCATAACGCTCTTCTGCATTAGCCAGTAAGTCAATACTTTCGGAATAATTATTTAACCTCATATAATGCTCACCCATTTCCATTACAGACAAATAATGGGCTGGATCATAACTAGCAGCAAATTCAAATTGTTTGAGTGCACGAATAGATTCGCCTTTGTTTATTAAGAATCTTCCTCGTTGGTAATAGCCTTCAGCGAATTCATCTCCTTTGACATCTTCTCCATCTTCGCCCTTCTCCGTTTTGAAGAAAGCGGTATTAAGGAGAAGTTCAACATTATCCTCAAGATCCATATTCGTAACTTGATCTTCCGGATTGATATTGTATTTAATTCTTACCTCAGAAGCATTCAAATCAATGTAGAAAGCAGCCAATTTTGCTAAGACAAAAAGCGATAAGTCGTCTTCTATTCCAAGCGCATTTCGAACTTGTCTATGATGATTCAAAACGAACTGGGGATTCTGATCCCCTTTCCACATTTCAATGTAATTACTGAGTAACCCACCATGACCGATCGCATTGTCTGGAAATTTTTCAACAATCTTATTATAATAGAATACTGATTTCGCGAAGTTCTTTTGATTGTAGTAGACTTTCGCCAAACCAGCAGTAGCCTCTACATTGTTCTCATCTTCGCCATCTGTAAATACTTCTTTAAAATAACTGACGGCAAGATTGTCGTTCTTAAAACTACGAGAAGTTCCCATCGTAGGCTTATTAAAAAGATTTGCAATATTAGAATGAAATTTTCCTAGATTGATATAGGTTTGATTATCATGAATATTTTTTTCTAATCTAGCAACTATATAAGCACCTGCAACCTTTATCTTTCGTTCGACTTGCTTCTTTTGAGCCCCAGAAACAAGAACCATCATATCACCATCTGGAACAACTCTACCGCCAAGGGGTAACTTATCATTATCCCAAGAAGTCTTTGAAGATAATTGTATGTAAGGAACCTCTGTTCTTTCTGTCCAGGATTCCCCCTTCCCATTTTTCTCTGCCCCAAAGTCAGGCTCCACGACCCCAAAGAGCTTTTCAAATGCTTGGTCGTATTCTCCAATTTTGCTGTAAGCAACACCAAATTTATTTAAGTATTCTAAACTGTTTGGTTCGATTTTCTCACCTTTTACAAATGCTGTTTTGGCATCTGCTAATGCACGAGATCTTTCCGTTGAGTCTTTTGCTACACCAGCTTTTTTTATGTATTCAATTCCTTCTTTATAATGTCTTGCGGCTTGAAAAGGGCGAAGAACATATTTATAAGAACTAATTAATCCTACGACTAGTAAAATTCCTGCGGCAGCCATAAGGGCTGTTCGTTTAATTAACTCCCTGCGTCTTAACTCCCCTTCTTTTGTATAGATTGGTTTTGTGGAGATAACAGGGATTCCCCGCTCAGAATATGCGCCCGACTTATCATAAAGATCAACCGGGTATCCAAGTTTTTCAGTCAGATATGCGGCAATATCCTCGGGCTTTTGGGACGACTTAATAAGTTCAACTAATTCTCGTTGCTCTGATTTTGGAAGCTTATCATTTGTAATTACATCGATAACTGTTCTTTTGAGTTTTGGCGGATACTTGAGAATTTCTTGCTGAATGACTGCGAGTTCTTCATCACTCAAATCTTCTTCCGCTTCTTCTTCTTGGGCAAGACTATCTAAGTCTTCATCTAAACTATCGTAGCTTGATTCGGTTGCAGTACCTGCATCATCAATTACATCGAGTGAGCTACTAGTATCCCCGTTTACATCTCCAATTCCACTTCCTAAATCATCAAAGGAAGAGGCGAAGTCATCAACGGTATTCTCTGTTTCAAAATCATGTCCCATTCCAGTGGACTGCTGTATATCTGCAAATGGATCGTCATCAACACCAGAAGAATCAAAAGAGGAAGAGCTATCATAGCTGTCGTCAGTTACAGGTTGACTAGAATCTAAATCTCCAAACATATCGTTTGATGTGCTATCATCAAATCCAGCCAAATCATTAGAGTCACCGAAACCGTCGGAAATAGTTCCTAAATCTCCAAACGAATCCTCGTTAGAGGTAGAATCATTGTCATCGAGCCCAGCAAAAGAATCTTCTTCGCTTAAAGACTCCTTGCCAATATCCGCAAACGGATCATTGTCTTCATTTGTATTACCAATATCTTCATTGAACCCAGAGAAAGGGTCGTCTACAGTTGCTTCCGTAGATTGACCAATAGCCCCAAATGGATCCTCTTCTGTAGATGAGCTAGTATCACTTAAATCAGCAAATGGATCGTCTTCTGAATCCATTCCTATTCCGCCTGGAACAACATCTGCAAATGGATCTGTATCCATTGCATTCGGAACTGAACTTTTGTTGAATGCAGTTCCAACATCCCCAAATGGATCTTCGTCGGAAGCAGCGTCCATACTTCCAAAAGGGTCATCATCGGTATACTCATTGTTCTGCTGACCTAAATCCGGATCATCCATTGCAAACGGATCTTCTTCGATGGAGTCTGTATTCGAATCTTCCAGCTTGTCATCGAAGCCACCAAACGGATCACTCTCTGCTATGGAATCATCTGCTGCGGGCAAGTCATCAAAAGGCTCATCCTGTGCTTCGGAAGAAACAGCAAATGGATCATCTACACCAAATGCGTTTGAATCCTCATCGACTTGAGTGATTGGTGGTGTATCTTGAATTATTTCTTTTTTGGGTGTAACTGACTGTCCGGAGATTAAATCCGGAGCATCATTTAAAAGTTCATCAATATCTACATCATTCTCATCAAAGTATTTCATTTGAGGAGGCGTGGTAGATTCTAAAATGGCATCGTCGGCAAGCTCTATCCCACCCTCGATAGTATCAGGCTCTTCCTTAACCTCGTTTAAAGCTTCGTCTTTATCGGGGATTAATTCAGGCAATCCCTTAATCTTGCGGAGCACTCTCGACATTGGATTAAGAGTTTCATTTCTTATAGGATCTTTATCTAATGGAGATAAAATCTCTGCGATCTTACTGAATTCATCTTTTGTTAGCTTTGCCATATTCGTTCGGTTTATAGTGGGTCATTTCCATTATCGGAAAAGGCGAGCATTTCGATATAATATTTCTCAAATCTCACAAAGTTTAAAAAAAAATTACTTTTTTTCCTTTCATAAGTTCGAAAATGTACATAACTAACTTTAACTCAATTGTTTAATTATTTATCATTGCTACGGATATAAATTTGTGTACTGATTGCATTGAAAGTACTAGACAAAAGAATACGGGAATTATACCTTTAAAAATCGAACATGCCTGAATCCAAAAAAAAGAAAATAAAAATCATCCAGAGAAAACCTTCTCGGAAGAAATATTTACTCCTATTTTTATTCTTATCCTTATTCGGATTTGGCGTCATTGGACAAGACACTGTTGATTGGGTCGGCTCTTATTCCAGCAAGGAATTAGAAGGAACAGAAGAGAAAGTTACCAATAACAAAATCTATTTTTATTGGCAGATTGCTAGCTTAAAGAGAGCCATTCCCCCTCGCTACATTAAAATGATTGATATTGACGCTTACGCAAAGCGTGGACAATTTTTAAATTCAGGAATCCTTTTTACTTACAATGGATTGAAAAACTCAGATGTTTCCATCTGTGGAAATTTTTCTTCTTGGCGTTGCATTCCAATGACAAAGAACAAATTCGGTGTTTTTCATGCACTCATTCCAGCAAATTTTAAGAATAGAAAAGAAGAAGCTGTAGTCTCTTATGAATACAAATTCAAAGTAGATAATCTCTTTGACTTTGATGTCGAAAATTCCAATCGTCACTCAGATGGAGCTGGTTCTTATTACTCCGAATATCTTCTAGAAAATTTTGATTTCGAAAAGCATATCTCGGCTCGTGTAATTTCTGATGAAATGACAGAGGACTTAGATTTCATTACAGTAGAATTCCAAATTTACAAACCAAATGCATCCGTAATTTCTTTAGTGGGAAATTTCAATCAATGGAATCCCGAACATGATTATCTTCAAAAAGATAGAAATGGAATTTTTAAACTCAGAAAAAAACTTCGTCCAGGTGAATATCTATACAACTACATTGTGGACGGAGAAAAGATTTTAGATACCTACAATTCCGAAACTCGCCATCGCGTAGAAACGGATGAACTATCCTCTTATCTCAAAGTAATAGATAATAAATTTTCTTCTCTTTAATTTGTTGAACTAAAAACCAACCTTCCATGACATAGAAATCCGCTTTGTCTTGCGCAGGTTATGGATTTACTTAGTTCTGATCTTACTCTAATATAGAAGCCATGTTCGAGCCGAATTCGGCTTCTATGTGGCTTCTAGGTCAGTTCTATGTTGGTTGTAGGGATATGCCTTCTAATAATGGAGGTATTTATACACTAAGCTTCCATAATAGGCTTTCTAGAAGTTACTTCTTCAAATACTTTATGGTAGTTTGGGTGATTTGTTCCCATGACTCTATCCCAAAAATTGAAATACAAACCGTAGTTACAATTAAAAAATCTATGATGCATATTGTGATGGGTTGAAGTATTGTTCCATTTCCAAAGCCAATGAGTTGTAAAACCCTTCGGATACAATTCAAATCCCAAATGTCCTAACACGTTCATAAATGTCATATACAGTAGAAATGCCAATATCGCCAGAGGATGAATCGGCATGATCACAACAAGAATAGGAACAATCAAAGCTTCAATAACGCTTTCATATGGATGAAAAGAAAACGCTGCCCACGGGGATGGATTTGTTGAATTATGATGAACTTTATGGACATATTTAAAAATGGATTTATGATGCATAAGTCGATGACCCCAATAAAAAAATGTATCATGAATGAGGATAGCCACAATTATGCTCAAAATAAAATATCCAATTCCAAATTCAGAAATATCAGTGTATAAAAATGTAAAACCATATTTCTTTGCCGTAAATACTCCAACGCCTACGAATGCAAAAACTGTCATAGTTATCATTGAATATTTGAATTCATACCAAAGTTTGGATTTATCTGGATAATCCATTTGTGTTCTTTTATACTGCCATTTTTCTCTTTTCCAAATCCAGAAAAAAGAATAAGCAACTCCAGCAAATAAAAGATAGCGAATCGTCATAAGAGAAAAATTAATGAACCAAACTGTAGCTAGTAGTTGAGGTGTAATCGGTGAATTTTCCATGCAAAACCCCTTATTAATTTAAAAACTGCTTCAAAGACAATTCAATATTACTTTAAAAAAAACTAAAAGTAAATTATAATTTTATTCCTAAATTCCCTAAAGCACTCAAAGAATTTTCTTGGATATAGTGTTTAATAAACTGATCCACATCCGATTCCGTTTTCAAGGCAAACCAATCCCCGTCCGGGTAAGCGACTTGGACAGGTCCCAATTCACAACGGTCTAAGCAACCACTCATATTGATTCGAATATTTCTACCCGGTGCAACTTCTTTGATTTTTTGCTTTAAATACTCTCTTATTTTCTTGGAATTATGCTTTCCGCAAGAAACTCGAGCATTTTCGCCTTCTCTAATATTTTCACAAACAAAAATATGCTTTTCATAAAATTGACTCATAGGATACACTGGACTCTCACTTTAATATATTGACTCTAAAACAACTTAAGAACATAAAAATTTCTAATACGATAATGGAAAGTCTGATTCTAAATCAATTTAAAAAGCTAGGCGATCAAAACAAATCGAATTTATTCGATAAAATTTATGAATCCAATTTTTCCAATTTGATTATTGGACTCGTTGCTCTTTTTGTTCTGCATATTCCAATTTTGTATCTAGATTATACTAAATATCGAGACGGGCTTTGGGTTTCAAACCTTGGCTATAAATATATCTTTTTTATGCATGGTTTACTCTATGCATTTTTAACTTTTTCATTTTTTCTATACCTACTCTTTTCAAAAAGAATACCAAGCTGGAATTTTCGAAATTTTTATTGTTACACAATATCCTTTGTGCTTCAGATTTGGTGCGCTTTTTTTTCTGCGATCGATCAAATGCTATTTGGTGATATTTCAATATTTATTATATCTGTTTTCTGCTTACCCGTTTTTTTTAAATTCAAATTCGGTTTAGAATTCATGAAGCTGGGCTTTGCACAAGCATTGTTCATTTTCATAATTCCAATATTTCAAAGTGTTCCAGAGAGAACAGAAGGACTCTGGGTTAACTCTACAGTAGCCGTTATGCTTGCATTTATCGCATCTAGAATCAGCTTTAGTTTTAAAATTCGCGAACTTGCATCTCATGCGATCATATTGCAGCAAAAGGAAGAGCTTACAGCGGAAAAAACAAAAGGAGAAATCGCCACTCAAAACAAAAATGAATTCATTGCAAATATGAGTCATGAGATACAAAGTCAAATGAATGGAGTGATAGGTATTCTACAACTTTTGGATGGCACGAAATTAAGTGAGGAGCAAAAAGAATACGTTACAATTCTTGATTCAAGTGTAAAAAACTTACTTACACTTATAAGCGATATACTTGATTTCACAAGAATGGAAGCAGGCAATACGGAACTAGAACACAACCCATTTGATTTACCACATCTTATAAAAGAAATTTTATCTATTTCATCTAGCATTGCCTCCTTAAATAATAATGTTATAAAATATACTATTTCGCCTGACGTTCCAAAATTCATTTCGGGAGACAGGATTCGATTATCTCAGATACTTTTAAACCTCCTGGCAAATGCAGTGAAGTTCACAAAATCAGGTCGTATAGATTTGAGTGTAGCAATTAAAGAAAAGAAAGATTTCAAACTCATATTAGAATTTGAAGTTAGAGATTCTGGAATAGGAATTCCTGCTTCAAGAATTGATACAATTTTTGAAATGTATACGAAAGGAGAAATTTCTAATTCTAGACAATACAAAGGCTCTGGGCTTGGTCTCGCAATCAGCAAACGCTTAGTTGAAATGATGCATGGCGCTATAGGTGTAAATAGTCTGGAAGGTAAAGGAAGTATTTTTCATTTTACAATTGAAACTGAAGACTGTGACAGTATTCATAAGGATACCGCTTCAAGTGATAATACAATTCCTGAACCGAATAAGCAAGAAGTAAAACTAATTAAGATTCCTTTAAAGATATTATTAGTTGATGATAACGAAATCAATATTAAGCTTGGAAAGAAAGTTTTCGAGAAATTGGGCTACAATGTAAAAACAGCTTACGATGGTATGGAAGCTGTTGAAATCTGCCAAACCAATGATTTTGATATTATTTTCATGGATTTAAGAATGCCAGTTTTGAATGGATTTGAAGCCACAGAGCAAATCAATAAAACAAAAAAACATTCTACTGATAAACCTTTAATTATTGCTTTATCGGCAAATACTAATAATTTTGATCGGGAGAAATGCATTAATCTGGGAATGGTTGACTTTATAACGAAACCCTTAGATGTATCTAGAATTAGAGAATACATTTTTCACATTGTGCAAAAATATAAAATTTCACAATGATTTATTTGATAACATTCGTAAAGTATTGACCGCTTCTCTCTATTAACTCAACCTTTAGATCGTAAGTATTGGATAAATTATCAGATGTAAAAATTTTTTCCTTTAATCCGGATGCAACAATTTCTCCGTCCTTTAGAAGCAGCGCATAATTAAAGTAGTTTGGAATTTCGTCAGTTCTATGAGTAATTAAAATTATCGTTCGCCCATTAAGCTTATATGCCTCTAGCAACGCAAAAAAATCCTCACGCGCGGACAAATCTAGTGACGAGCAGGGTTCATCCAAAATCAAAATTTCTGGATCAGAAATCAAGGCTCGTAATAATAATATTTTTTTCTTTTCTCCAGCGGATAACAAGCTGTAATTTTGATCGGGGTTTTTAATCCACAAGTTTTTTTTTAGAATCAAATCTAACTTTTGTTCTTGAGAAGAATTTAGATCTGAGTATATTCCAATAGAATTTAAAAGTCCCGTCGCAATTACTTCTTTTACAGAGAGATTTCTCTGAACTCTTTCCTCTTGGTAATAGCTTTGCAAAATTCCAATCCTATGTTGAATATTCCTAATTGGAAATTCTCCATAAGTCTTCCCAAAAACTTTCACGATACCAACAGTCGGCCAATGGTAACCAAAAATCAAATTAATAAGAGTTGTTTTGCCTGACCCATTCTTTCCTAAAATCACCCAATTTTGATTAGGCTCAATAGATATATTAATATTTCTTAAAATATATCTATCACTTCGAACGAAGGAAACATTTTTAAGTTCTAGCAATCTATTTTAATAGTGGGATACTTTAAACTGTTGATCTATTTTTTCTAAATACTTATTAAAAACAGCTTCATTATCCAATTTGAAATTTTTCAGAATTTCCTGGTTAATAGTGAAAAAATTAGCTCGATTATCTAATGCATCCAACATCATATTTGCTAGATAAACAATTTCTAGTAAATCTTTGTGCTCAGGAGGCGCAAGAAAAGGTCTGTGATGGAATTCTACAATATGAATCAAATCTTCAGGAAACGACCATTTCTTTAGCAATCGCCCTCCTATATCTGCATGGCTGATTCCGACTGTAAATTCCTCAATTAAAACAGAACTATCTTTCTCTTGCATTTGAAAATTCGTCATTTTATCTACAATCTTCTTATCAAGCGAGAGAATGATTAACTTACCAATATCATGCAGCAAGCCACCGGTTGCAGCCAGGTCAGCGAGTTTATGCTTAGAACTATCCAAGGCTATGACCTTTGCAAAGAAACTACATTTTGCACAATGATCCCATATCTTTTGAACTTTGTCGTAGCGGTTACCCATGATTTTGCGAACACCGGAAACATATAACATATTTTTTATATTCTTTAAACCAACTACTTTGACAGCGGATAATACAGTATTTGCTTTATTGCGAGTAATGAATAAAGATGAATTGGATAGTTTTAATAAGTCTGCACTTAATACTGCATCTTTTTCAATTTCATTCGTTAGAATATTAATATCAGTATCAGGCTTATTACAAAGCATAATAATTTTGCTAACACTTTGTGGTAAAGGAGGCAAGCCTTCAATTTCATTCAGTATTTGCTCATTAAATTTGCTATTGGTTATGATCGGAACGACTTGACCAGGAATTTTAAAATGAGCAATCGTCTTGTCACCTTGAAACTCAATGCGGAAATTATCACGACCGATTCCTGAATTCTTTAAAAGAATTTGGGTTAGAATAAGTCCTAGCCCAGCACTCTCTGTAGAATCAGACATGTCCATAAATGCATCCGATAAATCATTGTATTTCTTTGCAGCTTCTATTCGCTTAAATATTCGTTCTTGCTCTTCTGGTAAAACTGGTGCGTTATTCTCGGCTTGAACATATAAAACATTGTCTTTGATCTTCGCATCAAATTGAATGTAAAAATGCGATTTATCAAGATAGGCTTGTTGGTCTGCCCATTTCATCGTCACTTCATCAGCAAAAATGGCCATCCCTTTTTGGTAATCTTCAGGATTTGAAATATCCAGTTCTTCTCTAATAAAAAAAAGCCTTTTTGCATTCGCCTTACTTGCATTATATAAAATTTCTTTGAGAATTGTAAAAGAGACTTCTAATAAAAATAATTGGTCGAAATATCCCAAAATATGAATAAATAAAACATGGAATTCCTGTAAAACTTTATCGTTCGTATACTTAAAACGAACGGAAATTGGCTGACCCTTTATCAGCTTGGTAACTAAATCATCTATATCCAACATCGTATGTCCTTTGTAATGGCAATGGTAACTAATTGCAAGATTTTTATTTTATCGAGTCAATTTCACTCTGGTTAATTTTTTAAGTGAAACTAGTTTAATTCATTAATCGATTCCAACTTGTCCCATCCATACATACAATTGAAAAAGAGGTAAAAACTATGAATAACTCACTATTTAAGCATCAACCTGAACAAACTGAAGAAAGCCTTACATCTAATCAGGAAGATTTTAATCAAATTAATGCTATGGTCGAAAATCTGTTAGAGTCCTTAAATCAAAATAAAAAGGCAAAACCTAAATCTCGTTCTCGTAAGAAATGGAAAAAGACCTCAAAGCAAAAACAAGCCGTAGAGGATCTAAGGATTCGAGATCTTCCTTTTACTTTCTAGTTCCAGTCTTGGGATATTTTTCTCTGGGTTTAAAGTATAGATAAAGTAAGTAACATTGTTAATTTCTCTTACTTTTTTTTCCAAGGTATACTCTTTCAGAAAATCGTTGAGTTCTGGAAAAGTCTGAAACAAGTCTTTACTTCGTCGAAACGTTCCTTCTTTGTTAAGAACGATTATATCTGGTTTTTCGGCATTGAGACTATGAAGCATATCCAACTTATACTTGTTCATGTTCGGACTATCATTATAAAAAATATATGCTTCTGGATATTTGCTAACTAAATGCATATTCTCATCCATTATAGAATTAAGTGTCACGGAATGATATGCTTCAAAAACTTGAATTTTAGCCGGTTTAATTTTTATTTCAGAATTTATTTTTTTTAACACTTCCAATACTTCAATTTTTTGAGTATCTTTCTTTGTTTGATTAAAATCTGTATAGAGTTCAGTTCCTCTATAAAGCCTCAAAGATCTTGATTGCTGATTTACAACCGTTATCCCGATGATTATAATAATGGAAACCGATCCGAATGAAATCCATTTCTTTTTCTCCGTAGATGCTTTATAAAAAAAATCTAATAAAAGTGTTATCATTAACAATACAGCAAACCATACAGGAAATAAATGATAAGCAAATCCTTTTGCCTGAATTAAATAATTTAAAAGACCGCTAAGTAATATCATAAATGGTCCTACATCTATTTTATTTAAAAGTAACAGATAGAGGTATATACTGATTAGGCAGAAATGAAACAAAGAAAGATGTCCATTGTTTTGGAATTCAGCGATTGGTTCATTGAGTGGTATAAACCAATGAGACGGTGCAAAAGTAAATATATTTCCAACCAATTCAGTTGGCGAAAGAATTTCTAAAGAAATTGAAAGATCTTTGAAATAACTAAGCCAACCTTTAAAAGAGGCAACTAAATTTCCATGAATAATAAAAGGTAGTAATGAAAAAAACAAAACTAAAAATCCACCGACAAAAATGCTCAAGTAAAAGAATGCTGTATCCTTCCATGAAAACTTTGAATTAGTGAGTGAGCGCCACAAAAGAGAAATTAAAATTAATATCAATAAAAGAAAGCCTGTTGGTTTTACCAATGCAGAAAAACAAATATATGTTCCCAGTAAAAATCCATGTAATCTCTGAGATTTGCCCTCTATTATTTTATCGTAAGAAATTAAAGATAGAATCCAAAATGGAAGCATCATAGTTTCTCTTTGGAATGCTCCAAAGTTTGTAGCATTCTCACTAAGAGTAAGACAAAGACTTGCACCGACCAATGCAATAATAACCGCAGTAACTTTTCTCTTGAGATAAATGAATGTTACTCCCGTTAAAAAAACTAACCAGCTAACATCTAGTAGGCGAAAACCCCAAGAGCTATCCCCAAAAACTTTGAGAGCGACCCAGTTTATATAAATTGTCATTGGTAAGTTATAAGTATATATATCTGTGTAAGGCCAGATTCCACGATCAAGTGACCATGCAAAAAACTTCATCAACACCATATCAATGCAATATGCCAAAGACCAATCCAAACTTTGGTATAAGAATCTAGAAGATCTAATTGAAATTATTAGAACTAGGATCGCTAAAAATGCGGTAATAAATTTTTTCATGATTGGTTATTTGAATTATTGAATTCTATTCGATGAGCCGACGCTCAGATTCAATATTTACTTGACCTATACGAATGCAAATGAAAAATATTGAATCAATGTCTCCCCGTCTCTATATTTCCTTTTATATTTCTCTATTAATGCATCTCTCAATTTCTTTGCTGGTCATTTTTCCTTTTAGTCATGCAATGGAATTAATTTGCGGAATTGATGAACCTGTCCTAATAAAAGAAGAAATTTCGAATTGGGAAGAACTTCTGTCTATGGAGTTTTCTACAGAATCTGAATCTGATGCATTAGAAGCAGGTGATAAATCTGGATTTAAGGGCAACTCAAAGGGTGAATCGAATGAGGACAATGCAGATGTTGCGTCTAAACTAGATTTAGATTCCTTGGAAAAAAATGGATGGAAGGATTTAGTCAAGCGCCTAAAAGACACTAAAGGCCTCCGAAAAAATTTTAAAGAAGATTTTGAAAATATTATTAAAGATGGAACTGTTGCAGAGAGTTACATTCGTAGACAACGATCTTATGAAGATATCATTGTTAAAGAAGTTTTTCCTACCATTCATTCGATAGAAAAACCATTTCAAGAAGATATTAAAAACTCTCCTGAAGAGCTGGCTAAATACGAAGAAAGAAATGAAATTATAAAAAAATTTCGAAACGAGATTGAAGATGATAACGAAGCCATTTCTGCAAAGATTACAAAAGACGATCAACTTCTAAAACTTAAACCACCGTTAAAAATTTCAGAAGCTGATAAAAGGAAATACTTTGATAATACACTAATTCTTCCAAAAGAAGAGCAGCTATCCGATTTTATTGAAAAGTTTTTAGGACATGATCCTGATAAAGGTGATTTACCTCTTATGTTCAGAGACTTATACT
The DNA here is from genome assembly GCA_016708435.1 of Leptospiraceae bacterium. NCBI lineage: Bacteria > Pseudomonadati > Spirochaetota > Leptospiria > Leptospirales > Leptospiraceae > Leptospiraceae bacterium. The sequence continues at coordinate 975,899 of JADJFV010000001.1, read as the reverse complement.
ATCAGAACTTAAAGAAGATTATCTTAAGAACTCTATGAATCTTCTCTCAGAGTTAAAAGGAACAAAAACTGCAACTGAAATCTTATTTACTTTGGAAAACATTTACGAAATTCAATCGAATGCAATTGGACAATTTTTCATAAATGAAAATAACTTAAAACAGTTACCATCAGAACAGAAAAAACAAATTCGAGTTGAAACTCTTCGCCAAACAGTCGAACGTTATGCGCCAATATTAAGAGAGAAGAAGATCAAATCACACGAAGATGCTCTTAAACTCTATCATCGCAAGAAACTCGAAATTATGGATTACCTATTAGCCAATACTCCTGAAAATTATCGAAGATCCGATGCCATTTTTGAAAAAGGAAGAATTTTATGGGATAGAGGAATGAAGACAGGAAGTAATCGTGAAAAAAAAGAAGCAGTTCAAGTTTGGGGGCTAATCGCAAATACCCCAAACTCAGGAGATTTTTTAAACAAGGAAATCTTTCAACAAATGATTCCTTTCATTCAAGAATGGAAAGTTTCCTCCTCTGCCCAAGCAGATATGCAAATTAGTTCCCTTCTAATGATGAGGCTTAGTCCAAGCCTGAATGAAAAAAAACTAAGAGAAGATCGTTTACTTTGGAAGAAAAAAAATTAAGGACTCACCTTACGCAAAGTAATAAAACTATGGAAGTTCTAATGAAATTAAGAATATTCGATAAATCTAATAAATTAATAAAATCAATAGCCCGCCTTATGTTGCGACCCTTATTAGGGAGCAACATTGAGTTCGGGTGTAGCCCCAAATCCAGCGATGGGCACGGCGGGCAGTCACCTTTTGTAAGGTGAGTTAAGGAATTCCAGGAAAGGAACTTTCGTATTTAATTTTGATATCAGGAAAAGAGGTTACAAACTGAATTTTTAAATCAGGAAAGGATGTAACTGATTGCCATTTACCACACGAACTTGGAAAAGAATTTACCATTTGAACCTTTAAGTCCGGAAAGGAGTCAACTACTTGCACTTTTATATCAGGGAAAGAACTCACGATTTGTATTTTACCGAATAGCTTTTTCCCTTTAAATGTGCAGTCACTGCCGACATTACCAGCCGATAATGGGAACAATCCAACTAAAATCAGAATAAATATTTTCATTTTCATAACAAACTCCAATTAAGATTCTACGATTTTTACATTTTTTGTTCGATAATAAAATTGTGTCAAGAGTCTTTGCAATTAATTTAGGATTCATTTTATTGTCTTTTTTTGGTATATGTCAGTCAAGTTTTGCTCAACTTAATTCAGACAATTATACTGAAATATTTAAAACACAAAGACAAAGCCAAGGTGAAATGTATTTTTTGAAGGCTTCGGAGCAGTTTAAAGACGGGAATTATAAAAGTTGCATTGATAAAATAAACGAATTTCTCTTTTTATTTCCGGGACATTCTGCAACTCTGAAATCTCTAAAGCTATTAAGCATTGCCTATAAAAAGAAGGATATGCTAGATGACTCTATTAAAGTTGACTTATTAATATATAGAGAAAATCCCACAACGGAAGATGGACTTACTTCTTATTTGGATGCAGGAAAGAAAATGTTAATGGTTGGTAGATCAAAAGATGGCAAGAAAATTCTAGAAAATGTAAGAAATCAACTATATTCGAGCAAGATTGCTAAAGATGCAGAAATAGAATTGAAGCAAAATCAAATTTTGGAAGAAGATGGATTCCAAATAAAAGAAGAAATGAACAAAGAATAAAAATATTAAGCTAAAATTCAAATAAAACATTGATTCTTATAGAAGGGAAATAATATTTGTAAAGGAAACATATTTATAATAATATTCAAATGATTAATTTTAAAATAAGAGTAACTTATTAATGTCTACACCAAGCTTCCAAATCGTTAACTATACGGCAAATTCTTATATTATTGTAGAAGGTAAGAAGGAAGCGTATAATTTTTATATTGTCCGTGAAGGCAAGGTAAGTGTTGGCCGCGAAAATCCAGTCGTTGGGGAAGATCCAAATCAAGTTGTTGGTCCTGGAGATTTTTTTGGCGTTGTAGCTGCAATGAGCCAACACCCGCAGATTGAGTCGGCAAGAGCGTTGACGAATGTGTCTCTTATTTCGGTAAGCTATGATCAATTTGGCACATTAATTCAACGAAATACTCCTGTTGCCATGAAAATTATTCGTTATTTCTCAATGAAATTACGTCAATTTGACCAAACAATTACTAGGTTATCATTTAGGAATACGGTCAGCGAAGACTTAAATCAATTATACAATATGGGTGAATATTATTTTAGTCAAGGCAACATTGAACATGCCACATATGCCTATCAAAGCTATTTAAAATACCTACCAACTGGTCAATATGTGCCGCAAGTAAAGAAAAAGTTGATGTCTTTAAACCAGCCAATTGCCTTACCACCGATTGATGAAACTAAGTTTAATAGATCCTACGCAGATAACAAAGTAATATTTTGTGAGCATGAACCGGGTCGTGAACTATACATTATTCAAAGTGGTAAAGTTAAAATTTCAAAAATTGTAAATAACAATGAAGTTATGTTAGCAGTCTTACAGACAGGTGATATTTTTGGCGAGATGGCAATTTTAGATAACAAGCCTCGTTCCGCTTCAGCAGTGGCATTCGGATATACAGATGTCCTTGCAATCAATAAGGCAAACTTCGAAGGTATGGTTAAAGCACAACCTCAACTAGCAAGTCGCCTAATTACAATTTTGTCAGAAAGAATCTGGATCGCTTACAAGCAGTTAGCAAATTTAATGATAAAAGATCCGCAAGGTAGAATTGCGGATACACTCTTAACTTTAGCTGAAAAGAACAGAGCGAAAATAATTCCAAAGTCTTTTTATGACTTTGATATTACCGTAAGAGATTTACTTAAAATGGTGGGTCTATCTGATAATCGCGACGAAAAAATTCTATATTCACTATTTGATGCGAATAAATTTCTGAAGATTGATCAAGATAGAATAAAATGCTATGATTTGGCGGAGTTGGAGAAGTTAGTTCAATATTACCGCAAAAAAACAATCATGGATTCTAAAATCGCAAAAGAAAAAATCAGGTAATACATGCAAGAAAGAAATTTAGCGGCGATTGACCTCGGCACTAACTCCTTTCATATTATAATTGTTAAAGTCAATCCAAATGGAACATTTGAGTCTCTAGGAAAGGAAAAAGAATCAGTTCGGTTAGGCAGCGGATCCGGTCCTGATGAAGTGATAACTCCAGATGCAATAGATCGTGGAATCAAATGCTTAAAGAGATTTAAGGGACTTGCTGAAATTCAGAATGCTGAAATTCGTTCCGTAGCAACCAGTGCTCTTAGGGAAGCCAAAAATCGCGAAGTATTCCTAGAAAAGGCAAGAAAAGAATTAGGAATAAATATTGAAGTTGTGAGTGGTTTTGAAGAAGCGCGACTCATTTACTTTGGGATTTTACAAGGTCTACCTGTTTTCGATAAAAAAATCATGCTAATCGATATTGGTGGAGGTAGCACTGAAATATTGATTGGTCAACGGGGCAATGTTGAATTTGCACAAAGTTTAAAAATTGGAGCAATTCGACTCACTGATAAATTCTTTGCAGGGGATCCTGATAATGAATCCGATATAAACCAATGCAAATTATATGTAGAAGGAATGATAGCTCCCTACAAAAGAGAGATCGAGAAACTAGCTCCAGATATTATTATTGGTTCATCAGGGACTGTTCAGGCTATAGCCCAAATGGTTCTCGCTGAGAATAATGAAGAAATGCCTCGCAGCCTTAATAATTTTATTTTCACTTTTGGTAATTTGACAAAAGTAAGAAATACTCTGAATGCTGCAAATACCCTTAAAAAACGCACAAAAGTTCCAGGTCTAGATGTTAAGAGAGCTGATATTATTGTCGCTGGAAGCATTATTCTAGAGCAGATTTTTAAAAGCTTTAATATTAAATCGATGACTGTTTCCGATTACGCCTTGAGAGAAGGAATTATATACGATACTATAAAAAAATGGGAAGGTCGAGACAATAAACAAGATACTGTTAGTTCCTTAGACAATATTCGTTTAAAGGCAATCAATACTTTGTTCAATTCCTTTCCTTATGAGGCGGAGCATGTAAAGAAAGTAAGTAGTCTATCGTTGAAAATATTTGATGACTTACGAAATTTACATAAATGCTCAAGCGAAGAACGGGAATATTTGGAAGCAGCCGCTTTATTGCATGAAATTGGATTTGGTATTTCTCATAGTTCGCATCACAAGCATAGTTATTATATTATTCGCAATTCAGAGTTAATGGTTGGCTTTAACTTTGACGAAATCGAAATTATTGCCTTAATTACTCGGTATCATAGAAAAAGCCCACCAAAGCCCAAACATGCTGAGTTTATTAAGCTTTCACCAGCAAATCAGTTAATCGTCAAGAAGCTAGCCTCCATTCTTAGAATTGCAGATGGACTAGATAGAAGTCATCAAGGTATTGCCGAAGAAGTTAGCTGTGAATTACAAAATGAAGTAGTAGTCTTTAAGGTTAAAGCTAGAAAAGACGTAGATCCACACATCGATATATGGTCAGCCCATCAAAAGAAAGACCTATTCGAGGAGATCTACGGTAAAAAATGTGCTTTTGTTGTAATCTAGAACAGAATTTTGGCAGCTCTCAGAAAAACTACATAGTCTTCTAAAGACATAAATAGATTTGATTTATCACTCAATTCAGAACCAGCAATTATTTTCCCAAGATGTTTACCTGCAATAATAGATAACTTTTTGTTTCCGAAAAGACCAACTATTTTTTCCAGAATAATCACCTCCTCTGGGGTCATATCTTGAATATCTCTTAAATCAATACAACACTGGTTGGTCTCAATCGATCTTAAAAACTCCATATTGAAAGTCTTTTTTACTTGGGGCAAGACATACTTGTAAATTCCTGATTTAAAGGTAATCTTTGTTAAGTTCGGAGCAGGGCTTTCAATGATGATATGACTTTTACGAGATAAAATTTTATCACTTTGGTTTTCTTTCGAAATTTCCATTAGCTCTTTTACCTTATCCAAAAGCCTATGCTTGTCGAGTGGTTGAACTAGATACGCGCTAATTCCTAATTTAAAACCAGTTTCAATATCTGTTCGCTTCTGTTCCTTGAAAATACCTAGAATGGGAATATTCTTAGTATTCACATTCTTTTTAAAAAATTGAACAGCATCAATTAATTCTTTATCGATTCTATTAATTCCGATCATCACCAAGTCGGGAGTTGCAGTTTTTGCATAATCCATTCCCTTTTTGTATTCGGTAGCTTTTATGAAATTATATTTCGCGCTAGACAATAAGCTTTCTGTATTGTCTAGATATTCTGATTCTGAATCTATTGCAATAATCACGTCCACATCCTTTTCCTAAGTTTCATAAAGTTGGCACTTTATATAGTAAAAAGAGATTTTATGCAAGTAGTTTTTTGGTTTATTGAAGAAAATATGCTAAAATCCAATCACTGTGCCTTAATTCCTGGTGACTTAGATTCAAGAGAAGGAGCCGTTGTTTCCGCGGGATTACCAGACTTAATTGAGTTCCCTTTAGAGGAGGGTTGATTTGGATAAATATACGAAGAAGCAAAATAAATAGCAAGACTGATTGTTATACCCATTGTCGCAAGTAATACATCTTTGCCTACTTGCCTGAACGTTTGTAAGTAAGGTTTGTCTTCCTTCGTAATTAAGTGCAATACAATTTCACGACCAGCTAAGAGTCCTAAAAACACCCATGTAGTTGACATCGGAATACTGCTTAGTTTTTGAAATACTAAGAGAACTAAGGCATACGCAATATCAACCAAAGTTGCAGCCTTAGAATAGGCAATATCTGACTTTTCACTGACTACTTCTTGAATTGTTCCCCCGTTCGATAGAATAATCATTCCTATCGCAAATGCAATGATTGAGATTGCAGCAAAAAATTCATAAATTGAAAGCTTTCTCGGAAGAAAAATGGCAATATTTGCAGTATCCTGTAACAACCATGCAATCCAAAGGAAAGCTGTGGACAGCCATTGAAGCTTTGCCCATTTCTTTTCTTTTTTGGGTTTAGGCTCAAAGCCTTTCATGTATTCCTTTTTTGCAAAGAAAGCATGAGTTCCCCAGAATGCCATTGCAAATAAGAAGGCTATTCCATAACCAAGGAATGACTTGTTTAACATTTTTTCAATGTTACTCCCACCAAATAGTCCTAGGATAAGAAATGTTGTTGAAATAGGTGCTTTCAATCGAGTAATAATTACGAGCACTATAGGAGCCAAAAGCTGAAAAATATTAAATTCAGGGGTCTCAGGAAATGTCTTTAAGCGATCAAAATGAATTTCTCCATTGTCACGCACCCAACCATACGCATGAACAACAATTAAGAGCCCACAAAGCATTACCACTTTTGGAACCCAATGAGTCTTTCTTTTACTCTCAATGAAAGTTCCAACAGTTTGAATTGCATCATTGCCCGCAACCGAAAATGCAGCTACACTAAATGCCATCCAACCCAAGAAATAATGTGGAACACCCATTATATAGGAAACTGTGATAATAATTGCTGCAAAAGCAGTAGCCGAAAAAAATTTTACCTGATCCTTTGAGGATGGTTTTGGGTTTGCATGTTTCATAGAATTGCCTTGGAATTTTTTTACCACTTTCTCGGAGCAGAGTTGTTTTCGCTAAACACTCAATCCGATAACTACTCTCATCATTACAATTATTTATTACAAATTAATTACAAAGAAGTTACAAATGGCATTTTACGCATATTGCCGAAGAAGGGACTCGAACCCCCACAGATTGCTCCGCTGGTACCTGAAACCAGTGCGTCTACCAATTCCGCCACTTCGGCTAAGTTGGTTTCAATAGTTTTTTTTTACATCATTTAGTCATTCCCTTTTTAATGAAGAAATCGGATGAAATAGCTTAAGTCAAAAAATTTCCGAAAATGTGTTGAAAAAAAAAATAGCCACTATAGGTTTAGCCCCATGAAATTTCCTCAAGACGACATTGTTATTCTTTCCATTGGAATGACCATTTCTGGAATGATTTTTTTTATATATCGGTACTATAAAAATAGACAAGCAGTAGCAAACCTTTCAATTGCAGCCGGTACGCTAGACGAGCAATTAATGAATTTAAGTAAAGACTTCTACGAAATTGGTCGCGAAGAAAAATCAGAAATGATTCATATTAACTCAAAGAAAGCCAGCCGACAACATGCATTCATCAACAAAAAAATAGGAAAGTTTTATCTTACTGATAATAATTCTACAAATGGCACTTTCGTAAACGACCAAAAGATTCATCCGAACGAGCCATACCCATTAACAAACCAAGATGAAATTAAAATAGGTGGAGTTCTTTTGACGTTTTATGATCAAACTAAACCTAAAAAAGATAGAATTTAATCATGAACCTTGAAGAATGCCATAGGCATCTATAGTATTATAAACTACTATTTAAAATGAGGTTACTCCAGAAATGAAAAACAAAAAAATTATTCTTCTAGCCATATTATTTCTACTTTTCGTAGGATATTTACAAAATAATCTGTATTCTCCGTTGACTCCAAAGGCATCTGCAATTGCACACTTTAAAATAAACTCGAAGATGATTCCAAAGGCTAAGGAAAATTCCACTACTCTTTCTGAATCAGAAATTAAAGACAAGCATGGACGACTAGAGTTAATTCGCTTAACCAATGACTCTTTTTTACGTGGAGTAGTTATAGAGCAAGGAAATGACTATATTAGAGTAGAAACCTCCTCCGGTATACGAAAGATTAGCACAGATCAAGTCGATACTGTTGAGATTATTCAGTAGCTTAAACACTTCTCATAAATAAATTCTGGCAGGCAGAAGCTACGCTGCTTCCAATTTCTTTTAATGAGTCATTTATAAAAATCATTAGAGATAAAACGATTTACACCTATTTTATTTAATACGATGTAGAACAAGTATGCAAATAAAGAACTATGATGTTATCGTAATTGGAACCGGACCGGGCGGGGAAGGTGCCGCGATGAAAGCAGTGAAATCAGGAAAGAGCGTAGCTGTCATCGAAAAATATGATCGCGTTGGGGGAGGTTGCAGTCACTGGGGAACTATTCCCAGCAAGTCCCTACGTCATGCGGCACAGCAATTAGTTGATTTTAAGACGAATCCCCTCTTTGAAAAATATACGAATAATGTTGAATATCCGCATTTAGTAAAAACAGCTGAGTCAGTAATTTCTAAGCAAGTAAAAATGCGCCAGAGTTTTTATGAGCGAAATGATATTGATATCTACTATGGGAGTGCGACTTTTGCTGATAAAAATTCTATCGAGGTCAAAGACTCAAATCATACTTTAGCTCGCCTTGACGCTGATTATTTTGTAATCGCGACAGGCTCGAGACCCTATCATCCAAAGGATATTGATTTCACTCACCCGCGCGTGTTTGATAGCGACACTATTTTAAAATTAAATTACACTCCTCACTCAATTACTATTTACGGTGCAGGTGTCATTGGATGCGAATATGCATCTATTTTTAGAAGCATAGGAACAAAAGTAAATCTAGTAAATACTCGCGATAAGCTCCTCGCTTTTTTAGATGATGAAATTATTGACGCATTGGCTTATCATTTGAGAGAGCAGGGAATTTTAATTCGTCACAATGAAGAATACAATCAAGCCGAGTTAACGGATAATTCCGTTATACTTCATATGAAATCAGGAAAACAAATTAAATCCGAAGTATTTCTATTTGCAAACGGAAGAACTGGAAATTCAAAAGAGCTAGGTTTAGAAAATATTGGAATCAAAGTAAATGCAAGAGAGCAATTAGAAGTAAATGAAAACTACCAGACTAGCTTACCTCATATTTATGCTGTTGGGGATATTATCGGTTATCCGAGTCTCGCCAGTGCCGCTTACGACCAAGGGCGATTTGCCTCTACTCATATTGTAGAAGGAAAATGCGATTTTAAATTAGTCCAGAGTATTCCAACGGGAATCTACACTAGTCCTGAAATTAGCTCCATAGGAAAAACAGAAAAAGAATTAACTGATGAAAAAATTCCCTACGAAGTAGGACATGCTTTATTTAAAAATCTTGCCCGTGCTCAAATCACAGGACGAACAGTTGGAATGCTTAAACTACTATTCCATAGAGAAACTTTGCAGATACTAGGAATTCATTGCTTTGGAAGTGAAGCTTCTGAAATAGTTCATATTGGTCAAGCCATCATGACACAAAAAGATGAGGCTAATACGCTGTTATACTTCATCAACACAACTTTCAATTACCCTACTATGGCAGAAGCATACCGAGTAGCAGCATTGAACGGATACAATCGAATCGCATGAAAAAAATAGGAATTGATACACGCATGATAGAGCACTCTGGAATCGGGGTGCGCATTTTAAATTTAGTTCAATCTTTAGCTAAAGAAAAGCGAGATGGTCTTGAGATTTACCTTTTTGGAAACAAAGAAATTCTAAGCAAATATGAACTAGACAAATCCTTTCCAATTATCGAATACAATGTAAAAGTCTATAGCATTCGAGAATTTTGGGGACATTCCAAAATGAAAGAAATGGATATTTTGGATATTCCCCATTTTAATATTCCGATTCGCTATTTAAAAAAATGCATTGTCACAATACACGATATTATCCCTTACAAGATGAAAGAATTTTTTCCGAGTAAGGCAAAGCAAATCTATATGCATTTGATTTTTTACTTGATTAAGAAATTTAGCAAAAAAGTAATCAGTGTATCGGAATGCACAAAATCAGACTTAGTCGAAGTATTTCATTTTCCAACTGAAAAGATTCAGACAATTTATAACGGACTCAACCAGGAACTATTTAAACCTCATTCCAAAAAAGAATGCAATGACTTCCGCTTAAAGTATAACTTAGAAAATGAATACCTTTTGACTGTAGGAATAGGAAAAGGCCATAAGAACCTGGGCTTTGTAATTAAAACTCTCACTCCACTCTGGTTAGAGGGAAATCTAGATTTGCCGCTTATTCTAGCAGGAGCCGGCGGAAAAATTCCGGAGCATCTAATCGAAATTATCCGTCCTGTAGAAAAATTCATCATTCCATTTCAAAAGATTTCTTATGAAGAATTGCCTTTACTTTATCAAAATGCAAAGATGCTAATTTTTCCTTCTCTCTATGAAGGCTTCGGATTTCCACTTCTAGAAGCGCAGGGTGTCGGCTGTCCGGTATTATCCTCTAATGCTTCTGTAATGCCGGAAGTGCTTCGTGGTTCTGCTTATTTCTTCAACCCTAGAGATGAGAAAAAGTTTCAAGAAGAATTTAGATTGTTCATGCTAAACCCATCTCTATTAAAAACAAAAGTCCCTCTAGGCTATGAAAATGCAAAACGATTTACCTGGAAAAAAGCAGCCGAGCAAACAATGCAAGTCTACAAAGAACTATAAAGTTTTTAGTTTGACAAAAATAGAAAGTTTTTTCAAATCCTAAGTATAATGACTTTATTAAAACATCCAAATGTTCAGGCACAAGTTTATAGAATGACTGTTAACAATTATCATAAATTAGTCGAGCAAGGAGTTCTGTCTAAAAAAACTGAATTAATTGATGGTATTCTAATCGATAAAACTCCCGAGTCTCCTAAACATACTTATATTATTAACGCCATCTCAAAAATACTAAGAAAAATTTTTGAACAAAACGGTTTTTTTATTCAAATAGAGCAACCTATATCTACGAAAAAATCTGAACCAGAGCCAGATGTTAGTATAATTTGCGGAGATCTAAGCGAATATAAATTATCTCACCCGACTACTGCTCGTCTTGTAGTTGAAGTCAGTATAACAACTTATGATCTCGATTTTCAAAAACAATTTATTTATGCAGATGCAAATGTTCCTGAATATTGGCTTATCAATTTAAAAGACATGGAAGTAGAAGTTTACAAAAATCCTGATGCAGGAAAATATCTAGAAAAGAAAATTTATCGTCCCACAGACTCTATTGAAATAGAAGGGACGATAATTGAGTTGAAAGAGTTTTTAGCTTAAAGTCCCTTAATTCTCTCCATCGCCTCTAGAACATTTTCCTTCGAGCCAAATGCGCTTAATCGAAAGTAACCTTCACCAGATGGACCGAATCCTGAACCAGGTGTTCCAACTACTTGCACTTTAGATAGAAGCTCATCAAAGAAATCCCAGGAACTCAAATTACGCGGAGTCTTTAGCCAGATATAAGGAGCGTTAGTTCCGCCAAATATATCGTAACCGAAACTCTTGAGAGAAGTCTTGATTGTATTCGCGTTATTCATATAATAATCAACATTTGCCTTCACTTCTTTTTTTCCTTCCGGCGAATAACAAGCAGCAGCCGCTTTCTGGATAGGATAAGAAACTCCATTGAACTTCGTTGTATGTCTTCTTGACCAAAGAGAATTAATGCTAACTTTTTCTCCAGAAGAGGTATACCCCATTAGTTCTTTTGGAATTACGATATAAGCACAACGTGTTCCTGTAAATCCAGCCGTCTTAGAAAAGGAACGGAATTCCATCGCAACTTCTTTAGCGCCTTCTATTTCAAAAATAGATTTAGGTAAATGGCTTTCTGTAATAAACGCTTCATAAGCCGCATCATATAGAATAATGCATTTATTCTGACGTGCATAATCAACCCAGGCTTTTAGTTTTTCTTTTGTGATCGTTGTTCCAGTTGGATTATTCGGATAACAAAGATAAATCAAGTCAGGTCTTTCTTTTGGAAGCTCGGGCTCAAAGTTATTTTCTTTTGTGCAGGGAAGATAAATTAAATTCGCATAACGACCATCTGCCCCTGCTACACCAGTTCTTCCCGCCATAACGTTAGTATCTACATACACAGGATACACTGGATCAGTTACTGCAATCTTACTATCTAGAGAAAAAATTTCTTGTATATTTCCGGTATCACATTTAGAGCCATCGGATACAAATACTTCGTCTTGACCTATTGTAATTCCTCTTGGTGCAAAGTCATTTTGAATGATTGCATCAATTAAGAATCCGTATCCCTGTTCGGGTCCGTATCCTTTAAACCCGCCGGTAGATCCCATTTCGTCTGACGCATCTTTCATCGCCTTAACAATGCTTGGCGGGAGTGGGAGGGTAACATCACCTATCCCCAGTCTAATAATTTTTTTGGTTGGATTTTCTTCCGAATATTTTTTTACTCGTTTCCCAATTTCTGGAAATAAATATCCAGCTTTTAGTTTGAGGTAATTTTCGTTAATAATCGCCATTTTGTTTTTTCCTTTTAATCAATTTTCTTCCTGCAAAACCTTCATCATAGGAATGTTCATACAATAAATCCTCTTCCCCGATCTTCCAGCAGTAGTATCCTATTCCATTATCAAAGTCAACGAGCCATATTCCTTTTACATCGACTTCAAATTCTAACATCGTAAAATTCCATACTCTAACCAACTCATGGATTTCATCTTCCATTCTTTCCATTTCATTTTCTGGGTAAATCTTCTCAGCAAGTAATTTGGAAATTGAGTTTGACCTTTTGTAAAAGTCCTCTGTTATTTCTTTTATTCTTGGAAATACTTCCAATGCTTCTTCCAGAGTCCATATTTTTTTAGGGGCTAACATTGTTATAATGGATTAATTTCAACACCAAGACATAGACAAAGTAAAGTCATTCTTACAATTACCCCATATTCTGCCTGTCTAAAATAAGCTGCATTGGGTAAATCATCTACGTCAGTCGAAAGCTCATTCACACGGGGTAATGGATGTAAGACTGTAGTATTTTTCTTGGATGCTAAAATCAATTCCTTATTCACTTTATATGTTTCTTTGAGACGATCGTATTCTTTGTGATCCAAAAATCTTTCTTCTTGAATGCGGGTAACATAGATTACATCACACTCCCAAATTTTTTTAATATCTCTTGTCTCTTCAAAAGTAAGCGGATAACCATCCATTTCCTTCTTATAACTATCCGGTAAAGTTAATTCTTCCGGAGAAATTAAATACAAATGAATATTATAAAATTTTAATAGCTTGATTAAGGAATGAATGGTTCGTCCATATTTCAAATCACCGATAAAACCCACAGTAAGTCCATCTAACTTTCCCTTCTCAGATTTGATTGTATACATATCGAGAAGTGCTTGGGTGGGATGTTGACCTGCTCCATCTCCTGCATTTATAACTGGCATTTTTACTGCACCAGATGCAATTCGAGAAGATCCTTCTACTGGATGGCGGATAACGGTGATATCCGCATAGGCTTCGACCATCTTCATTGTGTCGTAAAGAGTCTCCCCTTTTGAAATAGAGGAAAACTGGAAACCTACTGTTGAGATTACTCTACCACCTAATCTCTCCATTGCTGACTCAAAGGAAAGCCTTGTTCGCGTAGATGCCTCAAAGAAAAGGGATGCTAACAATTTCCCGTTTAGCATTCCAAAAGACTTTCCAGAATGTAGGAGTTGTTTCATGATATTGGTTTTTTGAATGATAAAATCTAAATCTTCTTTCGAAAATTGATCCGTATCGAGAATGCTCTTGTGTGGGAACTGATACATAAATTCAAACTATTAAAGCTAACTTCACTGGCAATCAAAATTGCGATTCGAAAATCCTTTTTGAAAATCAAATAAGAAGAAAATAAAAAAAGAAATTCATTTATTTTTTAGCATATTGATAAATATTACCGACTAAATTCTATGAGACTGACTGATTCCAAAATAATGAATCCTTTTACACTTGAGTTTAGAGATAAAGAAAGAGAAGCGGAATACAATGATTCATTTTACCAAGACTATATTAAGAATACCCGCCTTGTGGTTGGTATCGTTGCTGTATTAGACTTTTTAGCTAACTTTGCCAGGTTTAAAGATTTTCAATTTGAGTTTATTTTTAGTTCCAGTTTTGAAATTTTTATTTTTGCAATTGTATTAATTTTATCTTCTTACTTAAAAATATTTAAGAAGATTTACATTCCAATTGTATTTCTTTCTAATCTAACTCTTGCCTATCTTACAGTGATTGAGGTCGTCTATAAAAATGGGAGTCCTCTTGAAGTATTACAAATCATAATTTGCTATACAATATTTCCTAGAAGCTATTTTAAATACTCAATATTTGCCAATACATTCACTTTGGTCATCTACACTCTTTTATCAAACGAATCTTATTGGGATACTCCCAATAATGCGTCAGAAGTTTTTCTTTTTTTAAATATTACCGTTTTCGTAGAATTAGCCGCATATCTAAAAGAGCGTTTTAATCGCAATGATTATCTAACCAATAAAAGAATTGCTGAGCAAGAAGAAAAATCCAATCGACTACTATTAAATATTTTACCAGAAAAAATTGCAGATGAACTAAAACACAAAGGAGAGGTAAGTCCCGTTTTATACGAATCTGTATCCATTGTGTTTACTGATTTTAAAGGTTTCACTCGAATAGCCGAAAGAATGCAACCAGAAGAATTAGTAAAAGAATTAGATGGTTATTTTTTTCAATTTGATGAAATTGTGAAAAGATATAACCTAGAAAAACTAAAAACGATTGGAGATGCATATATGTGCGTAGGAGGGATTCCAATTAAAAATTCTACACACGCAATCGATGCATGTCTCGCTTCTCTTGAAATTTTAGAATTAATGAATCAAATGAAAGAAATAAAAACTTCAATGAATTTACCATTTTGGGAGCTTAGATTGGGAATTCATTCCGGATCTGTTGTCGGCGGTGTTATCGGCAAAACAAAGTTTACCTTCGATATCTGGGGAGATACCGTAAATCTTGCAAGTCGAATGGAATCTTCCGGCGATGTTTCGCGTGTTAATATCTCCGAGCAAACCTATGAATTAATTAAAAAAATTTTCGAATGTGAATACCGCGGAGAAATTGACGCAAAAAATAAAGGTAAGGTTAAAATGTATTTCGTAAACGGAATCAAATCAGAATTATCTGTAGATGGTAAAGGTCGCGTTCCCAATGACAAATTTAATTTAATCTATGGGAATTTATGAAATAAAGACAGGTTTCAAACCTGTCTCTACGATAGGGGTAATATTATTTATTCTCAATTATCAATCTTGCACGAATCCAGTTAACTCTGTGCTGACGGGAGTGAGGATAATGGAGAATGGCAATAGAATATACCAGTAGCGAGTTGTTTCTCTTTGAATGATATGAACCTTGGTTGCTTTATTTCTTGTAGCGTCTTCGGTAAAATCATCAAGCGTTTGATCAAAGCTAGAATTTCCTAGTTTGTCATGAATAGGGACTATCCCAAAGAAAAAATGAAGAGCAACATTTGTCGTTGTTTGATAATACTTCGGCTTACCCATTGGTGTGCTTGTGTTGTTGAATTTTTTGATACGCTCAGTCGTTGAACAATTCACAACAACTGAAATAAAAATAATTGTAAGAAAGAAAAGAATTTGTTTCATACATGACCTCTAAATTTTAATTAAACTTTGAGGCAGATTCTTATACTCCGCTGTCAATTCAATCTTTTTTAAAATTATGGATTTGTTTTATTGGAAAGCATTTCCATAAATTGAATTGAAAAATTATAGGCATCACCAGGCCATCTTGCCGAAAGATAATTTCCATCTTGAAGAGAAAAACCCCTTTGTAAGTTCTCGAAGGTATCCCGAAAAACTGGCGCGGGTCCTTCTATAAAATTTTCAGGATAAGCAAGAACAGAAGTTACTTCTGCCTGAACTGTAATTTCAGGATAAGTCAAATAATAATCTCCCAACCAAAGTCTTGTTAAATTAAATGCAGTCATCTCTTGTGATTTAAGCAAGGCTGTTGTCTTCTTCTCAAAGAGAATAGATTTTCCATTCTCTGGATTTTTACTTCTAGCTGCTAATACAACACCATGACATATTGCGCCTATCGGTTTTCCTGTTAGAAAAAAATCACCTACAAATTGTTGTAGAGTTTTTGATTCTAGATAATCTTTCATTCGCTTTGCGTGTCCACCCGGTAGTATAATACCTTCGTAGTCAGAAGGCTTCAAAGTATTATAAGGTTTGGGATTACGAAATGAATTACTCTTAGTCATTTCAGAATAAGCTAACAAAGAGTCTTTTCTAGCCATGAGCACTTTCTTCCAAACTCCAAGTCCATGTCCCGTTAACATGATATTATCTGCCTCGCCAGGTGAACCATCTGGTGTAGTGAACTCTACTTGATATCCATTGGAGGTGAGAATTTTCCAAGGAATAGAAGTTTCGGAAGGATCGAAATCATTGCGTGGAATTGGTATTAGTATCATGATTTCAATCGTTCCGATTTGCTTTAAGATTTACAATCTAAAAATATATTTATTAATTCCCCTTACGATTTGCAGTTATGGTTACAGTCTCTCTTACTTGCATTCTTTCAAACGCTTTCACTGAGCCAAAAAGAATAATACCATAAAGTAGAGTCGATGCAACTGTGTTGTTAAAAAATGGAATTGCAAGCACATAGCATTGAATTAATCCTGCAATTGATTTTTCATACATAGAAGATCCTAACCAAACAGCAAAATTTGTTACTATAAAAAAGAATACTGCGCCTAAAACGCTAAATCCAACTGTTTTAACAATGCCCTTCTCTTTTTGTAAATACCAACCTAAAACTGTAAATAGCGCCATACATCCATAAACCACTGGCATTAAGGAATGAAATCCAATGATAGCATCACTGATAAGCATCGCAAAAAAAGGAATCAAGAGAGAGTCTCTCTTTGATAGAATGCTTGCTCCGGAAAAAAGCGCAATTGCCATCACAGGTGTAAAATTTCCTGGATGCGGAATTAGCCGACTCATTGCGGCTACAAAAATCATTAAAGAAACAAATAGAATTTTATTCATAGCAGTACCTCATGAATAAGAAATTTTCAAATTACAAGTATGTCAAGTAGGATTTACATTCTTAGGAAAGAAGTTGTTTCTGCTTGGAAAAAAAACCATTACTACAAAGGTTGCACTAGAAGTAGATATTGAGGGCAACTTGAAAGAAATAGATGAATTAATAGATATTATGGTTAGGCTCAGAAGTGAAAATGGATGCAATTGGGATAAAAAGCAAACCTACGATACCCTTCGAGAATTCATAATCGAAGAAGCATACGAAGTCGTAGATGCTGTAGAAAGTAAAAACTTTGAGCATATGAAAGAAGAACTAGGCGACTTGCTTTTTAACATCGTTTTCTATGCCCAGATCGCAAGTGAAGATGAAAAATTTTCGATTGCAGATGTAGCAAAGGATATTTCTGAAAAACTAATTCGCCGTCATCCGCATGTTTTTAACGTTCCCGCAAATCTAACTCCCGATGAAGTCTTAGCCAACTGGAATAAAATTAAACAGCAAGAGAAAATCAATAACCCTAAACCTGAATCCATATTAGATGGAATTCCAAAATCACTTCCTTCCATTCTAAGAGCGGAAAAATTACAAAAGTCAGCAGCAAAGGTTGGATTTGATTGGGCAAATGTAGAAGATGTAAAAAACAAACTTCACGAAGAAATTGAAGAGTTGTATAGAGAAATTGAAAGTAAAAGCAATCAAGATAAAATAGAAGATGAACTCGGTGACGTATTATTCTCTGTTATCAATCTTTCTCGCTTTTTGAAAATTTCACCGGAAGTAGCACTGAATCGCGCCAATTTAAAATTTACCTCGCGGTTTCAGTTTATAGAAAAAGAAGCAAAAGCAACCAATAAAAACTTAGAGGATATGACTCTAGAGGAAATGGATCAAATATGGGACAAAGCGAAATTAAACGAGAACATTTAAGATTAACAGAGGAAGATTTTCCTTTACTTGAGAATAGAACAAAGGATATAATGGGCGTTATCCTCAATGAACTAGAATGTGAGCCCCTCCAAATTGATAACTGGCCTTATAGATATTCAGTAGAAAAAAACAATATTAAATACGAGTTAATCTTTTCCCAAATGGGCTCTGTAACTCTAAGGCTTGCACAAAGTGACCGATATAGGAGAAACCCACCTCCTATTTTTTACATCAGCATTGGTAAATACGAAAACTCTGTTTATGCTTGGGAAGACTTCAATGCAAGTGAAGTAAATACTGAAGGACGGGAATTGGTGAGTGCGATGGACGCTAGCATGGCAGTTTATGAAAAATCTATCAAGGATTTGTAAACAAAATATTTGACTTATAGCTTCGGTACACAATTCTGACCTTATGAACCAGAAAACTGTTAAACTATTAAAAAAATACGCTGATCTCAAAGGCATTGATAAAAAACAAATCAAACGGGAATGGCTTTCTCTAAACGAAATGGAAAAAGACAAAAAACGCCAAGAAATCGTTTCTGTCCTAGTTAAGAAATAGTCTCTATGTTAGCCACCTTTCCGCAAGAGATTCAGGTAGACTCCGAAAACCTGACAATCACTTGGAAGGATGGCTTCACTTCTCATTACAATCTTTTAGACCTTAGAAAGAAATGTCCTTGTGCCGTCTGTTGTGGTGGTCATGGGGGTAAGATAGGTGCGGCTACAGGTCATATCACTTCTATTCAACTCGTATCTTGGCGCAAAGTAGGACGTTATGCGCTCAACTTCACTTGGAACGACAACCACGATACAGGAATTTACTCTTACGATAATCTCCGTGCTTACTCAGATGGAAAAGCAGAGTAATTTTACAATAATTGATTAATATTTAAGTGGCGAACAAGCCGTCATCCCCAATATTTTCTGTTGGGGATATGTAGAACTTGAGATTCCCGAAATCGCTTGGCGGCTGTGTGAGCAAAGCGAAAGGGTGGAATTTCGGGAATGACATTCAAATTTACTCTTTACTATTCTTTAAAAGCCTCCCTTTAAAATAAACAGCTTCAATAGAGCCCGGGAAAGTATGATTTTCAAAGGGTGACCAACCCGATTTACTTTTAACCATTTGCTTTGTAAAAGTTGTAGGCTTTGCTAAATTCAAAACTGTGAAGTTTGCAGAATATCCTTCTTTAATCTCACCAAACCCTTTTCCAAATTCTTCTGGCAAATATGGATTTACAAAATC
Source organism: Leptospiraceae bacterium (assembly GCA_016708435.1). Lineage (NCBI taxonomy): Bacteria > Pseudomonadati > Spirochaetota > Leptospiria > Leptospirales > Leptospiraceae > Leptospiraceae bacterium. The sequence goes on along the minus strand of JADJFV010000001.1, from coordinate 956,819 downwards.
TCCCGGCTTCTTTGCGCATGTTTCGACTATTCGTTGTAAGTTTACTTTTTCGTTTTTTATTAAATGTGTTACAAATAGGGAATATGTGTCTAATTGCGATATTCCGCTAATTCCTTTTAACTTTTCTTCTATCGAATGAGGAGCATGGTCTGTCGCAAGATAATCAATCCATCCATCTTTGAATGCCTGGAGTAAAATATTTTTATCCGTTTCATATCTAAGGGGAGGATTCATCTGAAACCACTTGTGATTTTCTTCTGTTAAAACAGATCTATCAAAAAATAAATGTGTCGGAGTAACTTCGCAGGTAACTTTCACCCCGCGTTTTTTTGCAGCGATGATTTTTTGTAAACCTTCGCCACTAGAATAATGACAGAGCTTTCCTGTTAGGTTGTATTTCTCAATTAAATACAGGGCGAAATCAGTTGCCAGTATTTCTGCTTTCAGTGGTCTCCTGTCTTCATGTGTGGCAGCACCTTTAGAGTCTTCTAAAATAACAGGATCTTCACAGTGAAAGCTTACATTCTCTCCCGCATAACGCTGAATAACTTCTTCCAACTCCTCGTTCGTTTTAAAAAATAATTCTCCAATCGAAGGTCCCATAAATACTTTGTAGGGAACTGATTTGCTAAGCGGATTTGTATTTGGACCTATACCTGCATAGATTGTAATTTGTATGGAAGCTTTTTTGGTAAGAGCATTTTTCTCATCGTAACTTTTATCGTCTATAGGTGGAACCGGATTATTCGGCATATCCGCTACATGAGTAACACCACCATTAACCGCTGCCGCCGATGCAGAAATAAAATCTTCCTTATAACAATGCTTGCCACTTACATCTTCTCTTGCGTGAATATGAATATCTCCGAAGCCCGGGAATAACAAACAATCCTGCACATTATAAAGTATTGCATCTTTTTCGATTCCTTCTTTTATATTTGTAATGAGACCGGTTAATGAGTCGTATTCGATCGTTCCAATAAATTCTTTTTCGTGCGTAATAATTCTTCCAGCAATTGCAGTCATTGTATTTCCTTAAGGAATGCTCTCTATGCTTTTGTTTTACATCAAGTAATTTTTAAAGATAGAATTTGATTTAATAGCCTATATGCTAACCTTTACTCATCTACGCTCTAGCTCCGCTTATAGAACCGGTATACATCCGCTCTAAACTACCCCTTTGACCGGTGCTAGAGCGGCTCTGTAAGCGGAGCTGAACCGGACGTGAGTAAAAGACAACTTATAGGAAGTGATACCGGTAGTAATTGGATTTTTAAATTAATTCTTGCATGAATTTATTTTTGAATTTATTTATGAATTTTTGCATGGGCTGAGGGGACACCCATGCGGAGAGTATTGCGCCCCGTTGGGGCTTTAGTATTTTTGCACATCTTTTTCGTTTTCTGTTCTATACAAAGTAGGAGTCAGACTACTTTGTATATTTGTTCAACCAATAAAAGTAAACCCAATTACTTTCCAGCATTTGAAAGATGGAGTCTATACAAATCTATTTGGATGAATCACTGGGAAGAGTTTCGGAGAATTTATAACACAAGATTCTTGTCGAAGTATGGAGAACTTTCGGACGGGAAAATAGAAGAGGTGGAAAAGCTTTTAGGTTGTGGGAATTTTCAGAATGGGTTCCAGAGATATTCTTGTGAAGAATGCGATGTAAATAAGGATGAGATAGGAGAACAGATGAATCAAAATATTTTGATAAAATTCAAATTCTCAATCAGAACTTTACTTTTTCAGCAATGACTAATTAGTGTAAATATATTAATAATGATAACATATTTACACTCTAACCACCCTCTTACATGAAGTATAATTATTATTCAAAAATAGTTTTACTGCTGAGAGTGGTACAATCAGTCCTTGCAGTCGAAGATGACCAAACCTTGAAGCATTGCTATAATAATAAATTGTCTTACTTCCTGTATCCACATACGATATAGTACATTTTCCTACGACTGTTCCCGAAGAGTTAGCCTGAGCACAGGTAGTTGTAGTGCTGTAATTACTACCAAAGCAATTAGAAGAAGTATATTTACTTCCGGAAGAAAATTCTTCACAGTATCCTCTCGTTGTACTGGAAAAGTTATTACAACTTGCACCAAATGGAACGACTGTGTTTAATACCTGAATTCCAAAACTTCCTGTTTGAGAATTCTGAGTAGTTTCAGCTTTTATTGTAAATCCATATATCCCGGAAGCTGTATAATTGTTTACATTGGAAGCCCCTGCACCAATACCAGTAGTCGCAGTTGCAGAAAAATTTGTACCACCATTAATACTATTTAAATTTCCAATAGTAGTATCAGGTGAAAAACCAGTTGTTTTAGAGATGAGCGAAATTAAATAATTTCCTGATGAAGGGATATTCACTGTAAAGTAAACATTTGAATTTGTAGAAGTTACATCACCAACAAGATAAGTACTGTTCAGAGTTATTGACGAAGAATTTACTATTGTAAAATTATTACTCATTGTGTAAGTTTTTCCATCGATAGTTATCACAACAGATCCGGAAGTTGCACCGGTTGGAACGGTCGCACTAAATGAAGTATTTCCATTTGATGAAACATTGGTTGAAACAGTACCATTAAATCTAACGCTTATTTTTGATGAGTCTGTAGGAATACTTTTCCCAGTAAAAGTAACTGTAGCACCCACAATGTCAATAGAAGGTGAAAAACTAGTAATTGAAGGGGCTTCCGTTGTCTTACTAGAATTGTTCAAAGCAAACAAAGCAACTAAATTTGTAGAGGTATTGTCTTTTTCTTTTTTAGCGCAGTTCAGTAATGTTAGTGTAAGAAATATTGTAAATATTGTTTTCATAGAATTTTCCTTTTATAATTTTTTGAATTAAATTTATAATTCCGTTGGCATAGGTTTGGTTTTAATTACAAATAAAATTAATTGTAATTTGATATTGATTGTATTTTCAATAATCTAAGTTTTTCTCGCAATGAGTATTTTCTGGCTACCGTAAAAACTGGATAAACTTAGTCAAGGTATTTTAAGTTTTACCTATAGTCGTCTTGTCAAACAGGAGTTAGCAAATTTCACCCCGTTTAGTTATAACACCTTATTATGAAAGAGACGAAAGTCCATGTACCATTCTCAAGAAATTCTGGATTAAAATTGGATACTCTGCTTTTGAGAATGGGGAACTTTAGAAAATTGGAACCTATTTGCAGAAATGTTTTAAGCTTTAATTTGATTAGAATGGGAGAGGGGGGCAATTTACTAGAAAGACAGCCTCACAGAATGCTTTAGGCTTGCTTAATGAGTATGAAAGGGAGAAATGCGTAATCAGATTTTTCTCTCTTGTATTAATCGTACGGAAGAATTTCGTAAAGTAGATGAAGAAGAAAATTTATGCATTCTTTTATCAAGGAGTTTAAATTCAGAAAACATTGACAATCAATTTATAGGTTATCTATTATGTATTAACCGTGCCCGTGAAAAATATCAAGAAATTGATGATAGAGAAGATATCTTCCATATTAATAAGAATTGATACTAGAGCTGGGGCTGTCTTAAGTTATCTATGCGATAGTAACTATTCTACTAAGGAATGAAAAATGAAAATTTTACCCCGTTTAGTTCATAACACCTTATTATGAAAGAGACGAAAGTCCACTTTTGCCTTAAGCCTTTAATTTGTGCGATTAGAATGGGAGTGAATTATGGGAGAAGTTGGATGCAATTTACTAGAAAGATAACAAGAAGGCAAACAAATTCTCTAATTTGGATTTTACATTTAAGAAAAAAAGGTTACTCAGTCCCAAGAAGAAAAGAGAAATTTTAAGTCAAGATTACACTTTTCATATTCCAGAGCGATCTAGTTTACATTCATTTGGATTTCTACAAAATTCAGCCTTTTATTTCAATCCGTAAACTAAAGCAGGGAATGAATGTGAGTTATTGATTTGACAATAAAAAAGAAGGTAGTTATTGATTCAAATGAACTTACTTACTTTAACTCATAGATCATTCAAAATAGAGTTATTGCAATAAGGAAGGAAAATCAGTATTAGCCTTTACGTATCAAGATGCTTTTGGTTTTAATAAACAGGGAGTCGCTGCTGTTAAACAGAATGATAAATGGGGACTTTTTAAATATTGAAAGGATTTTTTTAGATTGAAATAAATGGTAAGGAAGCGCATAATGGCTAATGGTATGAAAAAGATTATACTAGTTTTAATGATTTTCCTTTTCGTTTCCTGTTTTGGAAATGACGAAGAAGGAAATAGTGTTCTAATATTGAGCAAACGTAATAAATGCGAGAATACTATTAGAGAAACGCAGAATGGGTTTAATCCTGAAACTTGTATTGTTATGTTAGCTGTGGTTACACCGGAAAAGCCGCCAACTTATGGCACTGATGCGACACTACTTTGGTGTCTGGTCTATCAATTTGAAATGGCAAAGTGTAAAAAGAAGTCAGATGTTTTACCGCCTTGATTTTATTAATAAAAATTCGAAACTTCATTTATTCATGCTTTACTTGAAGACACGAAGATATAATCTTGTTGTATGATTTCTGATTTTGGAGATAAGTTTACAGAGGATTTATTCAATGGAAATGATTCATCAAAGGCTAAAAGGTTTCCAAAAGAACTTGTTGAAATTGCTTTGAGAAAGTTAGATATGTTGAATGCTGCTGCAAAAGTAGAGGATCTAAGATCTCCGCCCGGAAATCGACTAAAGAAATTGAAAGGGGATTTGAAAGATTTTTACAGTATTCGAATTAACGATCAATTTAGAATTACATTTCAAGTATCAGGAAATAAATTTCAAAACGTAAAAGTAGAAGACTATCATTAATTTTAAAAGGAGAATTTATGTTACCTAAGAATAGAATTGCAAATCATCCTGGAACAATCTTACTAAAAGAATTTTTAGAGCCATACAATGTTACGCAGACTCTTTTTGCGAAGCATGTTGGACTAAGTCTTCAAACGATAAATGAAATTATCAAAGGCAAACGAAGTGTTACCCCTGAAACAGCTTGGTTATTTGCTAAATCATTTGAAACGACTCCTGAGTTTTGGATGAATCTACAGATGAATTATGATTTAACTGCCCGAAAGCCTGTCGATAAATTGAAATCATTGCAAACATTAAAACTTTCTGCTGCATAATATCGAAATGTAAAACTGAGTCAGATGTTTTGCCGCCATAAATTATTTAAAAAAGTCACACTAAAATAATCTTGACGTATGACAGTATATATGCTATCACTAACTTGTGAGAATTACTTTAGATACAAATGTGGTATATCAAGCATTGCGAGATAGCGGTGGGGCTTCTTATTTTATTGTTAGGCTTGTGCGTGAGAGGAAGCTTGAATTGTGTCTTTCTATTCCTGTTTTCTCGGAATACTCTGATGTGCTATTGCGTGAAAAATCTTTAAAAGATTTAGAGTTAAGCAAAATGGAAATTAAAGATTTTCTAGATTATATTTGTAGCGTAGCGTCTCCTTTTTCTATTAGCTTTCGTATGCGTCCTAATTTAGGAGACGAAGCAGATAATATGTTTGTAGAATTAGCATTTGCAAGTAATAGTAATTTTTTAATTACTTCGAATATTCGAGACTATACGATTGGTAACAATTTATTATTTGATTCATTTAAAGTAATCACACCAACAGACTTTGCCAGAATGTGGAGGAAATTTTATGTCTAAAAAAAATGTTTTAACCATTCGAATTCCAGAAGATTTGAAAGATAGATTAGAAAGAACTGCCTCTGCTCAAGGTGTTTCCTTGAATCAATTTGCTTTGTATGCATTCACAAGAGGACTTAATGATGTTGAGACTGCCCAGTTCTTTAAAAAAAGAATAGCGGGTAAGACCAATGAGTCGCTAGAAAAGAATTTTGATAAAGTAATGAAGAAAGTTAAAACAAGAAAGACTCAACCAGAATGGGATAAATTAGAATCAATTGAAATAAAGAGGTAAGTAAGTTCGATGTTTTGATAGAATCATAATAAGTTTCAAGGAGAGATAAAATATATGAGAGAAAAGAAATTTTACCCCGTTTAGTTCATAACATCTTATTATGAATGAAACACAATCCACTTTTGCTATACCCATTCTCAAAAGTAAATTCTGGATTAAAATTGGATACTCTGCTTTTGAGAATGGGGAATACCCCTTTGTAGAAAAATAGTGGAACCTATTTGCGAGAAATGGTATTTAAGCTTTTAATTTGTGGAATTAGAATGGGAGAGAATTATGGGAGAAGTTGGATGCAATTTACTAGAAAGAAAAAGAAAGAAACCTATTCAGGAATAAAATACATCGGATAAAAATAAAAATGAACGAACTACTTTTTACTCTTCTTAGTTTTTCGCCGGGACCGTTCTGGTTGATTTTAGCATTTGTGCCAAATCACAAACTGGCGATGCGGGCTTTTGATATATATTTAATTTTACTCTCTACTGTTTTTGCCATGCTGACTATTCCTGTTATTCCCGAACTTTTGCCTATAATCGCATCTCCTAAATTGCATTTGCTTCAACAATTTTTATCTTCCGAGCTGGGAACTGTTGGAACTTGGAATCATATGATCTTGGGTGATTTATGGATTGGTAGGTGGGTTACTCATGATTCGCTCCAAAATAATATTTCCTGGTTTATTCGATTGCCGATTCTTTTAGTGATTCTTTTCTTTGGTCCCGTCGGTCTTTTCTTCTATATTGTTTATCGCATTCTTTTTGTGAAAAAACTTTGGCTTTAAGACACAAGAATTTTTCCCCCGTTCATTTCAAAATATACTATGAAAGAAGTTGAATGCAATTTACTAGAAAGAAAATTAGGCTGCTTTTTTTCTTGCAACCGATAGATCGTATTCAGCCTGCATTCTTACCTTAGTTCTTATTACAACATTGCATGACTGCTTCGGATAATTTATTTCTATCCCAGGGTTTAGGAAATACGGCATAGGTGGCGGCTTCTTTTTTTACTCTTTCAATTGCTTCGTGATCAGCGTGACCTGTTACCATAATGGATTTAATATTTGGATATAATTTATGAGCATGAATTAAGAACTCATCCCCTTTCATGCCGGGCATCATCCAATCTGAAATAACAAGTCTGACATCGATACCCGAGTGAGATAATTCCGCCAGGATAGAAAGAGCTTCTTCTGCATTCATCGCTATTTCGTATTGAAAGTTAGAACCAAAACGATTGCGAAGCTCTTGCTTTAAGGTAAGTAAAATAATAGGCTCATCATCAACACATAAAATTACGATTGGCTTAGTATTTGTTTCCAATGGATTTCTCTTTTAGATAGTTCCTGCTGATTTCAACCATACACTAAATTGTGTTCTGCCCGGGTAACTTTCGAATTCAATTTTACCGCCAATATTGGTAATAATCTTTTTACAAATATCAAGTCCTATCCCGATTCCTTCTCCATGCTTCTTTGTTGTGAAAAAAGGATCAAAGATTTTATCTTGAATTTCTTTTGGAATTCCAATTCCTGAATCAATAAAAGAAACTACAATCCAAGATTTATTTAGTTCCGTTCTAATTTCTAACTTTCCTTTATAACTCATAGCCTGTAAACCATTATTTAATAAATTGATCCAGACTTGATTTAGTTTATCTCTGTTTCCTATGCATTTCTCATTTGTTTGATAAGTTTGTATCACTTCCACCGCATATTTAATTTTATTTTGATATAGAGTTAGGATGGTTTCGATTTCTGATTTTATATCTATTTCAGAATTATTGTCTTCATTTCCTTTTCCGTTTGGATTCAAATATGATTTCAATGCACCAACTACATGCGATGCTTTTCCAGTAGCTACGGAGATAATGTTACTTAGGTGAAAGATCATAGAAAAAGAATACACAACGGAAAGAATGTCTGTGCACTTATTGGAACTAAGCAAATATACCAAACGATCGCCTAATTGGTATATGCCTGCATCTATAACGATGGAAGCAATATTTTCAGAATTTTTTATACCCGCTTCTCTAAAAGATTGAACAAGATTTTTCTTTATCGCTCTGTCAGGAAAACCATCCGATACGGGTGAATGCTTCAAGCTTTCTTCCAACATAATATTAAAACGATTCATATCTTCTTCATCTAAACTGGCAAGTATAGAAGGAATGTGGTTCAACTCGTTGTGAAGAATATCTAATATCGCTTGGTTCGAAGACAAAATGGCTCCAAGCGGAGTATTCAATTCATGTGTCATTCCGGCTGCTAACTGTCCCAATGCGGCTAGCTTCTCCGATTGCAGCAACCTGTTTTCTGTCGCCAAACGCCGATTTTCCGCAGACTCGGCTTGCGTGATTAGACGCTCTTTGTTAAGTCTTTTTGTTTGCATATGCCATACAAAAATAGTGACAAATATAAATATACCAATACTGCCATAGAACCATCTTAAGTCCGGCGGCGGATTTGGTTCATACAAAAATCCTTCGAGTGTAAAGTTTTTTGGCAACATTCCTAGCTCAGAGTATACTTCTCCAATATGTTTCCAACGACCCGGATTCATATATCCCATCTCAACTAGAACTGGTTGTAATAGCGCCATCATCTGCTTAGCCTCATATTGCAAATGTTCTTTATGATTACGTTTAGAATACTTTGATAAAATAATATCTATGATTTCTTCTTGGTGCGTCATAGCATATTGCCAGCCGAGAATACTTGCTTCCCGAAATGCTCTCACTCTAGCAGGATGTTCTTTTATTTCTCCTTCACTTGTAAAAAGATTATCACCGTAAAAATCAATCCCCGCTGAACGAGGGGAATATGCATTGTATGCGAAATGCGCTTTATCAAGATAATCAGGTTCATTTGTTACATAGGCAGAAAAACCATATACTTTTCCGTTGATTAGATCATCGGGATTAAAACTGTGCTTCTCTTTTGTTAAACTGTCTATGTTTATACCTTCTTTTTTTAAGTAGGCAATTAATTCTTCCGATTGAGCGGCTAACATTATTGTTCTACCGGCAATATCATGAATCGTCTGGGTGGCACCCCTACTCGGAGTTAATAATACATAAGGTGAGTGTTGAAAAATAACTGCTACGACAACTAACGGTTTGCCGGCATTGCGCTCTAAGAGTAAGCTACTACTACCTACACCGAACTGAACTTTTCCTGACAGCACATTTTCTACAACAGGATTTCCATTAAAGGATTCAGTTATATTCACATCAAGTCCTGCATTCGCATAATATCCTTTTTCCAACGCTGCATAGTATCCCGCAAATTGGAATTGGTGCAAATATTTCAGTTGTAGATTAATTTTATCAAGAGCGAAAATTGATTTTCCACTACTCATCAATAACAAACACACAATGATTCGTTTTAGAAAAATTAGGTTACAATAGCTAAAAAGTTTTTGCTTGTCCGCATCATTTTTATATTCATTATTCACTAACCTCATGAATTTAAAATAGAAGATGATAAGAGTTTGGTCAATGTAAATTTTATTGATTCTTTTTAAAATTCCATAGTTTTATTACTTTGTGTAAGGCATGTTCTTAAATCTGAATTTTTTTTCTCTTGTAATGAAATTTAAAGGTAAATAAATTTGTAAAAAAGGAGACGACGACATGAAACAATTTTTCATTATAGTCCTATTATTTATATTTAGTGTCACTACAGAGGTATTCTCTCTCGATTGTCCTAAGAATCTTACAATCAGTTTCACTTCCCCAAAACAGAATGAATCAGTGAACGGTGCCAAGCAAAAGGTTACTCTGACAACTAACGTCAAGGAAGGGCTTTATTATCATTTGATCCAAACAAATACAAACGATAAAAAGAAAACAAACTATCTGCAAAATTCCGGTGCAGTGGATAATCTAAATATATCCAACAATGTATGGCTAGGAAATGACACACTCGGAAAAAACAGTAGCTTTGTAATTACAGCTATCATAAGCACAAAGCTCATTGCAAAAGAAGGCAAGGTTGCAATATGGAACGAGACTTCCTTAAAACCAAATGAAATTTGCAATAAAAGCTCTGTAACTGTAAATAGGGCTAATTAGTATTTTCCTCTAAGAAAAATTATCTGACTGAGCTACTTGGGATGAAGAGCTACTTTCATCCCAAGAGCCACCTGCTCCACCACCGCCGCTTTGTCCTTCTCCAAATTCTGATGGAGTATAACTTGTTTCATTTCTATCATTTAAAACTTCATTCGCAAGAATTGCTTGATCTAAAGAATCAGAGCGAGAAGAGTTTCCAGAACTCTCTGAATAACTTGTATCCATAGAACTTAAATATTCATTTTCCGATGTAACTTCTCTGTGCTTGAAATATTTTTTCATATACTCATCATCACCTTCGTGAGTTACATAGAGTCCATTTTCATCTTTGTGAATAATTTGTTTTGTCTTAGTAGTGAAATCTTGGATGCGCTTTAAGTATTGTCGTTTATCAATATCTCCATGCCAGATATGGTATAAATCGCCTTCCACATAACCAATTCTTCCTTGGACTAATTTAAAAAATCGTTTAGACCAGTTTAATACTTCATCCAAATTATCCGTAAAAGACTTTGTAATGCAGCTATGCGGTATTTGCCCCGCCGCCGCATGTGCGATGATATGATCTGCTCCTCCGATTAGGGCTCTATCGTATAACGGTATTTTTGTTAAAATTTCTCTTCTTGCTCCCCACGCAAAACCCACATGTCCGTGAATATTGTAATTTTCTTGTTGCATTGCATTTAAGTTTGCAGTTTTAAAATTTGCACAGAAGCTTCGCCAGAGTCTACGATTGGAATAACTTTCTTTGAAAATTCTTTTTTTATGCTCACTTACATCAAAAGAAGGCTCTGTCTCATTTCGTTCTAGATGAATACAATATTCGAACGGTTGAATGATATTATGCGTTTGTAACTCTTCCACACCCTCTACAATCCAGTTTGTATTTTGAAAGATCACATCTGCATCTACCCAAAAAATATATTTATACTTTGCCGGCAAATGCTCCGCAATGATTCTATTTAAAAGAGCCTCTTTGTGCCAGAGTAGATTTTCTGTATATACACGTTTGATATTTTTACTTTCGGGTAATTGTGGCTTTGCGCTCCCAATCACACATTCTAATATAAAATGATTCGTATCCTGAATCAACTCATAGAACTGGTTAAATGCTTTTAGTCTATACGGAGAATTTTGAGGGTTAAAGAAACAAGAAATCACAACTGCTTCTGGATGCGATTCATACCTTGTATTTGAGCCAAAGAGTTTTTTTAGAAAGTTAAACATAAGATTTATATTAGTGTAGCCCTGATTTTTTTAAACCATTTATTTAATAAATTCCGCGCTGTAGGGAATTTTATCTTGGGTGAGTTTTAGTTTAATGAGTTTGATTTCGCTTTTCGGAGTGGGTGGTTTGCGATACTGAAAGTATTCAGCAAAGACGATTTCTTTTTTTGAATTTAAGAATTCTTTTTTTTCCAGACATTCTTCTGGCTCCGAGGTGGTCTTGATGCAATCATAATTGTAAGAAGTAATTTCTTCTGCATAGAGAATTCCATCGAGGCGAAGCTTGTCTACTGGAACATTCTTTTTGCTAAAATAAGCAATGGAAGTATTGCAACTAAAATCACTGGAAAGAGCCTTGCACTTTGGATCATATGAGTATTGAATTTTTCGTTTCAAATTATTTTTCTTTCCAAAATGGTCTTCACTTAGCAAGTCTCCGTTTGTGTCGTAATTGAATTTATACTTTGCTATTCCTTTTTGATTTTTTTTAAGCTTATGATCTTTGTCGTAGTAGGCTTCTAGAATTAGATTTCCATTGGAATCAAACTCTCTAACCATCTTTGCATAACTATGAATATCCTCTCCAGTAGATTTTAATTCGATCAGATTTTCATTCTGGTCGTGAAATTCCTCTAAGGTTGTGCATTCATAACGATTTGATTTTTTTTTCAGACAATTTTCATTGTAGGCAAAAATCATTCTAGCTATACCATCTGGATTTGCTTTTAGTCTTCCATTTTTTCCAAGGGTCTCTTCTCTTGTGGTAAATTTCGAATTCTCATATTTGTAAAGATAAGTCGCTATTCCATCCGAGTCTTCGATTGGTTTTCCATTTACATCTTGATTTTCTTTTTTAATTAATTTCTCTTTATCAAAAAGATAAATTGTTTTAACGCTTAGCTTTTGATAGATATTGTATTTTTCTAAATCAATTTTAAAGCCATTTTGATCAAAGTTTGCTTTCACGATTTTAATGCTGTCTTTTTTGTTTTCTGCTACTTCTTTTGAATCGTAAGTTTCTTTCCAGGCAGTGCAGTAATTGGGTGATTCTAAATTTGCTTTTCCGGTTTTGACACAGTTCTCATCAAAGATAGCTTTGTATTTTAGTTTTAAGTTCTTATCATAGACTTCGGATAGAGTTTTACAATCATGCGGTTTATGACCGTTATCCAGACATGCTTGGCTATAGGCAAATATGTATTTTGCCCCTCCGGAACTATCTTCGATTAGTTGATTCTTCGCGTTGTAAAATTCTCTCAGAATCTCGTTTCCTTTTTTGTCAAAGCTTGCCGTTTTCTTTGCATACGCTCCTAGCTCAACAGAATAGTCGAGACATCCAAATGTAAAGCGATGAGCAATGTCTTGTAATTTTCCGTTTATATCATAATTTTCTTCTAAGCTAATGCAATTTTCTGCATTCTGTTTTTCTTTGACGCAATTCAAATCATACTGAATAATTCTCTTTCCATAGTTCACATTTTCCAAGCTTGATTTGTTTTCTTTCTTATCTATTCTATTTGAATATTCATGAAAGATGATGCAGGCTTGGGGTTTGCCTGTAATCTCAATGCATTTATAATCATATGCATAAATCAATTTATGTTTAATTTTATTGGATCGATCGTAGATTTCGTGTAGGTTTAGATTGCCAAATGTATCAAAGGTTCTAACGACTTTCGCATTACCATTGTTATCCTCTACAAGTTTTAGTTTTTTATTTAGATTCACTTCGAGAGTTCTACATTCTGATACTTTGTGTTTTTCAATTCCAATGCAAGTTGGATCAAATTCCATTTTGTATTTATGGATTCCATTTTCATCTTCGATTGGATTGTCCTCTCCATTAAGAGAAGAAACTTCTTTCAGGCAATCTTCACTCTTTTTTATTTCTACGCATTTACTATCATAAGAGAAAGTGATACGCGAAGAAATATTTTTGAGTTTATCAAAAGTTTTGATTTCTTCTAAAAAACCAGAAGCATTGTATTTTCTTTTTTCAATTGCGACATTCGGCTCGGACTCTACTAAATTTCCTTTTGCATTTAAGTATTCAGATTCTAATAAAATCCCATTTAGATCATATAAATCTTTCCTGAAACCTGATTCACTCGGTAGAATAATTTGAAAGTTTTTATTAGCCAAAATTTCTATTCCAGTCTTAATGGAAGTTTCCTGTTTCTTCACATTCTTATTTTTGTTTTGTTTTTTTGTTGCTTCGGGGAAAACAAATACCAGAGAAAATAGGAAAATTAACAATGCAATCTTAGAATTCATAAAATAAGTATCGTCATTTCTTTTTTATTGCTATTCAAAATAGGTAAGCGGATTAGATTAGAATCAGAGCCAATGCTAAAACTTTTTAGATTTAAAGATTTTCTCAATAAAAATTTCGATTTACCCGAGATACAAATTCCCCAAGAACCAAGATCAGTCGTTCTAACTAAGTCTCGTTTTATGCTTGGACTCAAATGTGACTCTCTCCTCTGGAATCAATACCATACAGCGACTACTCATCATTATTCTCCTAAGAACGAAAGCAATTTACATCGGATGAATATTCAAAACGAGTCAGTCCTTTTCCACGCTCGAAATCTATATCCAAATGGAGTTGAAATTCCTAGACAGACGAGTATGTTTTCTGCTCATAAATTGACACAAAAAAACTTGGAAGAGCGCAAGGTAATTTACAATGCAAGTTTTTTAAGCTCTGAGTTTTTTTCGAGAACGGATATTTTAATTCCGTCCGAGGAAGATGATTCCTGGGAGATCATACAGATTAAATCTTCCATTAATATCAAACGAGACAATGTAAAAGATTTATTATTTCAATTGCATGTAGCCAAACTCTGCGGGCTCAACATAAAGGATTGCTCAATTCTAAATGTGAATCCACACTATGTATTTGAAAATGAATTAGACTTAAAGCAATTTTTTGTAAAGATAAGTCTCTTAGAAAAAATGAAATATGCAGAGATGAATTTTCAAAGCAACTCACTTACTTTAAAAGTTTGATTCATAAAGCGGATACTCCTTCTATTACGCAGGAATATTCTTGTAGTAGCCCTAAGAATTGTAGCCTTAAGACTTGCTGGAATGAACTTGGGGATGGAGATATTTTTAATTTAAGAGAAGGCGGAGATTTAGTATTAAAATTTTATAAATCTGGAATTCGTTATCTAAAAGACATACCGGATAATCCTGATTTGACGTTCTCTCAGAAAGTTCAAATAGAAACAGAGCAAACTAAAATTCCTTATATTCAAAATGATAAACTCAAAGACTTTGTAGATTCGTTTCAATATCCGCTTTATTTCTTAGACTTTGAAACGATTAATCCCGCTTTACCGCTATACCCCAAAACAAAACCATACCAACATATTCCTTTCTTATATTCCTTGCATGTTCAGATTAATCCAGATTTGCCGCTAGAGCATTACAGCTTCATAGACAATGGAAAAGAGGATCCAAGGCTCAATATTCTATCTGAGCTTTCAAAACTCATTTCGTCTACAGGAACTATTATTTGTTATAATGATACATTTGAGAAAAGATGTTTGCGAGAGTCTGTAGAATTATTTCCACAGTATGCGGATTGGTATTCCTCGATTCTAGAAAACTTCAAAGACTTGTCCGATCCTTTTAAGTTCTTTTACTACTATCATCCTGACCAAAAAGGAAGCGCTTCTTTAAAAGCAGTCTTACCAGCATTAACCGGTCTCGATTATAAAGAGCTTGGAATTAACGATGGAAATATGGCTAACTTAGAATTTCTTAGATCTAAAATAATGAAACTATCGAGTGAAGAGGTTAATGCTATTTATTCGCTACTATCAGAATATTGCAAGATGGACACCTACGCAATGGTCAAAGTTGTAGAAGCCCTAAGACGCTTGGTTTAAAGCACAATCGCTTCGAATCTTTTAAAGGTATAGAGAGCTTTCAGAATAATAATAACTTCTTTCTTATTGTCGTGAATTAATTTATTCGCGCTTTCATTCATGCCGAGTTTGCGGCTATCTTCTTCGTTTAAGTCTCTTTTCTTTTTGAGGTTTCGAATATTGCTTTTGTAAAAATTCGGAGTTCTACTCTTTAGATTTTTTAAAAGGGTATTGATGAAGTTTTTCTTTTCTGTGTTAATTGCATTGTCTGTAATCTGAAAGCGTTGACCAATCTTTTGAATCTTAGCTGGATCTGTAGAGCATTTTTCATTGAAGGTTGTAAGTAAGAATTCTACAATTTCTTCTTTTTCCAATTCATCAAAATTAATCTTTTTGATTTGGTTGCTCATATTGATGATTTCAGTTAGGTTGAAATGAAGAAGAGTTGTCTTCACCGACTCGTCGTCTAAGACAGCTAAAAAGTAGTAAAAATCATTATCAGAATTGTATTTCACATTGGGAGCATTCGACATAAATTAACTCAGGATGCAACTATTGCAGTCAGATTATAAGCATTTCGGAATTTGTAAACCTCTTTTTATGCATCATTTATACTTTTTCTCCCATATATAAGGGTCGCCGGGCAATTTTTACAGACTGAAATTTAATAGTCAAGGGTTAATGCCTGTTTTTTCTAAATTCATAAACCATTCAACGGTAACAATAAAGTTTTGTAAATTTATTACAGCCCCAACGGGGCGCAATACTCTCCGCATGGGCGTCTTTTCAACCCATGCAAACATTCATGCATTTATAAATTCAAAAAGAATTTCTAGAAGTTAGATTCCGAAGCGACCAATTCAACATTACGCGTTACTCACTCAGCATTAACCATCACACCAAGTATCAGTTCATGTTGCAGTTCTCCTAGCAGTTCAACCATACTCTAAAAAATCTCAGACTATAGATGGACTGCAACATGAACCGCAAGATGAACTGCAATGAGGGGATAAGCAATGTAAAGCACTGACCAATCGTCATTCATAGCCTTTAGAGATTTGTCTCGACTTCTTTTCCTGCTTTACATCCTTCCCTAACTCCATCATTCTGATTAAAGAGATAATTTTACTTAAATTGAGACTTATAATGAAAGAATTTAATATCACAGGCACTTGCATTCCTCATAAACACTACATGGTGGATACCAGCGAGAAAATAGAAAAAGTAGTTACAAGGCTCATTGAAAAAGGAAAGTATTTTATCATCAACCGTCCCCGCCAATTTGGAAAAACTACAACATTACATCTTTTAGAAAAAAAATTACAGGATAAGTATCTACTCATATCCACCAGCTTTGAAGGAGTTGGAGATGAGTCCTTTGAAAATGAAGAAACGGTTTCCCATGCGTTTATGACTTTGCTGATCAGAGCTCTAGAATATTCTGAAAAAGAAGAAATTCTTACCTATTTAAAAAATTATCCTACGCCTAAAAGTCTTATGGAATTAAGCAATTTCATAACAGATTTTGTGAAACATTCCAAAGAGAAAATTGTAATTCTTATCGATGAAGTAGATAAGGCAAGCAATCACAGGCTTTTTTTGAATTTTCTTGGAATGTTAAGAAATAAATTTTTAAGCAGAGATACAGGAAAAGATTTCACTTTTCATAGCGTGATCCTTGCTGGAGTCCACGACATTAAAAACATAAAACTCAAAATGCGCCCTGATGATGAAAAACAATTCAATAGTCCCTGGAATATTGCAGCAGACTTCGATATAGATATGAGTTTTAATCCCGAAGAAATCAGCACAATGATAGCGGACTATGAAAAGGAAAATCATTTGGGATTAAATATATCGGAAATATCGAATGATATTTACAAGTATACAAATGGTTATCCCTTCTTGGTAAGTAAAGTTTGCAAAGTCATCGATGAGAAGTTGTACAGGAACTGGACAGTGCTTGGAATTCAAGATGCGATAAATGAAATCTTAGGTTTTAGAAATACTCTATTTGATGATTTGATAAAGAATATAGAAAACAATAAAGAACTTTCCGATTTACTTTTTTCTATGATTATTCAGGAAAAAGATATAACATATAATATCTCAAATCCAACAATTCAATTTTCAGAAATGTTTGGTATAACAAAAAAAGGAAAGAATGGTAAATTGGAAATCAATAATAAAATTTATGAAATTCTCCTTTTTGATTATTACGTATCTAAATTAGAAACTTCTAATGTATCAATCCAATATAATTTTCGGGATAATTACATTGATAAGAATGGTCATTTGGAAATGGAGAAAATTCTTCTAAAATTCCAGCAATTCATCAAAGAAAATTATTCCGAAAAAGACACTGAGTTTTACGAAAGACAGGGACGGCTACTCTTAGTTGCCTTCATCAAACCAATCATAAATGGCACAGGATTTTATTATCTAGAGAGCCAGCATAGTTACGAAAGACGTTCCGATATAATCATTACTTTCAATGAAAAAGAATATATTTTGGAACTCAAGCTTTGGTATGGCGAAGAATATCACAGAAAAGGACTCGAACAGCTTTCCGGATATTTGGAAAGCAAAGGTCATGCGATAGGCTACTTGGTTGCTTTTAATTTTAATAAGAACAAAGAGTTTTCTTCCAAATGGAATGAAGTGAATGGCAAGAAAATATTTGAGGTTTTGGTTTAAAACATTACCGTTCGTTGAAGCTGCACAAAAAGTCCTAGTTACTACAATCCTCTATCGCGTTTATTGTCTGCTCTTCGATCTAGGAGTTCAGGATCAATCATGTTGATTTTGTTTTTTACTTTTTTAGAAAGTTCTGAATTAATCTGACCGGGCAGTGTATCTAGAATTGTGAGACCGATATGAAGAATACGACAATTGAGTTTAAATTTTAAATCTGGTTTTTCTGTATTTAAGTTGGATTCGAGGCGCATCATCTCTAGAAAAAGTTGATTTACGTCTTCGCGAGTGTAATCTCGAATTTCTGGTATCAAATGTTTTTCTAAGCAGTAGACAGGAATAATTTCTCTGATTTCGTCTTGCGATTCAAATTGCTCCCCTAATTCTAAAATGGCAGTTGCTAGTGGTTCTGATTTTACAATTTCTAAATTCAAAAGGTCTGCATTGTTTAACATTGCCGTTCTATAATACAGGCGACTTTTAGAATGCTCTCCTAAATGATAAAGACATTCTGCTTCGTAAAATAGATTTTGCATCGATACGTCTTGGAATTTCTTGGAATAGTCCAAAATATCACGCGCATTTTTATAATCCCCGATTCGAATGAGGCACATCGCTAGATTGGAAAGGACATTCTTGTCTAGACCACTCATGCCTTCTTTTTGATAGGCAATTCTAAACTGAGTAGATGCTTCACTCAAGATACAGAATGTGAGTGATTCATAGGTTTCATTTTTGGGAAAGCTGCGTTTTGTGATTTCGGTGACGAATTGGTTGAACATATCAACCAGTAGATTTCCGCGGTCTTTGCCTTCGCGGGTAGATAGGATTGTTTCAATACGGTTGTCCCAATAGCTGGATATAAAGTATCCAGCTACGAACTCTTGCTTATTTGGATCAATGTCTAATAGTTCAAAGAAGATATGCTTCGCGTTTTCGAATTCCCCTTCTCTTAACTTAAAATTGCCTTCTTCAAACTTAACCAGCATCTACCTCATTGTCTTTGAATGCGCTGCTTTCTTATCGTGAAAGCGATTCAACTGACGTTCAATTTTATCCTCTAACCCATCAATACAAGCATATATATCTTTGTTTATGCTATGGGCATTAAAAGTTGATTGGTCACCACGGACGTTCATGTTGATATGAATCTCCCCATGCACCATTTGAAAAGACACATCACATGAGGTGATTTTGTGTAAATACTTATTAATTCTTTCAAGCTTTTTTGTTGCGTATTCTTCTGCTGCTGCTGAATGATCTAAATGCTTCCAAGTGTATTTGATTTTCATAGTTCCAATCTCCTAATTTAATAAAGACAATTTTCACACTTGTATAATTTTATAGTCAAGTACTATCGAAAAATTTCTCCATTTTATTAAAAAAAGTACAAGAAAGGAAATTAAACGTTAAAGTATTTTTTGCAATTTTCCAAGCGAATGCTTTTAAAATAATACATTTTTTTTTGTTATGCATTGACTATTATAGTCTAAAGCGTTTTAGTAATTTGCCTAAATAGATTCATTTTTTGATTGAACATTTTTGTCTTATACTTAAATTGAGTTTAATCATTATTATCTGCATTTTTTAAGAGAGATGATTTGGTTCAAAATAAAAATATATTGCTGCATTGGATTTAGTTCAATGTAAAAAGGACAATCAAAGTCTATAATTAGCATCTAGACTTGTAAAATATAAATATTATCCCAATTTACTGTAGCAAATTTGTTCTTTTATCAATGACAAATCTCATAGTTTTTCTTAATTTGAAGATATATAAAATCATTTACAATTTTGGTACAACCCTTGCTATGTAATCTAGAGGGAATATTTTCATGAACGAAGGAAAGAAAGAACGAATTTATTTAGATCCAAGGCTAAATACCCTGCCAGATTATTACGATCGGGATATTGTAAAAGTGCTTACCAAAAATTTAAAGGAAGCCTACGTGTTTTGGGGCATCAGCTCAAATAGTTTTAGCAAAATTCTAAATGCTTTTAATTGCGAGAAAAACGAAGTCTATTTTAAATTGATGGTCAATTACGCTCAGGAGGATAAAGTTCACAGACATAAAGAAATATTTCTTCCTCCCTTTACAAACAACTGGTTTCTACAATTCGAGCAAAGAATTAAGAATTTAAAAGTAGAAGTTATCGCGTATAGCCAATTCGGCAACACATATAGTCTTTTGCACTCCGCTGAGCTTTCTATACCAAATTACAGGCCAAGCAAAGTTTTACATAAAGATTGGTTGAAGGCTACTTGGATAGAGCAACACCATATAGTAGAAGTGAACGGTGAGCTACAAATACAAGAAGGCGAGAAAAAAGTTGATACAGGAAGTGCGATAGACAAATTGCATTTAACACCAACTAGTGACGATATCGAGTGGCAGGATGGCTTTTTTACTTGGTCAGATGGATCTTCTGGATTCATGGGCTCTTCGGGAATCTTCGCATCATCATCTAATCATATGAGGAAATAAAATGAACAGTAAAGTCGGTTATCAAATATTAGTATTACACGCACATCTACCGTATGTTCGACATAAGGGTTACTCTCCAGCATTTTTGGAAGAGAATTGGTTAAACGAAGCGATTTCAGAAACGTATCTTCCACTTATTAAGTCATTTCGAAATCTGAAAAAAGAAAATGTTCATTTCAAGATCACGATGACATTTACACCTACTCTTCTTTCGATGCTAGAAGATGAGTATTTAAGAGATAAGTTTCTGGCTTATCTAGACAATTTGATTGAACTCTCAGAAAAAGAAGTCAAGCGCACAACGTATGATTTACACCTAAACTATCTTTCCAAATTCTATCTGGATAACTTTCACGAGAATCGTAAATTATTTTTAGAATTAAACAAAGACGTTGTAGAAGGATTTAGAGAATTTGTCAAAGACGGATCGCTTGAAGTCATTACCTGTCCGGCTACTCACGGTTTTCTCCCACTCCTAGAAAGTGAGCCTTCTTCTGTTCATGCTCAAATACATATCGCAAGAAAAGTTCATAAGAAATTCTGGGGACTTGAACCACGCGGTATCTGGCTCTCAGAATGTGCCTATTACCCTGGAGTAGAAAAGTTTTTAGCAGATGAAGGAATTCGATATTTCTTCGTAGATACTCACGGTATAGCAAATGCTACACCTAGACCACGTTATGGAGTCTATGCTCCTGTTGAAGTGGGTAATGGAGTGTTTGCGTTTGCTCGTGACAAAGAAAGCTCCGCACAAGTATGGAGTTCCATTCATGGGTATCCGGGAGATTTCCGTTATAGAGAATACTACCGAGATATAGGCTTTGACTTAGACTATGAATACATTAAAGACTATGTTCACCCAACAGGAATTCGATTAAATACTGGAATCAAATACCATCGTATTACTGGTAAGTCCGATTATAAAGATTACTATCATCCAGATTGGGCAATTGAAGCAGCAGGAAATCACGCTGAAGATTTTATGCGAAGCCGTATCGCTCAATCCGAAAAGATACTGCATGAAGAAGGTCAGCCTGCTATCATCGTTTCTCCATACGATGCAGAGCTCTATGGACACTGGTGGTATGAAGGACCGAAGTTCATCGAATTCTTATTTAAGAAAATGCATTTCGACCAAGACAAAATTCTTGCCGTTCATCCAATGCAGGTATTGGGGCTAATTCCTCGTATCCAGAGCGTTAAGATGGATATGTCAAGCTGGGGCGAAGATGGATATGCCGACGTTTGGTTAAATCCTGGTAATGAGTGGATTTACCGTCATATCATGGAATGCTGCATCATCATGGATCAAACAGTGCATCTTCACAAGCACACGGAAGATCCAACAAGACGTAGGATTATCAACCAAATGGCGCGTGAGTTGCTCTTACTACAAAGCTCTGACTGGCCTTTCATCATTAAGATGGGAACCATGGTCGATTATGCAAGAAAGAGAGTAAACGTTCACACTAATCTATTCTTTGAGCTTACAGATATGCTTAAACCAGATGGGTTAAATGAGGATCGCTTAAAGGAGATTGAAGAAGAGCATCCAATTTTCCCTGAAATGAGATTTGAAGATTTCATTTGGAAAAAGTAAAGATTAAACTTCCTTAATAAAGTTAATCTTATCAAGACGAATTCTGTCGCCATACACGCCATTAGGCGCACGTTTGCCGGCAGAAATTACCATCGTAACCATCGCATCAGACGGAAGTTCTAACAATCGTTTGATGCGACTGGAATCATGAAACTCCATCGGACAACTATCATATCCAAACGCTCTAAGCGCTAACATTAAATTTTCACAAGCAAGAGCACTTGATTTTACAGCCCATATTTTCATATCGTTCACACTGACAGGTTCTCTTGGCGTTGGCATAAAAAATCCCCTAACATAATACAGAATACTTTTTAGAAATCCTAGCGTATCTAAAAAACCCTGTGTATAAAAAAACGGAACTACATTCGTATAACTCAAAATATGGTTTTTCGGAATACCAGTATTATCCGCTTCTAGTTTTTCTAGAATTTCTTTCGTATTCTTTCGCCAAGTCCTGCGTCTAGCAACACATACGACTAACTCAGCGGCAGTTCTAGCTGTAATTTGAGAAAGGCAGGCTTCTATTAATTTCTTTTTCTTATCAGGACTTCTCACCCAATAAAATTCCCATGGCTGTAAGTTAAACGAACTAGGAGCAAGGAGTGCAAGGTCCAGGCATTGTCGCATAACGTCCTCAGGAATAGAATCTTCTGTGTAAATTCTCACACTTCTTCTAGACTCTACTACTTTCTTAAATTCGTTTACGTTTATTTCAGGCAATTCTTCTGGCAAGTTTAACTTCCTCGTATATACTTTACTTTTAGCAATAAAATATTTTTAGTAAGAGTTGCTCTTTTGTTTTTAAGAAAGAAATCATTCTTAGGTGTAGCAACTTTATAACTAGGATACTCAACAATTTCTTCTAACAAATAATCTTGCTTTAGAAAGTTTTCGAACTGAGGTAAATCTTCTCTCGATACGATAACCAATCGTTCTGCGTCACTCGCCAATACTTTCATGAATTTCTCTCGGTCAAAAATAGGTTTAGTAAATCTAGCAGCATAAAACCCATATGAGCGTTTCGAAAAAGACATTCGATAGGTAAAGACTTCTTTTTTATCTGGCTCGATTTGGCGAATCAGTGTTCCAAATTTATGAGAAGGTTGATAAGAAGTTAGTTCAGGATAAATAAACAACGCCATAATGCTAAAGAAAAAAATCGGAACAAGAGAAGCTAAACTAAATGAAACAGGAACTTCTTTATAAAAGAAAAATACCGCAAGCGCAAAACAAAGAGTAACCAATAAATAAATATAATTTACATCCACAACCAGAAATGGAATTAAACCAATCGCAATCAATAGAACAACAGGAACGATGATAAGTAAAATATTGAACACTTTCTTGTTTAGATAGTTGGATTCCTGATTCGATACAAGATAATCTTCCAAGAACTTGGAAATATAAATCGCACCAGCGGGTAATGCCCAGTAGATGTATTGAGGAAGTTGGTAACGAGAAAAACTAATTAGAAATAAAAATACAAATAACCAAATCGGAATCACGTAGTAAGATTCTGTAGATTTATTCTCATCGATGCTATTTTGTATTCTACGAAAGAAATTTTCCTTGGAAGGATTCTTCTTTACATCCTTAAAAAACAAATAGCAAGAATAAAAAATAGGAAGTATGAATGCAGCAAACGCCCATGAGTAATTGGTAACAAAATACAGAGGATCAAATTTCTGATTATACATCTGTCGATAGAATCTACCAAAAGACTGAATCCATAAGAAAAACACAGGACCGTGTGAAGCAAATTCCTGATACAATAAATAAGACCAAAAGGCAGGAAGTGAGGCTACTATCAATATACCCGGAATGACTTTCATTCGACCGAGTAATTTCCAGTCTCTTCTAAGTAGAATATCTCCACCAATAGCCAAAGCGGGTATCACCATAGAAATAGGACCTTTCGTGATAAATCCCATGCTGACAAACAAATACATCAGATAAAACCAATTAGGATTTTTCTTAATGCCTAGATAATATGCATGAAAGGCAAATGTCAAGTAGGCGACAAGATACACATCAATCTTTGGATCAATCACCATAGCAAATACACCCGGCGCAACAGCATAGGCGATACTGGCAAGAATACCGCGCTCTTTGCTTGAGGAGATAAGCGTAGTTATTCGGAAGATAGAATAAAAAGAAAAGAGGGTAATTAGAATTGCCGGAAGACGATAGGCGAAGTTTGAAATTCCAAAAAGCTTATACGAAATTGCTATCGTCCAAAAGGTTAATACCGGTTTGTCTAAATAATTTTTGCCATTATCCTTTAGCTGGAAAAAGGTATTTGACTCAATCATCTCACGAACAATTTCTGCATACTGCGATGAATCAATGTCAATCACATCATGAAAAATAGTTAAGAAATAAGGAATAGTTGCTAGAGCGAGTAATACTAAATACTTTTTGAAATTCATGCGGATAACTCCTTTATTCCTCTAAGCCGGATTGCTTCATACATTCCGCCATCCCATTGCAGGAATTTGGCTCTGCATCATAACAGGTTAAGATTTGAGATTGAAATCTTGTGCATCCATCAATGCATTGAATTGTGGCACTCTTTAGAAGCTCGCCTTCTATTTTCATTTTCTGTGCTTCTTCTGTGCATCTAACAAAAAAACCACAAGCCT
Organism: Leptospiraceae bacterium; assembly: GCA_016708435.1. NCBI lineage: Bacteria > Pseudomonadati > Spirochaetota > Leptospiria > Leptospirales > Leptospiraceae > Leptospiraceae bacterium. The sequence continues at coordinate 932,246 of JADJFV010000001.1, read as the reverse complement.
GTGTGCATTTTTCTTCAACGGGGTCTTTGCAATTATGGGAAAAGAATAATACGATAGCAAATGGTAATACGCGAAATAAGTAATATATAAATCTTGGCATTCTAAAATCCTAAAGAATATTACTACCAATGATTTTAAATGCTATGAGAATAACAATACAAAATCTGTTTGTTTAAGGATTGGGTGTCATCACATTGACACGGCAACAAAGTGAAAGTGGCTGCTATTAAGCGATGAATTAAACAGTCATTTCGAACACCGCTTGGTGGTTCGATTTGCGACTGAGCAAATGAGCGGGGTGAGAAATCTACCTTACTTAAAACGATACTATTAAGCTAGATAGACCTCTCACGATTTTCCTCCCTGCGCTTGGCCGCACCCAATGCCTTCGCATGTTCGAGGTGACAGGGGTAAATAACTCTTATCTCAATGACATTGAACCATTAAAGCATGCATGTTAAATAAAAAAATTATTCCAACTACTTTATATTTATAAATGGAACACTGTTGCCGCCGAGCATATATTGTGGCAACTTGCCATCCCATTTGTCGATTGCATTGAGTTGAATCATGAGAGGAGAAACAGATACATTTTTTAAACGAAGAGTTTCTGCTTCGGCGCGGGCAGTCGCTATTTGCTGCTCGGCTTCGATTTTAATTCTTTGTAAATCTCTCTCTGCTTTTAATGCGAGCTGTTCTGCTTCTTGCTTTGATTCAATTGCTTTCGCAAATGTTGCAGAGAATTGAAAGTCTTTGATAGAGAAATCATCAATTACAATATGGTATTTTTCTAATCTTGCTTCTAATGCTGCTTTGATACTATGACTGACTTGTTCTCTAAGAGTAATTAGTTCCGCAGCGGTATACTTAGCAGTAACCCCTTTTAATACTTCTTGAATTGCCGGATCAATGATTACGCTTTCATAATTGAGACCGATTGTTTTATAAAGATCATTTACCATATCAGGTTTTAAATGATAGTTCACAGCGATAACAGTAGAAATATTTTGTAAGTCTTTAGACGCTGCCTCTGCTTTTGTTTCTTCTTTTAATACGCGTGTGTCTATTTCAATGACTGATTGCACTAGCGGCATACGGAAATGAACCCCTGCATCTAAAACTCTATCCGATACAGCTCCTAGATTTACAATGACTCCTCTGTGACCGGGGCTAACGATTACGCAAGGATTAATGATAAAAATTAATACAAGTGCCGCAACTCCTAATCCAACTTTAGTAAGCATGCTAGTGCCTCCAAAATTGTTAATGTTAATTACTTTTTCTACTGCCATACAATTCTCCTACAATGAATTTCAATGAGTAGATTCTTTATTTAGGAAATAGAATGTAAATAGTTTTTTTATGGAGAGGCATAAAAACAATCTTTGATTAATTGATTATACGGAGTGTCTTAAGAAAGTAAAAAGTCATTTACTATTTTTAATACGCGTGAAGAAGTAGGTTCAGAATTCTAACTTTAAAAATGGAGTGGAATGCAATGCCTAAAAAAAATAATTTTCCAAAACAGACAGATATCGAACCGGTCGCAGCTAAACCTGTGATCCGAGAGACTGAATTTAATACGATAGAATATTTTAAAAACCTATTCAACCTTCAAGAAGATACGGATGAAGCAGGAAGTCTAGAAAGTATTAAACGCTCAGTGGAATTCAAAGGAGGAAATCTTTGGGCATTGGTATTTGCTATTTTTATCGCTTCGATAGGACTAAATGTAAATTCTACCGCTGTCATTATTGGAGCAATGTTAATTTCACCTTTGATGGGACCGATTATCGGAGCAGGACTTGCATTCGGGATTTATGATTTTGATTTATTGAAAAAATCTCTTCGCAATTTATCCGTTGCTACTTTTATTAGTATTCTAACCTCTGCGATTTATTTCAGTATCACTCCACTGAGTGAAGCACAATCAGAATTACTCGCTCGCACAAATCCAACGGTTTACGATGTATTAATCGCAGTTTTCGGTGGAGGAATTGGAATCATCGCTTTAACTAGAAAAGAAAAGTCAAATGCAATTCCCGGAGTAGCAATTGCTACTGCTCTAATGCCTCCACTTTGCACAGTTGGTTATGGAATCGCAATGAGTAATTTAAAATTTATAATTGGAGCTTTTTATTTATTTTTTATAAATAGTTTTTTTATTGGCTTATCGACATTAATCGTTGTTCGATTTTTAAACTTCAAATCTGCAAATTCTGTAGATGATGCATTACATAGAAGAGTAAAATCCTATATAATCTACTTTTCTATTATTTTAATTCTTCCCAGTATATATATGGCGTATAACGTAATTCAGAAAGAAATTTTTAAACGTAAAGTGAATAAATACGTGGCCGAAAATTTCATATTTAAGAATAGCAAAGTATTGAGCGTAGATTTTTCTAAAACAGAGCCTGCTTTTATTGATATATCGTTAGTAGGAGAAACTTTAAATAATTCTACTATAAAAAATTTAGAATCAAAGCTAAAAAAATATGAACTAGACAACGTCACTCTAAAAATAAATCAATCAGGAACACAAGATGTAAATCATGTCTTAGAAATGATTGGATCCCAAGGTATAAAAAATGAAGTTAGTAAAGTAAAAGACGAGAAAATATTTTCTTTGGAAAAAGAATTAATGAACTATAAAAATCGGGATTTATTGATGATTAAAGCATCGAAAGAAGTAGCCATATTATTCCCAGAAGTAAAATCATTTTCTTTTGGTGACTTGGCAATTACCGAGATAGATGAAAGTGAGACAAAACCAAAACCATCTCTAATTATAAAATGGAAGCAAAAGCCCAATCCAATTAAGAAAAAAAAACTAGTTGCTTTTCTAAATTCCAGGTTGAGCATAGATGGAGAGTTAAAAGTAATTCATGAGTGAATCTGATATATATTCAAAAGAATTAGATTCTTAAACTTAATGATACTACCACTAGTCTATCTATTCTTGTTTTTCCACCAACCGTTTCAAAGATTGGATCCAATGATTTCAATAATTTTATCTCACTTCTAATCATTAGGACTGGATCATAATGGTAATCAAGATTCACCGAAGCCCCGGAAACTTGAAATCCATTTGGTGTTGAGGTTGAAACAGCAATTTGCTTCGAATCTAAAAATCTTTCTATTCGAAAGGTCGCATAAATTTGGTTTACTACTTTCCATCTAAATAAGAATGCATAGCCATACCATTGCTGAAATGCTCTTTTTGACTCTGGTTTTTTCTGATGACCAACATCCACCGATTGCGCAAATTGTATTTTTTCATTCAAATCATAGTATGCTATCAAATTATTAAAATATCTTATCAAATATGGATTGTCATTTGGTTGCTCATTACCAGCGAAGTTTGAATACGTAAGTCGAAAGTTTTTTTAAAATCCTATATTCTAGAAATCCTCCCACCGCCTTATCAGTATTAGTCTCAACTAGGTTTCCCCATCCATTCATAATATGGAAATGAATACTAATCTTCGCATTTAATTCGTAGCTTAGTTTTATTCCTGCTTGTTGGTATGGACTAAAATCAGCTACCATAGATCGGGTGTAACTCCAATTTTCTCTGGAGATAAAATTACCAAAACCTATATGGGAAAAATATATTCCTGCATCCAACCATAATTTAGGGGCTAATTTAAAACCAATGAATCCTTCTTGCATATTACGAACTGAAAATTGGTTGGCTATCTTACTTTCAGTGGATTCCCCCAGATAATTTGCCGTAACAGATGTTCCATAGTGAACTGCACCTCTTCCTCTAATTTTCTCTGAATTTAAATTAACATCTAAATATAGAAGATTAATGTTGAATGCATTGTTTCGTGCGGCTGATGTAGTGTATGCTCTATCTTGAGATGGCGGTTTTTCTAAATCGTAGGCATAATAAGTATCAATAAAACTCCCAAATTTTATTTGTTCTACTATGCTCTGAGAAAATGTTGACCTTGTAAAATTTAGAAAGTATAAAATTAACAGAAATAATATTTTTTTCATTATGAAATTTAGTCTAACTTAAACATGATAATAAAATTTGCAAATACTATTCGTATTAGGTAAACATTGAAATATATTTGAATTCTAAAATATTAACTCATTATCCTTTTCTAATATTCTTATTGAAGTTTTATTTTCCAAAATTTTGCCTTTTTACGCAATGTCAGTTTTAAAAAATGTATTAAATACAAGAACTTAGCTCTCAGAAATTTTTTTAAAAGGAATTAAAAATGGAAGCAAATGAACTATTAAATAAATTTGTATCAACTTTTTCAAAGGACTCTATTATATTTAGAGAAGGCGAATTAGCCACGCATATATATTTTGTAAAGACAGGTAGAGTATTATTACTTAAACGCATTAACGGTACGGAAAGGATTGTAGGAATTATAAATTCAGGAGAAATTTTCGGGGAACTTGCACTCTTAGATAATTCTATCCGCATTTCTACTGCTAAAGCATTAGAAGATTCTGATATAATTAAGCTCGACCCGAAAATTGTAATAGAACTTAGTTCTCATAATTCTGAATTTATGATGAACATATTTAAAGGCTTGGCAAAAAGACTTGTAAGTCTTTCCGATTTTCTAATGGATAATTTGGAGTTAGGCGACTTAGAGTTTAAAGTTATTTCACGTATAGTGCAATATGTTCAAATTAAATTTACAATAGAAAAATATATTGTTATAAATATGATTGAACTTATAGAATTTCTTAGTGGGCAATTTTCTATTCCCGAAGAAAAGGTCTCACTTCTTCTAAATAGGTTAAGCCAAAAAAATCTCCTCAGTATTGATAATGAAAATGTGACTATTTTAGATTTAAAACTTTTACTGGGATATTCCAATTAATTTGGAAAAAACGATCGGAAAGATAGATTACATTCCCTTTATCAACTTATGGACCCGGTGTGATAAAAATGAACTATTTCTTAAATAAATTGAAAGTAAATATGGAGTAAAAAATGAAAATAACTAAATTATTTAATGATTTTTTTGAGAGCGAAAAAGCAGGAGGGTTAATACTAATTATCTGCACAATTCTATCACTAATTTTTGCAAATTCCGGACTTGGAGAAATCTATACCCATATCTGGCATTTTAAAGTTATTGGATTAAGTTTAGAACATTGGATTAATGATGGGCTAATGGCTATATTCTTCTTACTTATAGGCTTAGAGTTAGAAAGAGAAGTCTACCAGGGAGAACTGTCAAACATAAAGGATGCACTTCTTCCGATTTTTGGAGCAATTGGAGGAATCATACTGCCCGCAAGTATTTACTTATATTTTAACTTCCAAACTCCAACGCAATCTGGTGCCGGAATTCCAATGGCTACTGATATAGCATTTGCACTTGGAATTCTTTCTCTTTTGGGAAACCGTGTTCCAGTCTCTTTAAAAATATTTTTAACAGCACTCGCAGTCATAGATGATCTGGGTGCTATTATCATTATAGCAATTTTCTATACTAAAACACTGTATTGGACTTACTTACTCTTAGCCCTTGGAATATTTATCATTCTAATTGTATTAAATAGACTCAAAGTAAAAAGTTTGATTCCTTATTTAATTGGTGGAGTGGCTATGTGGTATTTTATGCTGCATTCAGGAGTTCATGCTACAATCACTGGCGTATTACTTGCATTTGCAATTCCATTTGGTAAGGGAGATGAAGAGTCTACTTCCTATTATCTGCAACATTTCTTACATAAACCAGTTGCTTTTATTATTCTACCAATCTTTGCTTTAGCGAATACCGCAATTGTTTTAAGTTCTGATATCGGACAATTATTCACTCAAAATTATAGTTTAGGAATATTTCTTGGTTTAATTTTAGGGAAACCAATTGGAATTTTTCTTTTTACATTTTTAGCCGTAAGCATTGGATTATGTAAACTTCCAGAAGATTTAAACTGGAAATATATTCTTGGAGTCGGATTTTTAGGTGGAATTGGATTTACCATGTCTATTTTTATTACCCTACTAGCCTTTGAAGATTTAAAAATCATAAACAACGCTAAATTCATCATTTTGATTTCATCCCTCTTAGCTGGATCAATCGGTTTTATATCTTTAAAGCTTTCACTTCGGAGAGAATAATGAATTACCAAGCACTTATCATCCGATCCGCACTTATTTTAAAATTGCTTCGATATTATAACATCAGTGGAATTATAGTAGCGGTTATTACTAATTTGCCGGAATTTAATAAAAACACTTTATTAAATTTCTGGAAGATTTACTTTTAATTAAACTGAAATCCAAATTGTGTCAGGATTGAATTATAAGATTTCATTGTCCGTATTATCAAATCAATGGCTTTGATAATTTTGGATTTATCAAACATTTTTCTAAAATTTAACTTTGACTGAATTAGAATCTAAAGGAATTTCTCTATTATTCACTTTGTTCAGATTAATTTTACAATTGAAAAATACATCGAATTAAGTCTAGTTGAGCTATTGGATTTTCTCTCTGGTTATTTTTCCATTTCGGAAGAAAAAATTATTTTAGTCTTAGAGCGAATCCAAGAAAAAAATCTATTAACTATCGACGGAGAAAAAATAGCCATTTTAGATTTGAATTTATTATTAAGCTATACAAAATAGGATGATTATGAATATTAATATTTATCGAATACAGCGCGTATGTTTGCCCTTATCCGCTCTCGCTGGAATAGCACGACCGGTAAAAATCCCAAAGACATAGATATTTGAATTAGGCAACTCTTCTTTAGTCCAGTAATAAGCCCCATCTTTTTTCCAAGATTTCGTTATACCCAATTTTCTAGCTGCTTTAAATTATTTTTTCGTCCGAAGCCTCAATTTATGCAATTACATGCATAACAAATAGTTTCAAGAAGGAAACAGGCAAAGATTTGTTCTCTATTCAATATTTTAATGAATAATTTAAAGCTTATCTAGAAAATAAAAGTAAATGGAGAATCAATTTTCTCTAAAAAAGCTTTCTGCTTGCGTTTTAAAAGAGAAATATATTTGTATTTAGTATGGGATTAGCAGGAGACATCGTAATAATAATATTAGCCGGACTTATAACTGGCTTTATTGCGCATAAATTAAATCTTCCATTAATTTTAGGTTATATTGTAGCCGGAATTATAATTGGACCAAATACAAATGGCATTACAGTTTCTAATCTAGTAGAAATCGAATTGCTTGCCGAAATCGGAGTGGCTTTACTTTTGTTTTCGATTGGTTTGGATATTTCCTTTCAAGAAATCGTCGAAGTTAGAATGATCGCCTTGGTTGGAACTCCTATACAGATCGCCCTTTGCATTTTTTACGGTTATTGGATTGGTAAGATATTAGGATACAATTGGACTAGTTCAATTGTATTAGGAGGTATTATATCTTTATCAAGTACAATGGTAGTAATGAAAACTCTTATGAGCAGGAATTTAATGGGGACGTTATCCGCAAGAGTAATGCTTGGAATATTAATTGTGCAAGACTTAGCTGCCGTGCCCATGATGATCATGGTTCCGCAATTGGAACATCTAACGGAAAGCTTTTCTCTTTTGGGAATGATTATCGTTAAAGTGATTCTGTTACTCGTGGGGATTCTTGTATTTGGAATTAAAATCATACCAGCAATTCTAGGAAAAGTGGCAAGACTTCATTCAAGAGAATTATTTATATTATCCGTCATGGCACTCGGATTAGGCATAGGTTTTTTAACGTATGCACTCGGTCTCTCTTTTGCATTAGGTGCATTCATTACTGGGATTGTGCTTAGCGAATCGGAATATAGTCATAAGGCTATGAATGATCTTGTTCCACTTAGGGATATATTTGGGCTTATTTTTTTTACCTCTATCGGAATGCTTTTTGATCCTAACTTTTTATTAGCGAATTGGAAAATTATTTTTATAATAGTTTCACTTGTTCTTTTAGGAAAGTTCTTAATCTTTGCGGTCATATCAAGAGCCTTTGGATACTTTAATATAGTTCCACTTGCCGTTGGTCTGGGTCTTGCGCAAATAGGAGAATTTTCATTTGTATTAGCAAAGCTCGGTTTAAATGAAGGTATACTTTCAAAGGAAATTTTTTCAGTAATTCTTTCTACCTCTGTTTTAACTATGTTTGTTTCTCCCTTTCTCTTAATTTTGACTACACCATTCTACAAAATTAAACTAAAATTCGTAAAATCTAAGAGCATTCAACTTGTAAATATTCAGGAGGAAAGACTAACCGATCATATTATAATTGCAGGAGGAGGTCGAATCGGAATAAATATTGGATACTTTCTGCAACAACTTGAATATAAATTTGTATTTATAGAAAATAATTATAAGCGATTTGAAAAATTAAAAACAAAAGGATTTCCGGCCATATTTGGAGATTCAAGCCAAGAGTCGGCTATGCATGCGGCTAACATTACAATGGCAAAGCTTTTAATTATAACAGTTCCATCACTTTCTGTAACGAAAGAAATGATACAAAGTATAAAAAACATATCTCTTAAATTAAAAATTATAGCTAGAAGTAATACTTTGGAGGAAGTCGAGGAAATTAATAAATTAGAAGTATTTGATGTGGTTCAACCAGAATTTGAGGCAAGTCTCGAAATACTGAGACTATCTTCTTTGCATTTAGGTTTCTCAGCAAATACAATTCGAAATTATTTTGATGCAGAAAGAAGCAAGCACCAAGCATGAAGACATTCTTAGTTGCAGGTGTTTTTGTAGATTTGTTTTGCCAACAAGAGATACACTCAATTACTTTGATTGAATTTCAAACTCTTCTCATAAATCAACCCCATTCTAATCTCACAAATTGAAAGTTTAAAAAAAAATTGATGACTCTTTGATCATAAAAAGGGATAATTTTTTCGCTGTAACCGGTGGTAATCTTTGAATGTTATCTAGTGGATAACAAATGTTTTCCGTTAATACTACAACTGTATTGCCAGTTTCAATAAAAATAAATTGATAATATTCAGCTTGACTCATTATTAAGTTGTAGAAAAAATTAGAATATAAACGAGGAATTGACAATTATTGCGGATAATCAATATTATTCAATTACAGTAATATAATTTGGAGAAATAGAAATACAATTCAATTTTAAGAAAAATTAAAGAGATATACACAGGAGTAAAAATGCATAAATACAATCTTGGGATAGTCGGTAACTGTTCTTTTCTTGCCTACATTGACATAGAAACCAATGTTCAATGGATGTGTATGCCTAGATTCGACAGTAGTTTTGTTTTCGGAAGCTTACTCGATTCAAAGAAAGGAGGTAGTTTTAAAGTTTTGCCTGCGGATAATGTCGATATTACTTACCAACAATCTTATATAGAAAATACAAATATTTTAACAACAGAAGTTCATTCAACAAAAAGTAAATTCAAAGTCACCGATTTTGCTCCGCGCTTTAGTCAATATGATAGATATTTTAGACCTCAAATGCTGATTCGAAAAATTGAAGTTCTGGACGGAAATCCAGAGATCAAAGTTATCTGCAATCCAGTTTACGAGTATGGAAATGCGAAACCTACTTTATTACAGGGCAGTAACCATATCCAATACAATAACCTGGGAAGTCCAATGAGGCTAACAACAAATATCCCATTAGGATATATTTTATCGGAAAGCTCTTTTATACTAACGGAACCGAAGTATTTAATATTCTCCTATGGCGTTCCTCTCGAGGCTGCAATTGAAAGAACCTGCGAAGAATTTTTAGAAAAGACCCGTATTTATTGGACAAAATGGGTAAAAACAACTTACGTTCCTAGTCTTTATCAAGATGTTATTATTCGTTCAGCCCTTACGTTAAAATTACATCAATTCGAAGATACAGGAGGAATTATAGCTTCAGGAACAACGAGTTTACCCGAATACAATGAAAGTTCTCGAAATTGGGATTATAGATATTGTTGGATGAGAGACTCCTATTATACGTTAAGAGCTTTTAATAGCATGGGACATTTTGAGGAGCTAGAAAAATACTTTCGGTATATAGAGAATATCCTCTACAAAGAAACAGACCGTGTACAACCACTCTACTCTATAATAGGAGAAAAGAAAATTTTAGAAATAGAATTACCTCTAGAAGGATACTTAGGAATTAACAAACCGGTTCGCGTGGGTAATGATGCTTATACCCATATTCAAAATGATGTATATGGACAAGTTTTAGCAAGTATGCTTCCCCTTTATATTGATAAACGCTTATCACATCTAAATGATATCAATTTGGATTTAATTTATAAACTAGTTCATTTAATATCCAAAACGATTGACGAGCCAGATGCAGGTCTTTGGGAATTTAGAAATAAAAGCCAGATGCACTGTTATACTTTTCTTTTCCAATGGGTTGGAGCAAAGGCGGCAAGCAAAATTGCAATTCATTTTAAAGACCCAGACTTATTACAATTAGCCAAGCAATTAGAAGAAAAAGCTGCTGCAAAAATTGAAGCTTGCTACAACCCGAATATAAAAGCATACACACAGGCTATTGGAAATGACCACTTAGATGCAAGTTGTTTACAGCTTATCACAATGAATTATCTAGATCCAAAATCAGAAAAAGCAAGACTGCATGTGAAAGCAATTGAAGAAAAACTTGTCACAAAAGATGGCTTAGTATATCGTTATATACATGAGGATGATTTCGGTAAGCCGCAATCTACATTTCTAATTTGTTCTTTCTGGTATGTGGAGGCTCTTGCTTGCATCGGGCGATTGGAAGAAGCTCAAGTTATTTTTGAAAGACTTCTAAAAAAAGCTCCGAACCATGTAAATTTATTAAGCGAAGATATTGAAGAAGATGGAAGTCAATGGGGAAATTTTCCGCAGACTTATAGTCATGTGGGTCTCATAAACGCTGCCTATCGTATTGCAAGAAAATTAGATATACCTATTTTTTTCTGAGGGAGTTCTTATGATTGAGAAACTTATTGAATTTTCGATTAAGAAAAAATTTCTAATTCTAACTCTAGGATTTCTAATATCAATTCTTGGAGTTTACGCATCATCAAAACTATCCGTGGATGCAGTTCCCGATGTAACTAACGTTCAAGTATCCGCTGTGACAGTCTCACCCGGACTTTCTCCTTTACTTGTAGAGCAATTGATTACAAATCCAATTGAGCTAGCGTTAATGGGAATTCCCGGAGCTACAGAGATTCGTTCCATATCTAGAACAGGCGTTAGCAGTGTGACTGTGATATTCGAAGACAGTGTCAATATTTGGTTTGCCAGACAGTTGGTAAACGAAAGACTAAAAGTTGCTGAAAAAGAAATACCATCAGAATACGGTTTACCAGAGTTAGCCCCTGTTGCAACGGCACTGGGGGACATTTATGAATTTGTATTAACTTCCGATAGACATTCTCCTATGGAACTTAGAACTTTTATTGATTGGGAATTATCAAAAAAAATAAAATCTGTTCCGGGTGTAATTGAAGTAAATACGATAGGTGGCGAAGCAAAAGAGTTTCAGATAATAATAGATCCACGAAATTTGGTTACGCATAATTTAACTTTATCTAAAATTTATGAAAAAATAAAAAGTGCCAATACAAATACAGGCGGCGGTTATATTATAAAGGGAAAGGAACAATTTGTTATTCGAGGTGAAGGTCAGTTTGAAGGAATAGATGAAATTTCCCGTGTAGCAGTTCGAACCGCTGAGGATGGAACCCCATTACTTCTTGGACAAATTGCGAAAGTAAAAATAGGTGCAGCATTACGTTTTGGGATTGCTAGTAAAAATCAGAAAGAAGTGGTAGGGGCAACTATTATTATGCTACTAGGCGAAAATTCGAGAGAAGTAGTAGATCGAGTCAAAATTAAAATTTCGGAAATCGAAATGACGCTCCCACCGGGTATGAAAATAGAACCTTTTTATGATAGATCGGAATTTATTAACCGAGCTTTATCTACAATTTTTACAAACCTTACCGAAGGAGCACTTCTTGTATTAATAACCTTAATTATTACTCTAGGAACATTCAAAGGCGGAGCGATAGTTGCCATGGCAATACCTGTCTCTATGTTAATCGCTGTAATATTTATGAAACAGTTAGATGTGGTAGGAAATTTAATGAGTCTAGGTGCCTTAGATTTTGGATTACTAGTCGATGGCTCCGTTGTTATGTTAGAATCTGTAATGGCAGGATTTGTAACAAAAAAGTATTTATTCGAAAAGCCGATGAATAAATATGAAATTGCCGAATTAACAGAAAATATTATTTTAGAAAATTGTAGTAGAGTTGGTCGGGCAGCAGCATTTTCAGTAGCAATTATTATGCTTGTCTATCTACCTTTAATGGCATTAGAAGGAGTCGAAGGACGTATGATTCGTCCAATGGCGATTACAGTTGCTTTGGCGCTCGGAGCAGCCCTCTTATTTTCTATTACAATTTTCCCCGCAAGCCTTGCTGTTGCATTTCAACAACCTATTTTTCATAAGAGTAAACATTGGGTATTTATAGAAGATAAATATAAAATTATTTTAAATTGGGGATTTGCGCAGAAGAAAAAAATTATATTATTTTCTATTTCACTTGTAATGTTTTCCCTACTCATTTCCACAACGTTAGGTTCTGAATTTATTCCTCGCATCGATGAAGGAGAGTTTGATATGGATGTGAAAAGACTACCTTCAACATCAATCAATTATTCGAGAGATTTAAATTTTGAAATAGAAAAAATACTCTCAGAATTTCCCGAAATTAAAAGCGTTGTCTCACGTGTTGGACGTGGTGAAAGTGCGGCAGATCCTCTCGGAACAGATGAGACTAGTGTGATGATAAAATTACACGATAAGAGTAAATGGAAAACTGCGGATAATCGCGAGGATTTAATGACTATCATCAAAGAAAAAGTTTTATCCACTATTCCTTCTAGTTATATTAGTATGTCTCAGCCAATAGAAAATAGAGTTAACGCCTTATTAGCCGGTTCCAAAGCAGATATTGTAGTTAAAGTATATGGAGATGATCTCCATAAGTTAAAAAAGATTGGAGATGAAATTTCAGACATTATGAAAGATGTCCCAGGAACTGGGGATATTCGAGTTCAAAGAATTTTAGGACTTCCTGTTCTTCGAATCAATGCGAATTATGATTTGATGGCAAGATATGGAGTCTCTGCTTCAGAAATTTTACGAACTGTTGAAATGCTTCGGGTCGGCACGAATGCAGGAAAAATTTTTGAAGGAATGAAACGATTTGATCTTGTTCTTCGTTTGGATTTGGCAGTAGTAAATGATATTCGCGAAATAAATAATATTCCTATCATGACAGCATCTGGAAAAACAATACCACTCGGTCAGGTTGCGGATATTGAGATGATAGAGTCCGCAGCATCCATTCAAAGGGAAGGATTAAAAAGACGATTGTTTGTCGAAGTAAATATTCGAGGACGCGATCTCGTTGGATATATTAAAGAAGCTCAAGATAAGACAAAGAATCTAATAAAAAATTTGCCAGCAGGCTATGAAGTAAAATGGGGAGGTCAGTTTGAAAATTTTACAAGAGCAAAGAATCGGTTAATACTCGTTGTCCCCATAGCACTTGCCATTATTTTTGGAATGCTAATTTTAGCTTTTGGAAATATTTTTTATGCAGTAGGTGTTTTTATGGTAGTGCCCCTCGCTGCATCCGGTGGAATTTTAAGTTTAATAATGCGAGGTCTCCCATTTAGTATACCTGCAGGAGTTGGATTCATTGCAGTTAGCGGCATATCAGTATTAAACGGTGTGGTCTATGCTTCAACTTTGCAAAGTAAATTAAAAGAAGGAATTGAATTGTCGAAAGCGGTACGCATTGCTGCTTTAGAATCCCTTCGACCGATATTAACAACCGAATTAATTGCTGCAATTGGGTTTATTCCAATGGCGATTTCAAATATGGCTGGAGCTGAAGTTCAGAGACCTCTTGCAACAGTCGTCATTGGAGGAGTAATGGTGGCAACTATTCTATCATCTATACTGCTTCCAATTACCATGGAGTATCTTCTCAACAAAGCAGAAGAAAGAGAGAAGAGGAAACGTATTAAATTTGAAAAAAATAAAGAGAATCGTATTCAATTACTCTAAAAGTAGAGAATTATATGAATAATAAATACAAATATTATAAAAGGAAATTGTAATGAGTGAAAGCTATAAAAGACTAATCATTGCCGCCTATCGCATTCCATTTAAGATAGAAACTACGAATGGAGAGACGAGGTTAATACAAAATTCTGGCGGACTTGTATCCGCGATCCTTTCTCTTTCAAGCAAAATGAAAGAAACAGGGATAATGAAGAAGGATAATAAAATACTTTGGTTTGGTTACTCGGATACTTTTTTTGAGGATAATAGCTCAGAGAATTTATCTGACGATTCCTTTGAAGTATATCCTGTACAAATTAATCCCGATATAAATGATCCCTATTATGGCGGGTTTTGTAATAGTACGATCTGGCCTTTATTTCACTATTACCCTTACCTTACAAAATTCGAAAATCATTACTACGAGGCTTATTTACAGGCGAATGAATTATTCTATGAGCAATTAAAAAAAGTGATTCAACCAGGGGACTTAGTCTGGGTACATGATTATCAGCTTATGAAGTTACCCACTCTTATCCGCAATGATTTTCCCGATATTTCTATTGGTTTTTTTCTACATATACCTTTTCCTACATATGAGGTATTTCGAATCCTTCCTAAAGATTGGAAAAATGAAATTCTCAATGGACTCTTGGGAGCTGATTTGATTGGGTTTCATACAAGTGATTATACGAATTATTTTCTTCAATGTGTCGAACGTGAGTTAGGATATAAAACTAAAAACTTACAGATATTTGCAGGAAATAGACTAGTGAAGGCAGAAAACTTTCCGATTGGAATTGATTATGATAGGTTTCACGATATGTATGATAATTCTTCCGTAATGCAAAAAAGAACTACTTTATTAAATGAATCTAATGGCAAGAAAATTCTATTTTCTGTGGATAGACTTGATTATTCGAAAGGATTAGTGCATCGACTAAATGGGTTCGAACAATTTCTACTCGATCATCCTGAATGGGAAGGAAAAATCATTTTTTACATGGTAGTTGTTCCTTCTAGAGATTCTATTCTTCAATACCAAGCTTTAAAACATGAATTGGAAGAAACCATTGGTCGGATAAATGGAAAATACGGAGACTTTAACTGGCGCCCGATAATTTATTTATATCGTTCCCTAAGCTTCACGGAGCTAATAGCATGTTATACGGCAGCGGATATTGCATTGATTACTCCAATTCGCGATGGAATGAATTTAGTGGCAAAGGAATTTGTAGCTAGCAGAAAAGATAATAAGGGCGTCTTAATATTAAGCGAAAAAGCTGGAGCAGCTACAGAACTAAATGGAGCCTTGCTTATTAATGCGTTCGATAAAGTGGCAACTGCAAAAGCAATTCTTCAGGCGATTGAAATGCCAGTGTCAGAACAATATGACCGAATGAAATTAATGCAATATAGAGTTAAAACATACAATGTTTTTCGATGGGCAGACGAATTTTTAGATCAATTAAGGGAAGTTAAGGAAATACAGAAAAAAGTGAATACTAATATGTTAACAAAAAAACACTTAGCAAATATTCTTGAAAAATATAATAATGCAAAAAAAAGACTCATACTCTTAGACTATGATGGCACATTAGTGGATATTCAAGATAATCCGTCAAAAGTTATTCCGAGTATTGAAGCATTAAATATAATCAAAAAATTAGCGGAGGATAAGAACAATACTATTGTCATTATAACTGGACGGGAGCAGGAGTATATTTCAAGATGGTTTGGCGATATGGACGTCTCTATTTATGCAGAACATGGATCTTTTTTTAAGGAGCCCAAATCAAAAGAATGGATGTCCTTCTTCAATGATGACCAAACTTGGAAAAAAGAAATTCAACCGATATTAGAAGTCTATGTAGAAAAAGCAAACGGATCTTTTTTAGAAGAAAAAGTTTCTTCTCTTGCCTGGCATTATCGAAACGTAGACTTAGATTATGGATTTGCCGTTATGCGTGAATTATTAGACTCCTTGAAAAATAGAATTACCCCTGAAATGAATATACATGTTCTGGATGGTAAAAAGGTTATTGAAATTAAACAAAATGGGTGTGATAAAGGTAGCGCTTGCAAAAGGATGATCTCATCCAATGATTTTGATTTTATTATTTCTATCGGAGATGATATTACTGATGAAGATATGTTTAACTCTCTACCGCCTGACGCTTTTTCGTTCAAAGTTGGATATGGCTTAACTCATGCCAAAATGAATCTTCAAAGTCCTGCCGACGTTATAAGGCTATTACAAAACCTGAATTCGAATGAATCTAAATATAGATGGCAAATTCTTTAAATGAAATATTCGAATAGAGGTATTCCTTCTTTTTTAAAAATATTACTCTTTATGCTATGCTTATTTGTTATGCTTGGAATTTTTTATATTGATATTAAATTTTTACCAAATGAAATAACCTTACTTTTACCTTACGTACTATTAGTTTCTGTAGTCACATTTTATGTAGGAAATAAAACAGGATTTATTTTTGCTTGGATTGCTATTTTTTTCTGGATAGCATCTTCCTCAAATTTTCTTAAAAATTTATCTTACATTCTTTATTTCAACGCAATTATAAAATCCATTTTCATCTTTCTTCAATACATTCTAATAGTCTTCCTCAAAAAAAAATATCAAGAAGTAGAGTCCCTCTCTTTTGTAGATGAATTAACAGGACTCAGAAACCGAAGGGGTTTTAATATTTTTGCAGATTATGAATTAAATAGTATAAAACGAAGAAAGGAATCTATTTCACTTCTATTCATAGACATCGATAATTTCAAAAAAATCAATGATACAATGGGACATGGAGAAGGAGATAAAGTTCTTAAAGAAGTGGGTAACGTTTTTCGAAATATCCTTCGTAAGGGTGATATAGCTGCCAGATTTGGCGGCGACGAATTTTGCATCTTATTGTCAAATGTTGATAAGAATGGAACCCAAATAATATCTGAGCGAATCATAAGAAGATTTCATGATTCTTGCATTGAGGCTAAATGGCCAACTACCTTAAGCATTGGAATATTAAACACAGACAAAGAAAGTAACTTAGAAGACTTAATAAAAAAAGGAGATGCGCTCATGTATAGGGCAAAGATGAACGGAAAAAATGGAATTGAATATGAAGAAATTTAAGAATCAAAGTAGTTAAATATGGATATTATTTAATGCAACGCACTCTTCAATATTTATTTTTCATATTATTCGAGATCGTTCCATTACTAATAAGAAATTCATAAGCGATAAACTCAGTATAGTTTTCGCCAAGCCAATAGACGACTCCTTCTTTTTCCCATACTCTGGTTAAACTAGCATTATGCGCAGCTATTATTTCAATTCTTTGCGCAATCTCATTCGAATGCAATTACATTTTTCTTTGGCTTCACGCCAATTCATGAAACCTTGATACCCACTCCTCTGTGCATCCATATCATTCATTTTTATATTTTGCTGCGAGTATAGTGTAAAGTATATTCCGAGATTTAGAAAGAATAATAATAAAATTTTCATAAGTTAACTTCCTATTTACCAAACCATTATTAATACTACTATTATCCACCCAAGGAAAAATTTCGACAACCAAAGGCGGTCAACCTATCAATAACTGGATATTACTTTTGGTTATTCAAATATACCAAATGACAAAAATAATTTCCTACAAGGATTTTATTTGAGTAGCATTTGGTATAGACCAAACACACCTTCTTAATTTTGAAATGAGACTTTTCTTTTTGGCGTTTGGTATAAATCAAACTTAACATTTAACCGACATTAGCCGGTTAAATGTTAATTCTTTTTTATTAATCCCCTTTTTGCATATCACTCTGAAATTATTCGAATGGAATGATTTCCCGTATCAGTTACATAAACTTTTCCATTAGTCGCAACCCATAAACCTCGTGGGCTATTAAACCTTGCCGACAATCTTGTGCCATTTACAAATCCACAATTGCCAGAAGTAACATCAGTAGTAGCTCCCGAAAATGTTGTAACATAGGCACTCGTTTTTGAGCTATCTAATACTAGTTTTCGAATTGAACAGTTACCTGTATCCGCTACATAAATTGCATTCAACCCATCAATAGCAATATCTGACGGATTATTGAAAGTTGCCTCTGAACCTTTTCCATTTGTATAGCCTGCCGAACCACTGCCTGCGATGGTAGTAACTACTCCAGCAGATGTAATCATTCTAATGCTATGATTTCCAGAATCTGCAACAAAAATATTTCCAACATAATCAATAGCAATTCCCTTTGGATTGTTAAATCTAGCTGCAGTAGTTAATCCATTGACAAATCCAGAAGTTCCCAATCCTCCTGAGGGTGATGCGCCAGCAAAGCAGGATGTATTCGGAACAGAATTAGAACTTCCAGTGGAAGCGTTAGTCGATCTTCGGATACAATGATTACCCGTATCTACGACATATTGATTTCCAGAAAGAAAATCTACTGCAAAGCCTTCTGGATTTCTATATCTCTGTGCTGTTGTGCTTGTTGAAATAACAAAACCAGCAGCATTGGTATTAGTTCCAAAATTATTAGTAACAGCATTGCCAACAGTCATTCTTCTTATACTATTGTTGCCGCTATCAGAAATAAAAAAAGTATCTCCTGCGATTCTAAAGATTCCCTTTGGAGAATTAAATCTGGCCGCAACTCCAGTAGCAGCTGTGTAACCTAACGTTGATCCTGCCGCAGTTGAAACTGTCCCAGATGAGAGACTAACGGTTCTTATCCGATGATTCCCTGTATCCGTAATATATAAAAAAGTTTCGGCAACATTCATTACTAAATGTTGAGGGCTACTAAAACTTGCACTAGCTCCAGTAGCATCCGTATTACCCGATGAACCACTGCCTGCAAGCGTTATTACACTCCCTGAATCTGGCTCCGAATTGAATGTAGTGAAACTCCAACTATAATCATCAGAAAGTGATTTTCCATTTTTTCCTGTAACAGATTTACTAATTTTTACAGTATAGGTTTTATTTATTTTTAAAAGCCCATAAGGTATTATAAAAAAGGAATCCACTGAATCATATTCAATCTTGAAGGTTAATTGATTTGTTGACTCATATAGGCTAACAGAGGAACTGCTTACAGTAGCAGTATCTACTTCTGATGAAAATTTTACATAGATTCTTGGATCAGTGCTAATATTTGATTGTGAATTCGAAGGCGTATTAGATTCAATTTTAAAAACTAATTCCGATTCTAATGTAGTGAAACTCCAACTAAAATCATCAGAAAGTGATGTTCCATTTTTTCCGGTAACAGATTTATTTATTTTTACTGTATAAGCTGTCTTTGTTTTTAAAGGTTCATTTGGCTTTATAGAAAATGAATTTGCTGAATCAAATTCAATTTTGAAGCTTATTTGATTTGTTGACTCAAATAGACTAACGGATGAGGTGTTTACGGTAATAGTATCTACTTCCGATGAAAATTTTACATAGATTTTCGGATCGGTGCTAACACTCGATTGTGAATTCGAAGGCGTATTAAATTCAATTCTAAAATCTAAATCAGGCTGAGACACCGAAGTATATGTATCTTGGTTCGTTATGGAATTCGCTGCCAGCAAACTTAGCAATAATGCCTGGCTAGTTTTTTCATTATTGTCGGTACTAGTTCCTGTAAGACCAGCTATACTGCCACAATGAATCAAGGATAAGCTAAAAGACAAGAAAAGGATAATTGATTGTAATTTCATTTTACTCCTCCATTCACAAAGTAGATATCAACGCGTCTAGTTACTTCTACTACTTTGGATTCTTCTGTTTGTTTTCTTTCTCCTGCTCCTGAGATTAGAATTCTTTGAGGGCTAATTCCCTCTGCTACTAATAAATTTTTAACTTCAAGCGCACGTTTCCATGATAGGTTTAGATTTGATTTAAAATTTCCTGAGGTATCAGCAGATCCGATTATTAGAATTTTTGACCAAGGTTTGTTAAATACTGTTTTTAATTTTTGAAGTTTACCCAGTTCATTTTTAGTAACTAAAGCAGATCCAGTTTTAAATAAAAGAAAATGATGCGTCACTTCCGTTGAAGTTTGCTCAGAATTTTTCAGAATTGAATTACCGATATTAGCCTCAAAAGAAGGAATTTTACTCTCGCCTCTTTGTGCAATATCTTGAGATGGTGGATTCATCCAACCAACCGTAGTCTCAATTCCAGAAATTTTACCTTTTAAAAAAGAAATTTCTTTTTCAAGTTCTTCAATTTTTGAACTAAATTCTGTATCCATTAAGTCTGATTTTTCTTCAGAAAATCTAGAATCTGGAGATTCAGTTTCTCTTGCAATTGGTCGGCAGGTTTTTATTAATAAAGTTTTTCGACTTATGGAAAAAAAAAGACCTGTAAAAAAAGACAAAATTTTATCCCCAACGGTAGCATTTTGCTCTATCGAATACGTG
Organism: Leptospiraceae bacterium; assembly: GCA_016708435.1. Taxonomy (NCBI): domain Bacteria; kingdom Pseudomonadati; phylum Spirochaetota; class Leptospiria; order Leptospirales; family Leptospiraceae; species Leptospiraceae bacterium. The sequence goes on along the minus strand of JADJFV010000001.1, from coordinate 911,740 downwards.
TAATCCGGTGATGGAAATAATTCTCGAACATTCACATTGTTTATTGGATAGGATCCATAAAACCCATACCAAAGTTTAATTTCATAAGTATCCGCACAAGATACATCTTTTTGTTCTATGATGACTTCTTTATTTGGAAATGGATTGTAAATATCAATTTGCTTAGTAGTTCCGCAAAATTGGAGAAGTCCTAAAAATAAGATAATGATCACCTTACGGTAAATCATTGTTAATCTTAATTTGAAGCAAAATGTCATTAGATTCAAATTTGTGAATGTTTTAATTTGTATTTTTTTTTGGATAAAAAATAAGTATATTCTTGTATAATAAGTATTCATTGTAATTCTCCAGTGCAATAATTGAATATGATTTTTCAATTATATATGTCATAAAATGAGATTGAGTTTTAGATTATAATTCCATTGCAAATTAGCAGATGGAGGGAGGAGGAAGGTCTGAATATATAAATAGTTTTTTAATTTGGCTAAAGATAATGAAAACTTCGAAAGTTATAATGTATAGAATATTATCTGTGTGACAAATATTTAATATTGGGTCCAGAAATAATTCATATTTCTCTAAAGTATTTAATTTTTTTGAAACTTGTTCTTGTAAAATTATAAATATAGCATTCGATTTTTGTGTATAATTATTTAGAATTCTATCTATTCTAGCAGCATGAATATAATATGGAATAATGAGTAAACATATAAATATTGCCCATTTATAAGGAATTTTTAATCGACTCTTCATATTATTTTTATTCACATTTTTTATGACTCTTTATTTCGACCTAATATAATTTTATTTTTTTGTTCTGTCAATAAATAAAATTATAAAAACAAAAAAGGATTTTTGCCGCAAATAGAAAATAAATAATGTTTTGAAGTCCATCAGACATCCTGTGATATGTATATATGGAAGAACAAATCTTGAATCGAATTATTACTTTTTACAAAGAGAAGCAAGGAGTATATGAAGAATACTGCAATGCAATGAAGAATTTATTGGTTCATCTTTTAAATAATAACGGATACAAATACCAGATTTCTCATCGAGTAAAATCAATAGATAGTCTGGAAAAGAAAATTCGAAAGAAAAGCAAAGAAGGAATAGAGATAAACCAACTTGAGGATATTAATGATTTGGCAGGAGTTAGGATTGTATTCTACTTAGAAAGTGATAAAAATAAATTTGTATCTGATTTATATAGGGAGCTTACTCCTAAAAAATTGAAATTAAAAGAGCGTCATATAGAAAAAGGTTATCGCTCAACACATGTAATTGCCGCGCTTGGGCAAAAAAGGCTAATTCTTGGAGAATATAAAAAATTCAAAGGATTAAAATGCGAGATTCAATTAACTTCTGCACTATATCATGCATGGTCAGAAATTGAACACGATATTTTTTACAAACCCTGTTTTCAAGAAAAGGAATACCGCGCAGATATTATTAAATTAAAAAAAGAATTGGAAAATGTCATGACAGAGTATATTCAAAAAGCTTCTGATATTTTTGAATATATTTCTAAGAAAGTGAATGAAAGGAAATAACTACCTGATCAAAAGTTTCAATAATAAAGTAAAGTGAATTTCCGTTACTCTTTTTTATGTAATTACTCCTTATTAACCGCCGGAGGAATAATATAATCACCGATAATGTTTGCACCTTCTTTCTCTTCGGCTAGTTTATAAAGCTCTGCTTTCATTTGCTCAACAATATAGGGATTTGAATCAGCGATATTGACTTTATTGAGTGGATCGGAAATTCTATCGTAGAGTTCATACAGAACGCCATCCCGAGTAGGAATGTAGATAAATTTGTAGCGGCTATTCACCATTGACCTGTGCTTGGCAAATGCGATAGTCTCCCTATAATGAGGATCGGTAATCATTATCTGATAATCTTCTTCTGGAACGATTTGATGCATCTTTAAAATACTCGGATACATGATACGTTGGGATTGAAAAAAATGCTCTCCGATATCAGAAAACCAAATTCCTGTTTCCGAATAAACCGATCTCTCATCAACCCAGTTTTCCTTTCCTAAAATTGGAATTAAAGATTTGCCGGGAAAATTCTTATTAGCCTCAATTTGGTAAAATTCTAAAAGAGTTGGAACAATATCTATAGAGCTAGTAACCCCTTTAAATACATGACTTTCTCGCTCTTTGAAAAAAGTATGCGGGAACTTAATGATGAGCGGAACCTGTGTAATGAATGGTCCTCGCAAATGCTCTCCATGTCCATGACCGTGGATGTCTTCATAAAGAGATTCCCCATGATCACCAGTGATAATGATTAAAGTTTTTTCATATAGTGAATTCTTCTTGAGGTAACGCACGATTTTCCCAAAGCTCTCATCGAATGAATAAATAGATGAATCAAATACAGCTTTGATTTGCTCAATGTCTTTTTCATCTGGCTTTGAATCAGAAGTTGGATCAACGAATTTAAAGTATTTGTATTTTCCATAATAGTTTGGATCGGTAAATTTTTTATATTCAGGATACGGAGGGGAATAAGGAAAATGCGTTACTGATAGAAATACATTTAGAAAAAAAGGATTTGATTTCTCTTTTCGAATAAAAGAGTAAATGTCGGGTAATAGCCTGTCGCCGTCACCTAGATTTGAAAATCCATTTACTTCTTCAAAGTATTCACCGCCTCGCAAAAAAGAACCAGTAAGAATGGGAAGTATGAAAACTTGAAATTCCAAACTCTTTTGGGTCACTAGGATCTTTGCATTAAAATTGGGAGTATGCACTTCTTCAAATCCAAAATCAGCGCGAGTAAATATATCTCCCGCAAAATTAGAATATACCGCCGTCTTGTATTTTTTCTTTTGCAGATAATGCCCAATAGTCGGAAACTCTGCACTACCTAGATTTTTCTTTTCTTCTGGAGCTGGAAACATATCCCGAATTTTGTGTGACATACTATATTCACCAGAAAGTAAATCAGCCCAACTAGGAAAGGTTCTAGGAACAGTTACATGATGATCTTCAAAAACAAAAGCTTCCTCTTTGAACTTGTCAATATTAGGAGTAATGCTTTCCCCATTTACTTTGGCTCCGATTCTATCTGCTCGCAAGCTATCAGCTGATACTATGAGTAAATTATAGTCTTTAGAATGCTCAGTCGTTGGAATATGGAAAAAGAATTTGTAAAAATAAAAAAATCCAACAATACCAAATAAAGAAAACAAAACAGGAAGCAGAGTAAAACGATTTACCTTAGAGTCCATTTGACGAATAATTTGATACGCGAGGAAAATTGGGATTATCCCATAGATAAAACTAATGATATGAAAAAATAAAATCAATACTAAAAAGGAAAACAACAGAAGATAGCGAACATTTGCTTTGTATAAAAATCCTGCTAATAAAAAGGAAAGATAGGAGGCGATGTATCCAAGAAAGAAAAATTCAAAATACTTTGGATTAACATGATCGGTGAGAAAATACAATAACCATTGCAAATAAGTATGTCGAATATAAAAGAATTCTCCATACATTTGTGGATAATGGATAACGGAATGAAAGAAAAGGGCTAACGTAAACAGAAGAAATATTGTATATGTTGTATAACGTCTCTTTTTTGACTTAGGTGTTAATTTACTTTCTGGAAATATCGCATCGAACAAAAAATCAATTGTGATTTGTAAGACTCCATAGAATAAATAGTAAATCAAAAAGATTTTCAAATTCACTAATAAAATTAGATAAACAAAATCTCCATTCAGGATTGAATGAATTTCACTACTTAAATCAAAGCCCATTACGCGAAAGGAAGTATTTAAAAACAAACAAAGCAAATAGAGAAAAAGAGAAAAGCGAAATGCCCTTCCTGTGTTTTGAAAAATAGCTTTTAAAATAACCAAATTTTCTATTCCCCTTGTGGCTTTTTCAATTCAGGAGTAGGCATATTCTCCGGAACACTTGGCTCTATTTCAGGAAGCTTTTCTCTTGGTGTTTCAGGCTCTGGAACAATTTCTGATGACTGATCGGAATTATCATCGGGCTCATCATCAAAACTAGTTCCTTCCTCTATTGCAGGGTTAATTTTTTGAGTTTCGATTTTTACTTCTGCTGGAGGAGGCGTATTAGCCCCCGGCTCGGATCCTTTAAAATAATACTGAGAGTAAATGGGAAATTTACAATCAGGAGCGTCTTGTAAGAGAATGCCTAACTCTCCACAAATATCTACCTGCACAAAATCTCCCTCAAATGGTTTGATTAATTTTTCATCCGAACTAATTCTAGAACGCATAAAGTTCATATACCGCAACCACACCTGTCCACTGATTCCCGCACCTGATCCTGGAAACGGAGCACTTTGATCATTACCAACCCATACGGTAGTAACATTGCTTGGAAAAATTCCAGCAAACCATGAATCGCGAATTCCTTTGCGGTTACCCCATTTTGCCGCTGCTTTCTTTGGAGTTTGAACTGTTCCTGTTTTACCTGCGACAGGAATTTTATCCTTTTCTTTAACACGAATGGGTAACGTGCCTTCGCCGCTAAGCACAGATTCTAAAAGATTCATTGTCATTGCACAAGCAATAGGATCAAGGATTTGTTCACCGGCTTCTTCTGTATAGAGTTCGGGAGGAGTTCTGTCTATATCATCATCGTCAGTGATTTTTAAAATCTTCCTAGGTCGAACTTTCATTCCGCCGTTTGCGATTGTGCTATATACTATCGCCAATTCCATTGGACTGAGTTCACCTGATCCTAGCGCCAAAGATAGATTATTCCCAAATCTCTCTTTGAGTTCGGGAACTGGGATTGAGAGGATAAGAGACATTTTCTCCAGAAAGTAACGAACACCTACTTCTTGTAAAAGCTTTACGGCGATTGTATTTACCGATTGAGCCAATGCCTGTCTCGCTGTAATAAAACCCTTGTAAGAGCCATACCAATTTTTAGGAGTATAGCCACTAATGTCTATCTTTTCATCCTTTACAATAGACGAGGGGTTAATGATACGTTTCTCCAACGCAAGAGCAAAAACAATTCCTTTGATGGAAGAGCCCGGTTGCCTTTTAGATTCCTCCGCACGATTCAGCCTATATACTGATGAAATTTTATAAGCACCTACGAGAGCTTCCACATTTCCATTGTATGGATTGAGTGAGACTGCACTGCCATTCATGCTTTCGATAATTTCTGCTTCTCTCTTTGCTTCTTCCTCGTTTCCCTTTTTGATATAAGCTTGTTTTTCTTTATCTAAAGCTTTGCGAACATCTTCAATACCTTCGCGCAAAGATGTCTCTATTACACTTTGCTTTTCATAATCAAGGGTAGTATAAATATTGAGAGAAGTTTTTTCCAATTCATCATTGGAGAATTTTTCTAGAATATAACGACGAATACTCTCATTAAAGTCAGGCGCAAGATTCACTTTAAAATCACGGTCAAATCCAAATTTACCGATTTCACTTGTATATTTGACTTTATCCGCTACTTTCAATTCAACAATCTTATATGAATTTTTAAACTGACGAATATTTTCATCAATCTTCTTCCCAAAATTCTTTTCAATTAGTTTTTCATCTGAATGCAGTTGTGGATTCTTTGCCATATCATTTAGAATTCTTTTTTGGCGATCGAGTGCGATGGTTAAATTGCGAATAGGATTATAGACAGAGGGAGCGGGGATAATACCAACAAGAAGCGCTGACTCCGCTGGAGTTAATTTTGTTGCAGTCTTATTAAAATAATAACGACTTGCTTCTTCTAGTCCCGTATTTCCTTCTCCCAAAAAAATCTGATTCATATACATCGCGAGAATCGTTTCTTTATCATATTGGTTTTCAATATAATATGTGCAGAAGGCTTCCGTGATTTTATTGTAAATATTTCGCTCCCCTAAGTTGAGGGTAAGCTTGGATAGCTGCTGGGTGATTGTGCTACCACCTTGCAAGAGTCTAAACTTTGTTAGGTTCACAACTATCGCACGACCAATAGCGGCATAATTAATTCCACCATGCTTAAAAAAATCGCGATCTTCGGATGAAAGAAGAGCCCAGACTATATTTCCATGCTCTTTTAGATTATCCGTTCGAATTGGCTTGAAATTGCGTCGATTAAATTCACCAATGAGTTTGGAATTTTTATCATAAATCCGAATCGGCTTTGTCTTAACAGAATCGTAATAGTTGGATACCTCTGAGCGATATTTGTCTAGATTGGCTTTCACATTTGGCTTTTCTTTGATCCAAACGACATAAGCACTCAAACCTAGAATAAAGACAGAAATACTAATAACAAAACCCACTGCACGGAAGATTTTCCACTTAATTGAGTTTAAAAAAGAGAGTAAATTTAAAAATGAATAATATAGGATTCGCAAGACAGCCATTATTACCTAAAAATACCCTTCCTCTAAATCTTGGAATTCATTTTTCAAAAATTATTCTTGCTAATTTCATTCCTAGAATTTAACTTAATCAGAAAGCGGAGAAATATGGAATACAAATTAATAGAAGGAATTCAGTTGATCAAAATGGAAGGCTCTGTCCTTCAATCCGATAGCGGGCGACTTGACCGATACTTCAGCCAGATTTTTTCATCTGACTCTAAGAATGTGGTTATTGATCTAACCGATGCCAATCATATCTCATCCTCAGTTCTTGGACAGATTGTATTTCTCAAAAATAAATTGAAGGCATTGTCAGGAGATATTCGTCTCGTAATTACAGACGATGACTTGCTAGAACTCTTTGATCTAACAATGCTTAATAAAGTTTTTGAAATCTACCCTAATGTAGATGCAGCGTTTGAATCTTATCAGCGTTAGTTTTTTACTTTGGTAAATAGTTCTTGGATTGAATTTCAAAAAGAATTGACCTGTATTCATTTTAAAATTCAATATCGAAGAAATGAAAACTCTTTCTAAAACGCAAACACTCGAAATTATCGACGAACTCAAAAAGAAAAAAATCGGATACAGAACCGATGTGGGCTTGTCAGTATTATCCTCATTTAAGATAGGAGGAATAAGTCCACTTGTTATTGAACCAGAGACCAGAGAAAGTTTAGTGCAAGCTCTCGAGTGTTTAAATCGATTCGATACAACATACCGAGTGTTAGGCGGAGGATCTAATTTATTAATCTCAGATACTCCCGATGATTTTATCACTCTTCGTCTTTCCGGAGAGTTCAAAGAATTCAATCAAGTAGAAGAGGGAACATTTTACATCGGAGCTGCGGCTAACACAACTCCTACCTTCAAGAAAATTTCACAAATGGGATATACAGGAGTTGAGTTTTTGAGCACAATTCCAGGTTGGGTTGGAGGAGCAGTCATTCAAAATGCTGGTTGTTATGGCGGTGAATTATTTAACAAAATAGAATTTGTAGAATTTATAAAAGAAGGAAAGCTTCATATCAAACCCACAAATGAAATTGAACATGGCTACCGGTTTACAGAGTTTCTCCGCAACAAAGATTCTATCATCACAGGAATTCAAATAAAAGTTGAGCCGGGTAATTTGGAAGAGATTGAAGCATCTCTCAAGGAGAAACGGGACAAAAGAAATTCCTCTCAACCTGAAAACAAAAAGAGTGCTGGCTCTGTTTTTAAGAATCCAAATTTAAAAGACGAACATGGCAATCCAGTAAAAAGCTGGAAGCTAATTGACGAAGCGGGGCTAAGAGGCATTATCCAAGGAGGAGCACAGATTTCACCAGAGCATTGTAATTTTATAGTAAACATCGGCGGTGCTACGGCGGCAGATGTGCATTATCTCGTAAAAACCATTCAAGAGAAAGTTCATACAATTTCTGGCGTTTTACTTGAGCGAGAGATTGAGTATTTCGGGACAGTAGGTTAAATCCAAGTCCTAAATTAAATTAAAAAATATAAACACATTGCCAATTTTTTTAATTTTCCATTTGACAAAAAAGAAAGAATAAATATACCTATTAATATACTATTTTCTTGTGTAGTATACGGAAAGTTAATCCAGCTTTCTAGGCGTTAGCAGCGTCCCCAAATAGGTTTTAGGTCAGCCGGATTCTTAAGAAGACAACTCGCTATTGCGAAACAGCATCCCCCTAGGTCTCTCTTATGAATCCGGCCTTTTTTGTATTTTACAATTCCTCTTCCTATTTTACTCTGACCTCAATATGTCTTTAGAATTAGCTCACACATTAATCAAAGAAAGAGAATTGGTTCCTGGAAATTTAAACCAAGCTGAACAAATTCTTTTAGAATCAATACAGTCAAGCCCTACCTCCCGCGCATACGGCTTATTAGCCGAAATCCAATATTGGAGAGGCGAAGTTGCTTCCAAAGATGATAAAATTTCTATCTATGAAAAAGGAATTGATTTTGGGAAAAAAGGCACCGCACTCGATAAGGACAATATCGAATCCACTTTCTGGCTGGGTGTATGTTATGGATTTTTAGGGGAAGAGCGCGGAATCATGAGTAGCTTCTTTTTACTCGACCCAATTGAAACTTGCTTTAATCATGCTTTAAAGTTGGACGAATCTTATTTCTATGGAGCACCTCTGCGTTCTCTTGGATTCTTCTTTCACAAAATACCAAGCTGGCCTATCTCGAAAGGTGATAACAAGAAAGCACTCTCCTACTTAGAAAAGGCACTTGTGTATGGACCTGAATTTTATCTGAACCATCTTTACATTGCGTTTGTGCATAAGTCACTTGGAAATATGGCAAAATATCGACACCATCTTGAGTGGATAATAGAAGCTAACCCCACAAGAAAATTCGCGGAAGAAAATGCGCGTTATAAAGAACAGGCAAAGAAATTATTAAAGCATTGATTGTGAATTGTTTAAATTACAATATACTCCTAATGCTACTTTAATCCATCTCGCATAACGTTTAAATACTCCCGGATATAAAAAATATACTCCTGATGAAGCTGGTGATAAGAAAAATTTGTTTCTGGATTGAGTTGCATATAATCGAATTCATTTAAAGTTTTCATCAGCCTCGAGAAATTCTTAAAATAATGAATATAATAGCGATTTTCTGGGTGTTCTTTTGCATACGTTAGAAGTGCTCTTAGAATATCATTTACATTGATTCTAGAATTGGTTAGAGTTTGAAAAAAGTCTGTAACGAGTAATGGCGCATAGCCGCTATTGATTCTTTTTATCTGTCCTTTTACAATGCTCTCCCTTCCGAATTTTTCTTCCTCCCATCGAAGAAGCAATAACTCCATTTGATTTTTAAATAGACTTGCCTTTACTTCATACTGTTTCTTGAAGGGAGACTTTTCAAAGGTAGCGATTAATTGTTCATATTCTTCAGGCCTATCTCTTTTGGCTAAATTATAAATTCTGATAGCATTCTGTAAAATTTCCCCGTTTCTCTTTAATTGTGCATTTGTATCTGCGATGATTTTAGAATTGTTAATGATTGACTCTTGTTTAATTAATTCAATCAAATCAGTAGATATCTGACTCAAAGTATGAATAATTTCATTTAGAGCAAGCAAGTAAAGTCCATCTTCTCCTAGAGAAGCTTGGAATTTGCGGATAGCGTTCATATACCCATAAATTGTTTTCTTTCGCTTTTCTTCTCTTCCTTCCAAATAGAATTTATATGCTGCATAGTTTTTTGTTAAAGTAAATCCTAAGTTTAAATTCTCTACGCCTTGCAAGTTTTCAGGCTCTAAAGAAGTTAGAATTTTCTCAGAAAGATTTTTCATCGAATCAATAGAGTCTTTATCTGCATCAATTTGAAATTCAGTTTGTTTGCCATTAACCTCAATTATTTTTACATGTATAGTTACCTTACTTCCTTTTTCGATGTAATATCCGGTGATATATGTATCAATTTCAGGATTTTCCTTTCCATGAATTACAATTATATCTTTCAAAAAATTTTCAAATTCTTGATCTCCAATACTCTGCGCAATTTGCATAGAGTTATAAATATAGTATTTTTCAAATTCTTCATCGACATAACGGCATTTATCAGAGAAACTAATAGAAGAAATGATAGCAGAGGTTAAAATGGGAGAGAAATCCTTCTCCTGCAGGTTTGATTTATTCTGGAATGGAATCACAGAAACTCTAATTATTTTTTTAATTTCAGTATTCTTTTTTTGGTCCGACTTGCATGAAAGAAAAATCAATAATAAAGAAACAATGACTATTCCAAATTTCATTTTCAACCTACTCACAATAGTTTTGACTCAAAAAAGGATTCACCTTCTTTGTAATTTTACAAAGCCAACTATTTTTTTTGCGGTAGAGGAATTATGAGATGAAGTTTAAAATTGCATTGAGATTGAAAACTATTTGTATTCGAATTGGGATTTAAAGGAGTTCACTGTCTTTCTAAAACTTAAATCATCCTTCATCATTTCTTTGATTCGATTGATTGCACTGATTACTGTTGTATGCTTGGTATTAAATACTCGTCCGATTAAAGTCTTGTTCATATTACATACTTCAAAAAGCAAATACATACAAATATGGCGAGGAATTATATATTCCGCCTTTCTACTTTTACTTAAAATGTCTTTCTTTGATTGCGTGTAACGTTCACATACCAAATCAATAATCTTTTCATGATTTATATCCAAATCTTTGCTCTTATGAAGGCGATTTTCAAGTAATTCTTTTACCTTCTCATCACTCACAAACAACAAAGAAAAGGTTTTCTTATATAGCTGTAAATCATTTAAACATCCAAGCAAGGCTCTTGTGTCTGTCTGGAAATTATCAGAAATAAATTGAATAGCTGTATCGCTTAATTGCAGATTCGCTTCCTTTGACTTTTGTTTTAAAATACCAATTCGAACTGTTTCATCAGGTGCTTGAATTTCCACCTGACAACCGGTAATAAATCTAGAACGAAGTCTTTCGCTGATTGGCAACTCAGAAATTGGTCTATCCGCTGCGAGGATAATCTGTCTTTTGCGATCAAACAGGTAATTAAATATGGCAAAGAATTCTTCTTGTGTCTTTTCAGCAGTGCTATTGAGGTTTTGAATATCATCAATGATTAAAGTGTGATAAGATTGATACTTTAATTTGAATGCATCCATAGCTTGTCTGTTCTGAACATTAAATACAAATTCAGAAAGGAAATCAGAAATGGAAATGTATTTGATTGGCTTATCAGGATGATTCTGTGTTAAAGAATTTCCTATTGCGTGAAGCAAATATGTCTTACCCACACTCACTTTTCCATGAATATAGATAGGATTTTGTTTTCCAGGATTCTCAATTGCATCTTTGCAAGCCATATAGGCCATGCGATTGGAGTCACTCAGTATAAATTTTTCTAGAATATAATCTGGATTGAAAGGAAATGAATCTTCTTTAAACTTTGTATCAATGAAGCTTGCAATTGGAGTATCATTAGAGTCAACATGAATTTGTATTTTAAATTTTGATCCACCAACTTTCTCGGCAGCATCGGCAATTACAGTTTGATATTTCTTTTCTACATGATTTTTTATTAGGGAAGAAGGTGCTTTGATTATCAAACTATCATCTTTGAACTCTACAAATGATAGCGGAGAGATGAAAGGTTCAAAATACATAGCAGGAATTTGTTTTGAAACTTCATCTAAAATCTTAGGCCAGATTGATTCCAAATTCCCTCCTGTTAAAACACGCATGACTGAAAAACAACATATTCAATGTATCGAAATTCATAAACAGTAAAATCTAATTTTTAAGAAAAAAGTGTACTCGGAAAATAAAAATAGGACGAATGATGACCATAGGTTTCTAATGAAAAATTTTTATTTTTTTTTTTTAATGGTACAGTTTAGAAAAGTAAAATTATTCTTTATTAATATGGTTTGTAAATACATTAGTACATTAGAATATTCTAATGTAACAAAAAACGAATGATTTTACTAAATTGAATCTTTAATTTTTTTTTGGAAAAATAAAAAAATTTAATTAAAGATTCCTACAATCCTCTCTAGATTTTTTCCAATTAATTGTTAGATGTTTTCTTGTATATATTAATGATTTGGGCTCTTCTGAAATCTGGGAGAATTGAATTAGTATGTTTATTGCTGATTATAAGAAGTCTTTTTTAATACGAAGAATTCCTTCTTCAAAAAATAATTCAAATAATAGTATTTTATATTGACACTGGTAAAATATTTTTTCATTCTAAGATTTATGGCAGACAAGAAAACATTTGTTCGTGTTTGGACAGCCTTTGATCCGATCGATGTAAAGAAGCATCTATTATTAATCGATGATTTATACGGTTCCTGTGCCAATTGTAAGCAACTTGGCTTAAATTATCTAAAAGATAAAGAATGTCCAGGATGTAAAACCGTCTTCAAATATGTCACCACCAACCTGAAGGGTATGGATGACGTTAAAAAAATTCTCGGAAGAATCCAAGAAATGAATCTGAATCTTACTTTGATCGAAAAAGAAGACTATGTGCACGCTACAGCAAAAGACGCTGTCAAAGATCTTTTCAAAAGCTAATGGATTCTACTTCGCCTTATCAAACAAAACATAAAATACGAATTGTAACTTCTACATCCTTGTTTGACGGGCACGATGCCAGTATCAATGTTATGCGTCGTATTCTACAATCCAGTGGAGTAGAAGTCATTCACTTAGGTCATAATAGATCAGCAAAAGAAATAGTAGATTGCGCTATCCAAGAAGATGTGCAGGCAATCGCTATTACCTCCTACCAAGGTGGGCATATTGAATTTTTTAAATACATATTTGATTTATTAAAAGAAAGAAATTCAACTCATATTCGTATTTTTGGAGGAGGAGGAGGAACCATTCTTCCTTCCGAAATGAAAGAATTGCATGACTACGGGATTTGCAGGATTTATTCTCCTGATGATGGTAGAGCAATGGGTCTACAAGGAATGATCAATGATTTACTTATAAAATCTGATTTTCCCAATGGACGATATACGACTAACGAAGATTATTCACAACACAGGGAAATACTTTTAGCAAAAGCAATTTCCATTCTAGATAACTCAGAAGAAATTCCTTCCGAGTTGAAAAATAATCTCCAACTAAAAGAAAATTCCAATACACCAATCATTGGTTTAACAGGAACAGGTGGAGCTGGAAAATCATCAATCACCGATGAATTAATTCGTCGCTTCTTGACGGATTTCCCTGACAGGCAAATAGGAATTATCTCCATTGACCCCAGTAAAAAGAAAACAGGCGGAGCGCTTCTAGGTGATAGAATTCGCATGAATTCGATCGATCATCCAAATGTATTCATGCGCTCCCTAGCTACTAGAGAAGCAAATCTTTCCGTAAATAAACATATTTCTGAAATTGTAAAACTATTTAGAGCAGCTTACTTTGACATTATCTTTATAGAGACAGCGGGGATTGGACAGTCTGACTCTATGATTACTGAGATAGCGGATATTAGTATTTATGCGATGACTCCTGAATTTGGTGCTGCTACTCAATTAGAAAAAATTGATATGCTTGATTTTGCTGATTTAGTTGTGATAAATAAATTTGATCGCTTTGGTGCTGAAGACGCACTTCGCTCTGTTGCCAAGCAATATCAAAGAAATCATCAACTCTTTGAAACAAAAATTGAATCGATGCCTATCTATGGAACTATCGCTTCTCAGTTCAATGATGCAGGGATGAATCGATTTTTCTGCGCATTACTCGAAATAATAGAACAAAAGACACAAATACCATTACAATCCAAAACGTTTATTGATCTTAAGTCAAAATCAGATACTAAAAATTTTTCACTCAGTATTGTTCCACAAAATAGAACACGTTATCTTTCAGAAATTGCAAATGGAAATGAGGATTACAAGAAGTTTACCCATGAGCAGTCTGAGATTGCAAGCAAGATGTATCAACTCAAAGGTGCAATTGAGATTCTTGATCCAGATATAAAATCCAAAACTTCTCCAGTAGATTTGTCTTTTCATAAACATCTTTCTTTAAACGCAAATCAATTTACCTCTTTCGGTGTTACAGAATTATTAAAATACTATCAATCTCTAGAATCACAACTTCATCCTGAATGCAAAGCAATTTTGGAATCATGGGAAGGCAAAATTTCAAATTATAAATCTGAAAACTTTATCTACAAAGTCAGAGACAAAGAAATTAGAGTTTCCAATTATACAAAATCACTTTCCGAATTAGACATTCCAAAAATTTCACTTCCAAGATTTAAAGATTGGGGTGATATACTTCATTGGAGCTTGCAAGAAAACGTTCCCGGTGAATTTCCATTTACCGCTGGTGTCTATCCGTTTAAACGGGCAGAAGAAGATCCTACTAGAATGTTTGCAGGAGAAGGTGGACCGGAAAGAACCAACAAACGCTTTCATTACATAACAAAGGGGCAAAATATTATTCGCCTCTCTACGGCATTTGATTCCGTGACTCTATATGGAGAAAATCCAGATAAGCGCATGGATATTTATGGTAAGATTGGAAATTCAGGTGTTTCCATAGCTTCGCTTGATGATATTAAAAAACTGTATTCTGGTTTTGATTTGTGCAAGCCAACTGCGTCAGTCTCAATGACTATCAATGGACCTGCTCCAATGCTTCTTGCTTTTTTTCTAAATGCAGTCATTGACCAACAATGTGAAATATATATTCGCGAACAGGGCATAAAGTCAGAAGTAGAATCAAAGATCGCAAAGATTTATGAGGGAAGTTCTGCGGTTAAACCAAAATATGCGGGTGATTTACCAAGTCATCATAATGGATTAGGCTTACTTTTACTCGGTGTTACGGGTGATATGGTTTTGCCGCAAGAAGTATACGAAAAAATTAAAGCGGATGCAATTTCTAAAATCAGAGGAACTGTTCAAGCTGATATACTGAAGGAAGATCAAGCACAAAACACTTGTATTTTCTCCACTGAATTTGCTCTCAAACTGATGGGAGACATTCAAGAATACTTTATCCAGAATAAGGTTAGAAATTTTTATTCTGTTTCGATTTCGGGTTATCATATTGCGGAAGCAGGAGCTAATCCTATTACGCAACTTGCACTCACACTCTCAAATGGTTTTACTTATGTAGAATATTATCTTTCTCGCGGAATGAAGATAGATGATTTTGCTCCGAACTTATCTTTCTTTTTTTCCAATGGAATGGATCCTGAGTATAGTGTATTAGGTAGAGTTGCTAGAAGAATTTGGGCGAAAGCAATTAAGAATAAATACAAAGGGCAAGTAAGAAGTCAGTTATTAAAATATCATATTCAAACATCAGGCAGATCTTTACACGCACAAGAAATTGAATTCAATGATATTCGCACGACCTTACAAGCATTAACCGCACTTTATGATAATTGTAATTCACTTCATACAAATGCATTCGACGAAGCAATCACTACTCCAACAGAAGAATCTGTTCGACGGGCAATGGCAATTCAACTCATCATCAATAGAGAAATGGGTTTAGCAAAAAATGAAAATCCATTGCAGGGAAGTTTTATCATTGAAGAGCTGACTGATTTAGTGGAAGAAAGAGTCATGCAAGAATTTGTTCGTATTTCGGAGCGCGGTGGAGTTTTAGGTGCAATGGAAACAATGTATCAACGAAACAAAATCCAAGATGAGTCTCTCTATTACGAGCATCTAAAACACTCTGGAGAGTTTCCAATCATTGGAGTAAATACTTTTTTAAATAGCAAAGGCTCTCCTACTATTATCCCAGAAGAAATTATCCGATCTACTCGCGAAGAAAAGGATTTGCAAATTAGTAATATTCAAAACCTTCACAAAATTCATTCCAGTATATCAGAAGAAAAAATTAAACATCTAAAACTTTCTGCTATCAAAAATGAAAATCTATTCTCTACTCTTATGGACGTTAGTAGGTATCTCTCATTAGGACAAATGACCCGTGCCTTATATGAAGTAGGTGGACAATACCGAAGAAATATGTAAAATGCAAATCTACGAATATAAACTTACCACACGCCATTCAGAATTAGATTCTAGTCTTCATGTGAATAACGCCAATTATCTGCGCTATCTCGAAGAAGCGCGTGTCCATATGATGGAAAATCAAAATTTCCCAATAAATGAAGTTCACACTGCCAACGTAGAAATGATACTTTATAAATATGTCTGTCATTATAAACAACAGGTGCTTTATCCAGAGAAGTTGACCGTCAGAAGTAAACAAATTCAAACGAAGAAAATACGCGGTATTCTAAGACAAGAAATATATAGAGAAGATGAATCTCTTTGTTTTGAAGCAGATGCTTATTGGGCATACCATGCGAAAGACAAATCCTCATTAGACGCAACTCTGGAGTTTGCCAAAAAGTTTGGACAAGGCTTACATGAAAATATTCCCGCCTTACACTCTGAAAAAAATTTTACGACTAATGAATGCTATCCGCTAAATCAAATTAAAGTAGAAGTTCGTCCTTACGAACTAGATTCTTTTCAACATGTAAATAATGCAGTCTATGCAAACTACTTTGAAATTGGACGTTGGAATTTTAGACGAAGTCTATTTCCTGATTTATTGTTTTTTAAAAAGTTAAATCTAACATTTGTGTTATACAAAACGGAAATTCAATTTTTAAAGCCTTCTTTTCTTTTTGAAGAATTATTTATTAAAACATGGTTAGTCAAAACAACGCCACTGAGAATCACTTACTGGCAAGAAATTCAAAACAAAGATGGAATCATACACGCGAGTTGCCGCTCCGAAGGTTGTTTAATAAATAACAAGGGTTTGCCCACGAAGATGGTGCCCGAAATTCTACGGGTTTACAATACTATGCTGTGCGAAAAAACAGAACTGTAATAACTTATTTTTAAAATATTGATTCACACCTATTCACTTCGTGATACTATGGAATCAAATTTTTACATATGCTAAAAAATCTCAAGTTGATGAATTTTATTGTCGAAATAGAGAACATAGTTGGTCAAAGTATCAGCAGCATATATTTTTTTAAATAAGGTGAATTAAAGAATGAAACTTTCGCTAGCAAAAATCAGTTCTGAAAGAACTAAGTTACTTTCTGCTAAGACTCCAGAGCAATACATCGCTATTTCGATTAACAGTAAATTGCCTCCAGGAAAAAAAGCGACCATTACTTCTGAATGGTTGGCTAAGACCAATTTTACGTATGAAGATATTTCTTATGCAAGAAATAGAGATCCATATTGGAGAAAGAAAAAATCTCTTGGTAGTAAGCAGAGAAACTTAAAACGTATAAATGATTTTAATTTTAAAAAGCCTGGATCAACTCCGAAGAAAACATGGTCTATTAAAGAAATTGAAGAAATTTTTGATTTAGATAAGAAACTTGTAGATAGAGACTTAGCTAAAAAGTTCAAAACTTCTTTACCAGCTATTAACCATATCAGAAGAAAATTTAAAATGGTAAGAGAAATCTTTGAAATAAAAAATCAAAAGGGTAACAAAACTAAAATTGTTGCCTACTCGATGAAGAGTGAAAAACTTTTACGAGAAGAATTGGCTTCTTTAACTAAATAATCTCTTAGCTATTCGCCTTGCTGAAATTTTCTCATCTTTTCGCAAGTCGAATCTGCTTTAATGCTTCCAGATTTGATTTCTTCACAGGAGAATTTCTGAATCTGGGAGTAACACTCTCTAACAACTTGCTTGATCAACGTAGGATCATTTCCTTTTAGTAAAAATACTCTGCTCTTTTTATTTTTCTCGCTGCACTTTTCTGGCTTTACTTCTGATTTTGCGTAATTCTGCAAACTCTTCTTTATCTTTGTAAAATCATCTTGCATACAGGATTCAAGCTTTTGGCAAATATTATAAGAAATTTCTAGAGATTCTTTTCTCCACTCAGGATCATTGAACTCTGGCTCCTTTCCTTTCTTGCAATTGCTTAATACAAAAAGAGAAATGATAAATAAAAGGGAAATTTTTTTCATTTAGATTCCTACTAACGTTTCCTTATCATGATTTCAATTCGTTCTTGGTTGGCTGCTTCCTCAGGAGTTTCTGCCGTTGCATTTTTTCTAAAACCAGAAAGACCTTGGACTGCGATTCTAGATTCAGGAATTCCATATTTCTCACTTAAAAATTTTGCCATAACAGATGCTCTATAAGAATTATACGCCCAGTTATTCAAATCTTTTTTGTTTTCAATCGTTTCCAAATAGGGAATTTGAACGCGGAGAACTATTTCGATGTTTAAGTCTTGCGTCACTTCTGCGAGCTTTAAGAATAACTCATCGGATTCTTTGGATAACTTAATATTACCCTCTCCTAGTGAGGAAGCTGGAAGAGTAAGAGTCAACTCTTCATTATTCTGTAAATCTATAATTACTTTATCAGAGATTAATAACCGTTTTACACTACTTTGAAATCTTTCCCATAGTCGATAAATCTGTGATTTAGGAACTAAGTCTTTGTCTTTTATGATTCCAGATGAACCATCCATGACAAGAGAATCACCGCCTTCATCAAGACCAAAGCCACCGCGAATAACAGATGAGACAGCCTTTAATTTTCCTGCATCAACAGTAGAGATTGAATACATGACAATAAACAATCCCAACAACAATGTAATCATATCTGCATACGTTAGTAGCCAGCGATCACTAAGATCTTTTTCTTCTGGATGTTTATTTGCTTTTCTTCTTTTTGCTTTTATTGTTGATTCATTGCGTATCATTTTAGTTTCCAAAGTTAGGGAAGCATTCTCTTAGAAATTCATGCTCTTTTCTATCGACTTCTTTGAAGAATGATTCAAACAAATCGTGATTAACTGGAAGGCATGCATGATACCCCTCTTCAATTGTAGCGAATAATGGATGTATGCCAAGGATCTTAGCCATAAATCTTGCTGGCTTCATTATGACAGCATTGATTGGTCTATGCGCTAACTCATAGAATTGTCTGAGATTTAATAGAACTATTTCAACTTGTTTGAAACGTTCTTCTGCATGACCGAGTTCGATAAAATACTGATTATATAATTCAGGTGTTAAATCGTTTCCCTCTTCCCATTTCTTTTCCAAAATCAAATAAGCCATTTGTGTATCTAGTTTATCAGTCAGATTATTCAAGTCGATCAATCTCTCCATGCTCTCTCTTGTTTGTTCTTTGATCATACTTTTAATCTTATCGAAGGAACTAATAGCTAGATCGACCCATTCTGCTTTTGCATCTAAATTATAAATCTTGTCGAAGAAATAATTTACCATCTGTATTGTTTCGGGTCTTTCAAAATAATTATGATAAGTAACATTAAAGCGATGAACCTGCGCTTTAACTACTTGCCTCTTGGCAGCAAATATCTCCTCTTTACTGTAATGAATCATGGAATGTAGTTCAGTATACCTTGAAATGATGAGATTTTGTAAACTTTTTTTTATCCAAGAATATCTCCTACTGACTCGGAAATAACTTACTCGGTGAGATATATTTTGCAACTTTATCCATTATGAATGAAATAATTTCTGCTGATTTCTTTTCTGGATACATATTCAGACTTCCAAATCTATCAAAAGGATAATGAAGAATATCTGAAGTTGTTTTCATCTTTTTCATTTTTTTTAAATAGTCTGCATTGATTCTAAAACTACCAATACTGATGTCCCAAATATTCTCAATTGGAATTGTTGAAAAAGCTTTCTCAATAAACTCTGAGTAAATCTGTTTCCAGTTTTTAACATGTAAGATTGGATCAAGACAGATTCGAACATTCCAACCATCCTTAAGTGCAGAAGTAATATCTTCTAGCCTTCTGTTTAAAGTCGGAGTTTTGTTTTCGTATTTCTTGATAATTTCATCCGGAGATATTGTCCATGCCAGGATTACATTTGGAATTGGTTTTAATTCTTGGATTTTTTTATATTGATTGCTCTTCGTTCGAACTTCAATCACTAAATTGGGATGCTTTCTTGCAAATTCAATCCAAAGATTCGTATAAGGAATTAAGTCTTCAAATGCAAGTAAATCTGTTTCATACGATAGGCAGAGATAAATGGAATTATCCGCTAAAAGCTTTTCCGTTTCACGAAAAAAATCTTCTATATTAACAAAGATCACAATGTTTGCCGAATTAAACATACCTTGCAAATAACAGTATTCACAATTATAAACACAGTTTAAAATCAATGTATTGTAATAAAAATTTTCATATCCGTAATTATTAACGACCTTAGTGGCGGGATAATAGTAATTATCCTTCTTTACTGCGAGAATCAGCTTCATAGATTCTTTTTGTTCTAGAAAGCTTTGACTTGGACGATTGAAAATATGCTTATAATTTTTAACTTCGATTTTAACTGCGTTAGGATTCTTATCTAATAGGAAAGATGTTAGCGGATAATGAAGTGCTTCCTCTTCAATATAGATATGGCTAAATTTTCTCAAGGCAAATCGGCATAAAAGGTATCTCGCATAGTCTGAGTGCTAAGCTTTATATCAAAATGATCGTATTGACCTAAGCTAAAAGTCTTTGCCAATGTATTACCACTAAGACTCGCGCTAGATACAGGAACAACGCAATCAGAAGGAGAAAAGCTACTACCAAGCACCGAACAAGATAAGTATAAGCCAGGGCTTGAAGCTCCTGATCCACCCGTAGCCTGAGTAGATAAAACAGAACCGTAATAGGCATAAAACAAATCATCTCTATCTACTTTCTGATTTAAAGCGGTTAACTTAGCATTTGCCGCACCTGATATTTTATTATCAAAGTTATCCCAGGCTAAATCTTTTCCGCCATTTGTGCTAGTAAGAAAGCTTGCTAAGTTGCCTAACGTTCCTTTGTCTGCTTGGAATTGAGAACTTGCCCAAGGTGAACCATGATAAGGTGCGCCCGTTGATATGACTCTACTTAGATAAGTAGGTCTTGTTCCTTCATAAACAGCAAAGCGAGCAATGAGCCCACCCATAGAGTGACCAAGAATCACCACTGTTCCAGTCTCTTTACCAAATAAGGCATCCATTTTTGCTCGTAGTCTTTTACCGTTTGTATCAATGCTATTGGAAGTAAGGTAATCAAATCCGTAGATATCGTAAGTCTTTGAGGCAACGATTAAATCAAAAGTAGAAGTCTTAATAAAATCTGCCCAACTATCGGTGATAATTCTAGTTTTTTGTTGTGAGGTAGAGAGGCTTAATGTGTCTCTATCTGTAAAATCCCAACCATGGATTAATAAAAGTTTTTTCTTGCCTAGCGTTACGTTTGTAGAAGTCGCTTCCGCTACATAATCTAAATTTAAGTTTGAACTGGATTTGATAAGAGGATTGATATAAAAAATCTTTGCGGCAAGTTCGCCGTTATCCGTAGCCTTTATGGAAAAGAAATATTGAAGAAAATAATTTTGAAGTGCTTTCTTATTTTTGTCGCTCTGGGAAGTGTTGTTACAGGAAATACTAAATATGCCTAAAAAGATAAATAAGATAATTTTTTTTGAAAGTTTCATTTCTTTGTTATTAAAATCATTTAAATGATTTTACCGCTTCTTCTTCACTATCAAAAATTTCTAAGTGTGTATCCATACCTGTCATCTTAAAAACTTTTGCAACTGAACCTACAATGTTTATGATTTTTAAACTGCCTTGGTATTTTTTGAGGCGATACATTCCGGTGACGAGAGTTCCTATTCCAGACGAATCCATAAAGGGAACCTTTAATAGATTAAGGATAATCTGGTATTTCCCTGCTTTGATTTTTTCATCTATCATATCTTTTATTTCTTTAGTGTTGTATAAATCGACTTCGCCGATTACATCAATTATTTGGATAGAATTATTTTCTCTTTCAATCATTTCCATAGAATTACCGATTAAAACTTCCTCTTGTAAAGTGACTCATTCTTTTTTAGTAAGACTAACTTCTTGTTCTTTCGGAGCCGCTTATGCTAAAATATCATTTTTCAATATCTTATGGCAACTACTAAATTTATCAATTACTTTTACTAGCTGTAAAAACCATTTCGATTATCAAAAAATGATACCCGAAAAGGGTTATCCCTAATCACAAAGCATTTCACCTTGCACTGGAAGGCATTTGGTATAAGTAAGTTATAGGTCAGTCATATTTCAAGAAAAATATAACTGATAAGTAAAAAAAAAGCCCCACCGAAGGCAGGGCTTAGAAATTTGCAAGCACTGCTTAGATAGCGCTTGCACCTCTCTCTCCATTTCTGATTCGAATTACCTCTTCAATAGGCATAATGAATATTTTTCCATCACCGATTTTGCCTTCGCCATTCTTTGCCGATTTCAGAATAGCATCTACTGTAGGTTTTACAAATTCGTCATTGACAGCAATTTCGAGTCGAACCTTGCGTAATAAGTTTACTTGGTATTCGTGACCTCTGAAGACCTCTGTCTTTCCTTTTTGTTGACCGTAGCCTTGGACGTCACTGACAGTGAGTCGATAGATTTCATTCTTTGTCAGCTCTGCCTTTACTTCTTCTAGCTTATGCGGTTGAATAATTGCTACAATTAGTTTCATTTATATTATCTCCTTATATTCCATATCCATTTTCACCATGAATCTCTTGGTCAAGACCGTTTATCTCTTTATCTTCTTCAATTCTGAATCCAATTGATTTTTCAATTAGGAATGCAAGAATGTAAGATACGATAAAAGAATAAGCACCAGTCGCAACAACGCTTATTACTTGAACTTGAATTTGATGACCACGTGTAATTCCTTCTGCTAAACTCATTGCAAACACACCTGTAAGGATGGCACCAAATGCTCCACCTACACCATGAATACCAAACGCATCCAATGTATCATCATATCCGAGCTTTCCTTTTAGTAGAATTGCTCCATAACAAACAGGAGAAACTAAAAGACCCATAATGATTGCACTAACAGGACTTACAAACCCAGCAGCGGGTGTAATCACAACTAAGCCGGCAACAATACCAGAGGCAGCACCTAGAGCAGTTGCTTTTTTAGTATGAATCCATTCAATTGCTAACCAAGCTGCACCCGCTGCTGCTGGGGCAATAAGAGTTACAACAAAGGCACGAGCAGCAAGACCGTCTACTTTGAGGCCAGAACCTGCGTTAAAACCAAACCATCCAAACCATAATAGTCCAGATCCAAGTAGTGTATAAGTCATATTATTTGGATGAGTAAGATTTGCTACATCCCCTTTGCGTTTACCAATTACAAGAGCAGCCGCAAGACCTGCAATACCAGAAATCAAATGCACTACAGTTCCACCAGCAAAGTCAAGTGCCCCATCTTTAAATAGCCATCCATCAGCAGCCCAAACCCAATGCGCGACCGGGTCATAGACCAATGTTGCCCAAAGTAAGATAAAAGTTACGTAACCAGAAAGTTTAATTCTCTCCGCAATTGCACCAGAAATCAAAGCAGGTGTAATCAATGCAAACATTCCTTGAAACAAGAAATGAACGTATTTAGGAATTGTTCCTTCTAAAGTATCAAGATCAATCCCATTTAAAAACGCTAAGTTAAAATCCCCGTAAAAAGGATTTGCTCCAGAAAATGCAAAGCTATATCCAAAAATCGTCCATTGAAGAGTCAATACAATGATAGCTATAAAACTATGCATCATAGTAGAAAGAACGTTCTTGGACTTAACGATACCACCGTAGAACAAAGCCAAGCCAGGAATCATGAAAAAAACGAACGCAGAAGACACGATTAACCAAACCGTATCAGCTTTGTCAAGTGTCGGTGCAGCCGGAGCTGGTGCCGGTGTAGTTGCATCTTGGCCGTTTAACAGGGAAGGTATTACAATCGCCATGATAAACAGGACTAGATATTTGAATTTGCTTATTTTTAACATCAAAGTGCCCCCTATTGCTTTTAGAAATACACTTCCACTCAAATTTCTAAAAGAGTTTTTGGAAAGTGTAAATCATACATCTTAAATATTTTTGTATAAAGGAATGCAAAAAGTATGCCTAAACTAGGTCGGTTTATTTAAAAAAAATATTAATTCATGCTTTGGTTTTTTGTTAGCCATATAGCGATACGCAAAACCGCTTCACCTTACGCAAATGCAATAGCTTTTCAAGGCGAAACTCTTTAACTATTTTCCATTGAGAAGTCAGTGTACATTCTGCCTATTCTTTTGGCATTAGCCAATTTTACTAAAAAATTCTTAACTAGTTAAGCTTTTTTAGTGTCTCTCGGAGCCATTTTGCGGACTCGATCTTGGTTCCGTTGGGAAGCTTAACATAGTAGGTATTTCCTGTTAAATAGGATTTTGTAGCGATTTGATCAATGAAGTCGTTTACGGTTTTTATCTTAGATCCTGCATAATCCAGCTTCTTTTGCATATGCACCCTAGCTTCTTTGCCAGAGAATTCTTCGCCATTTCGGATGAAACGCAAATTAGCCTCTGGCTTGTCGAGTTCATTCAGCAGGAATTTGATTTTATCTGCTTCGGTCAAAATATGCTTGGATTGACTTAGCAAAAGACCAAAGGAAATAAAAAAAAATCCTAGAATTAAAAATTGTCGCATGAAAAACTCCTTTGAAATCGCACTATTTTAGCTTGTTTAAAACCTTTTGGTAGAATTTTAAACCTGAATTCTTGCTAATAAACTTTTGTAATTGTTTTACATAAACATGGTCTTCGTCAATTCCTTTGATATTTTCCACATATTGATTTGCTTTGTCGGACTCAGCTCTTAAAGCAAAGAATTTTCCAACCGCAAAATTAAAAGCAATTACTTCTTGGATATGAAATGTTGCTTTCTCTGGATACAAAAGTCGAAAGTCATATTTGTCTCTTAGTAATTCAGGAATTTTATCCAATTCCTTTGAATTGAGGTAAAGCTCTATTTGACTCACTTTTCCAAAAATGAAATCAGGAAATTTCTTTGCCGTGGTGCGTGCGATTTCATTTGCTTTGTCAAATTCCTCTTCTTCGCGGTAAGCCATTTCTAAGAAATTATAAAAAATTTGAATATCAGAGTATTCTTCGATCATTTCATTTAATTTAGCTATTTGTGCCTTTGGACTTTTTTGAACGGAATAATAAAAATCACAAATTTCATCCCGTAAATCGGATGTTATCTTACGACGGGTGTTCAAAGAATCCCAATTTATACTAAAAGATGAGGTTGGGATTGGCGGAACTTGTCTATCTTGTTCTTGCGGAATTGCTGCTACTTCTTCTTCTACGTGCTCTTGTTCAAAGCTAGTGCTTTGACCTTTTTTTCTTCTACTGGACTTTCTCATAAATTCATAAATTGAATAAAAGTCAAATTATACAAGTGTTTTTTGATTCGAAAGAAAGGAGTTGCTTTTTGCATCCAATGAGGAATCCGTTTTACATTTAGGCAACCTAGAACGGACATAGAAGCCACATAGAAG
This sequence comes from Leptospiraceae bacterium, assembly GCA_016708435.1. Taxonomy (NCBI): domain Bacteria; kingdom Pseudomonadati; phylum Spirochaetota; class Leptospiria; order Leptospirales; family Leptospiraceae; species Leptospiraceae bacterium. Next base: position 886,450 of record JADJFV010000001.1, on the reverse strand, counting down.
CCAATTTCGGCTTCTATGTGGCTTCTATGTAGCTTTTATGTCAGAATAAGATTGGTTTAAATTGCACAGTCATTAAAACGGATTACCATCGATGGACACCGATTAACACCGAGAAAAGATACGATAGCATATTAATATGTAAGTGGAAGTGAGGTTTTTGAAGTCATGGAAAGCCAGTGCGAATCTAAAATCAACTCAAAGACCATCGTTTTTTTATCGGTGTTCATCGGTGGTAAAATCTTTCGGGGTTATTTCCGAGGCTTATTACAAAGCGATTCCTGCCGATATAGTAGATAAGGTAAAAAGCGTTCTGCCGCCGAGCTTCTTAGAAGTCATAGATGCATTTTACCAAAAGGTTGTGAAATGAATTTTGGGAAAGTTTTTGTTTTTTTATCAGGATTATCGCTTGGATATTTCTTAACAAATCTAAAGGGAACGGTAATGAATGATTACCTTTACCTTTTTGTGGGAATTGTTGGCGGATACTTTCTATTTAACTTCATACCTTATTATTTCACAGCAGAAGAAGTAGCAAAGCCTACTCTTACAGAGCCCGGTATGGCAATGGGTGGAGGTGGAGAGCCACCAAAAGAAATCACAGTTAAAAAAGTATTCAAAGCAAGCATCTTTGGAGATCCACTTACACCTGACGAAGTAATTTTTGATAAGAAAGGAATTACATTTAACGTAAAAAACTTTTTCGGAAACACTGAAACATTCGTGTTATATAGTGATGTGTCTGGAGTCGAAATCGTAGAAGGAATTATGCTTTCTACAATTAAAATCAAACCCAAGACTAGAAACACTGACATCAAAATTGATAACTTCGCAAAAGCAGATGCAAAGGTAATTAAGAAATTGATATTAGAGAAATTGTAGAATGTTATAATATTTTTCGCAAAAGGATTATACTGTCATTTCGAACTAGCTTCATCCAAACTTGCGCCGTGAGAAATCTATCTGGCAAATTACAATTAGTTCTAAGAATGATAGACCTCTCACAAATTATTCTTGCTGTTCCTTAACCATTCGACTAAGTATGTTCTAGGTGACGGTTAAGTAAGTGAATTTTTAGCCCGTCTCTCTATCTTATGCTTCTGCGGTTGCAGAGTAATGTCAGTAACCGCTAGAGAACTTTTTTGGTTTAGAATCATTTCGACTGCATCTGCTATTGTTTCTGGATCAAGATAAGAATCAGGATCAGGATTTTCTTTAATACTTAGTTCATTATAAAAATTTGTTCTAGTGACATCGGGATGAATATTACAAATCTTTACGCCTGTCTTTCTGACTTCCTCAAAAAGAGATTCTCCAAATTGAGTTAAACCAGCCTTAGCCGCAGAGTAGGCAGAAGCAAGAGGAGAAGACTTCTTAGCAGTGACAGAGGAAATATGAATAATAGTTCCCTGGTTTGCTTTAATTTGTCTTAGGAGTAATCTTGTAATTAAAATCGGAGCAGTGAGGTTTACTTGAATTATCTCCTCTAATTTCTTATAATCTAATTCCTCATGAAGTCCGATTAAACCAAAGCCAGCATTATGAATCAATAGATATATGGCTTTATCATTACTTTGAATTTCATCAACTTTGCGCCTGATAATTTTTGCATCACGTAAATCACATTCTACAAATTGAAAGCTTTCATTGTCCATTAGCCTCTCTGGCTTGGTTCTAGATAATCCATATACTTTATAACCTAGCCCCAATACTTTTTCTGCAATAGCAAATCCAATTCCTGAACTAGTTCCTGTAATGATAGCTGATTTCATTGTGATAGCTTGTTTTAACATATGCGTTATAGTCAACTTTTCATTCGTCATTTTCGAAATTTTCATTCGGGAAACTCTCCTTCTTGATAACTTCAAAATTGTTTGGTGGTTGTATGATTAAAGCAAGAAGGTAGGAAACCTTCGACAAAGCTGAGTGGAGATTTCAGGAGAGACACTTCTTCTAAGTAGATAATATAGAATAACCCCTAAAAATAAAAAAGCCAAGCTTTGCAGCTTGGCTTTTTTTGTAAGCATAACAGTATCGTAGGGACACATCCTTTATCGTAAGGACTTGATTAATCAAGTCCTTACGATAATGTCTACAGCCCAAGATTAGTCTAATCTTCGTCTTGTTTAACTTTGTATTTCTTGGTTAACTCGTCCGCGACGTTTCTAGGAACAGGAGCGTAACGAGAAAATTCCATTGAGAACTCAGCTTTACCTTGAGTAGAAGAACGTAGGACTGTCGAATAACCAAACATATCCGCTAAAGGAACTTCTGCTTCAATTTTACAATAAGCATCTTGTTCTGTTGTCGCTAGAATCATACCACGTCTCTGGTTAATACCGCCGAGGATTGCTCCCTGGAATTCGACCGGACCATCAACTTCTACTTTCATGATAGGCTCGAGGATAATCGGAGCAGCCTTTGCGAACCCTTGACGGAATCCGTAACGAGCACCAATTTGGAATGCCATATCAGAAGAATCCACATCATGGTAAGCACCGTCATTGATAACAGCACGCACACCAACGATTGGGAATCCAATAAGAGCTCCTCTTTCGAGACAGCTTTTAAATCCTTTATCACAAGAACTGATATACTCACGAGGAATAGATCCACCAACAACTTTGTCAACGAACTCGTAGTTCTTTCCTTCTTCGAGAGCGATAGGCTCAAGGTAACCGGCAACGCGAGAGAATTGACCCTGACCACCCGTTTGCTTTTTATGAGTGTAATCAAATTCAGCTTTCTTGGTGATAGTCTCACGGTAAGCAACTTGAGGAGCGCCGGTTACTAAATCAACACCGTATTCTCTCCTCATACGCTCTACATAAACTTCAAGGTGTAATTCACCCATCCCTTTGATGATAGTTTGTCCAGACTCTTTATCAATTTCTGTTTTGAAAGTTGGATCTTCTTTTGTAAAACGGTTTAACGCTTTAGCAAGGTTAGGAAGTTGTTTAGATTCTTTACATTCGATTGTAAGAGAAATCACAGGAGCAGGAACAAACATAGACTCCATTGTAATTTTCCAAGTTCCATCAGTAAATGTATCGCCTGACGCACAATCAATACCGAATAACGCAACGATATCTCCTGCTTCTGCGGATGTGATTTCTTCCATCTCGTCAGAGTGCATACGAACGAGTCGCCCCACACTGTGTTTTTTATTGTTAGAAGAATTGAAAATCGTCATACCCTTAGAAAGTTTTCCTTGGTATACACGAACATAAGTCAACTGACCATAACGTCCGTCTTCCAATTTGAATGCAAGACATGCGAGAGGTTTAGTAGGATCTGATTCGAGAATGATTTCTTCTTCATCTTTATTTAGATCGAGACCTTTGTTTACGACTTCTGTCGGATTAGCAAGATAATCCGCTACTCCATCGAGAAGTTTTTGAACTCCTTTGTTTTTATAAGCAGAGCCCATAAATACAGGAGTTAGTTTTAATTCGAGAACGCCTTGACGAATCGCACGTTTGATTTGATCTTCAGTAGGAGTTCCTTCCAGCATTGCTTCGGTTAGTTCATCACTGAATAAAGAAACTGCATCTAGAAGTTCTTCTCTTTTTTTGTTAGCAAGTTCTTGGTGCTCAGCAGGAATTTCTTTTTCTACAACGTCCATTCCATTTGCACCTTCAAAATAAACGGCTTTCATGGATACTAAGTCGATGATTCCATTGAAATTTCCTTCAAGACCAATAGGAAGTTGAACTGCTACAGCGTTATGCTTTAGCTTTTCTCTTAGTTGATCAATCACGCGGAATGGATTTGCACCAGTTCTATCAAGTTTGTTAATAAAGGCAACGCGCGGAACAGAGTAACGTCTCATTTGTCTATCCACAGTGATGGACTGAGATTGAACACCCGATACACCACAAAGAACTAAGATAGCACCATCAAGAACTCGCAAAGAGCGCTCAACTTCAATTGTAAAGTCAACGTGACCGGGAGTATCAATGATATTTATAGAAGTATTTTTCCAAGTGCAATAGGTAGCAGCAGATTGAATGGTGATTCCGCGCTCTCTTTCCAATTCCATACTGTCCATCTTTGCCCCGACGCCGTCTTTACCGCGAACGTCATGGATAGCGTGAATTCTATTCGTATAAAAAAGAATACGTTCTGTAAGTGTTGTTTTCCCTGAATCGATGTGAGCTGAGATCCCGATATTACGGGTGTTTTTTAGTTTATCGCTCAATGTTTTTGTGCTCATGATTGTCCTCTATTCCAATTGTAGGGGCAAATTGCCCGATTGTATGTCATAATTGCAAATATAGGCTGTGAGTCGAACAAAAAGAGGTGAGAGACCATTTAGTCTTAAGTCGTTAGTAAGAAAAATATATCATCATAATTAAACTGAAATTGTATTAATATGCCTTGACATGTTGTTCTCTGAACGCTTCGTTCAAATTTCTTTCATTAGAAAGAAACAAAGAGGATAATCTATGAAATTTACTATAATTCCATTTTTATTTATAAGTCTCAGCATTCTTGCTCAGGAAAAGGTAGAGCCGCTTAAGGTTCAAAAGTCTGAGAATGATGGGTCTTCTATTGAAAACATTCTCAAGTCAGAAGATCTACTGGACCAAAAAATTTCTGAGGTTAATACTGCATTGAAAGGATATTACAAAATTCTTTTTATGCGGTTAGATACTATACCGGGCAGAACAATTGTATCGAGGGGAATCACAAAAGGAGATGAATGCATTGAAAATCCGAATCAAGCTGAGACAGGAAACTGTTTAAAAGTAGAACAGTTTGATGCTATAGATATTGAAATCAAAAATAGTCATGGCTCAAAGAGTAAACAGATTATTTTATTCTTCGATATTCCTTCCAATACGCTTGCGAATAGCGATAAACCGGTAGAAGCTAAGCTAACAAAGATCAAAACTAAAATTTTGATGGATAATTTTGCATTAAAAGAAAAAACTAATTTAGAAATAATTGATACTGATCCACTTGGAAAACCAAGTCACGATGATAAAATATTTGTAATCAGGCAAATACAAGATTTTCCGGCAAACAAAAATATACCGCTAGAAGGAAAAATTGGAATTGGTAAATTTGGGTTAGATACATTTGATAATACCGACCCGGAGCCGATTCGATTCACTTTTAAACAAAAATCATATTTAAAGAGTTTAGTTGTATTTGATAGACTTTTAGGAAAGATTTATGATTTAAATGATTTATCTACAAACAATCGAACAAAAACGAATGTGCAATTTCAAAAGAAGTCTTTAGAATATTAAATTCTTTTTTTAGGATGACTATTTTTTAAAAGGGGTTTGTCTAGCTTTAGACTTTCCCCTGCCCTTGATCAAATTTATAGTTGATCAAACGGGAAAGAAAAGACGAGTATAATATATTTTAAAAAATGGATATTATGAACAAAGCACATGTATCCATTCTTTCCAAAGAACTTCAAATTTCAGAAAAGCAAATTGCAGGCACGATTCAACTTTTAGAAGAGGGAGCGACGATTCCCTTTATTAGCCGCTATAGAAAAGAAATCACGGGAAGCCTAGACGAAGTTCAGATTGCAAATATCTCTACTCGAATCAATCAATTAGTCGAGTTAGAAAAAAGAAGAGAAACTGTATTACATACAATCGAAGAGCAAGGAAAGCTCACAGCAGAACTTAGAAAAAAAATTACATCTACGTATGATCCAATTGAATTAGAAGACCTCTATTTACCATACAAACCAAAACGAAAAACAAAAGCGTCAGTTGCAAGAGAGAAAGGCTTAGAGCCATTAGCCTTACATATAATGGAGCAATCAAAAAATAATTTATCAGAGCTTGCGAAATCCTTTGTCTCTAAAGAAAAAGACGTTAGTTCCATCGAAGAGGCTTTGCAGGGAGCGAGAGATATTGTGGCTGAGATGATTAGTGAAACAAAAGAAGTAAGAAGTCTTATACGTTCCCAGTTCCAGAGACAAGCTATTGTAAAATCCTCCGTGGTTAAAGGCAAAGACGAAGAGGGAAGTAAATACAAAGATTATTTTGAATACGAAGAGCCTTTACAGAAATGTCCGTCACACCGGTTTCTAGCTATTATGCGCGGAGTGAATGAAGAGATTCTAAAACTTTCTATCGCACCTGACCATGATACAACCATTCAGGCAATGGAAAATTCAGTTATCAAGAAAAATGCTACTAGAGAGTCGAGAGAGCAATTAGATATAGCAATTAAAGATTCTTACAAACGACTTTTGCAACCTTCCATAGAAACAGAATTTCGCCAGATGACAAAAGAAAACGCGGACTTAGAGGCTATTCATGTGTTTTCGCTCAATCTCAGACAACTTCTATTATCATCTCCATTAGGACAAAAGAGGATAATGGCAGTTGACCCCGGATTTAGAACGGGATGTAAAATAGTATGTTTAGATAGCGAAGGAAATTTTCTATTCAATTCAACAATTTACCCACATCCACCACAAAATGAAATAGAAAAATCACGCGCAATGATTTTAGATTTAGCAAAGAAATTTAAAACAGAAGCAATCGCAATCGGAAATGGAACTGCTTCTAGAGAGACAGAAAGTTTCTTTAAAGGAATTAACTTTCCTTCGGCTGTAGAAATTTTTATGGTGAATGAAGCAGGCGCTTCCATTTATTCAGCGTCAAAGATAGCTCGAGACGAATTTCCCGACCAAGACGTTACAGTAAGAGGAGCAGTGTCTATTGGAAGAAGACTTCTTGATCCACTGGCTGAACTAGTAAAGATCGAACCAAAATCCATCGGAGTCGGGCAATACCAACACGATGTAGACCAATCGCTATTACACTCTCGCTTAGACCAAGTAGTTGAAAGCTGTGTGAATCTAGTCGGTGTTAACCTCAATACGGCAAGCAAACACTTATTAGCCTACGTTTCGGGTGTGGGTCCTGCGTTAGCCGAAAGCATTGTTAGTTTCCGAAAAGAACATGGACAATTCAAATCCCGTAAACAACTACTTAAAGTTCCACGCCTAGGAGAAAAAGCATTTGAACAATGCGCTGGTTTCTTACGAATTCCCAATTCAGAAAATCCATTAGACAACAGTGCCGTTCATCCAGAAGCCTACACAATCGTAGAAAAAATGGCAAAGGATTTGAAGACAGATATCCCAACTCTACTAAAAGATGAGAGTCTTCAAAAAAAGATTGAAGTAAAAAAATATCTCACAGATGAAATTGGTCTTCCTACATTGCAAGACATTGTAAAAGAATTAGCAAAGCCAGGACTCGATCCAAGACAAAAAGCAAAATCTTTTTCGTTCGATGACTCAATCAAAACGATCGACGATCTCAAAGAAGGATTGGTTCTTCCAGGAATCGTAAACAATCTCACAAACTTCGGCGCCTTCGTAAATATCGGAATCAAAGAATCAGGCTTACTTCATATTTCCCAAATCTCCAATCAATTTATAAAAAGTCCTTCTGACGTTTTACAATTAAATCAGCAAGTGAAAGTAAAAGTTGTCTCGATTGATAAAGAGAGAAAGCGAGTGCAACTAACGATGAAGTTTGAGTAGGAAGGATTGGGGGAGACAGTGCGTAGCTACGCACTGCGCAGTCGGTTGCAACCGACTGTCTAAGTAAAAAAGCTTTTAATTATCTTTAGGTTTATTACAATTGTAGTGTTTAGTAAGTTTTAATAAGCTGCGAGGAATAAGACCAATGAAAATATATCTTGATATGTGTTCTTTTAATCGCCCTTATGATGACCAAACTTATATAAAAATTAAACTGGAAGCAGAGGCAAAGCTTTTTATTCAGCATGAGGTAAAAGAAGGTCGATTGAAATTGGCTTGGTCGTATATATTGGAATTCGAAAATGAAGACAATCCCTATAAAGAGAGACGTGAGACAATAGAAAGTTGGATAGACCTTGCATTCATTGATGTTGAACCTTCTGAATCTATCTTAAAGCAAGCGGAGGCATTAGAAAAAAAAGGCATAAAAGCTGACGATGCTTTGCATATTGCTTGTGCAATTTCAGCAAAGTGTGATTACTTTATTACAACGGATTATAAACTAATAAAAAAGGCAGTTACTTTAAATCAGATTCATGTAATGAATCCTGTGGATTATATTCGAATTTTGGAGGATAAGATATGATAACCGATACAGAAATTAAATCTCAGGGAATGAAACTCTTGGTAAAAAATCTGGGCATAGTAGAAGCAGAGCGGTTTGTTGCTCTTATTCAAAGAGAGCCATTCGATTATACTGAATGGAAACAAAATCATTGGAAAGATAAAACCGTAAAAGAGATTCATAAAGAAGCGACTGACTTCCGAAAACAAAAACGAGCTACTGCAAAGAAAAAAGTCGTTAAATAATTTTTCTTACCACAAAGTGCGCGAAGTCCACGAAGGATAATAAGGTGTAACCATGATAGATAAATTTAAGAATGTTCCAGTAGAGGAAGATACTACTATTAAATTTCGAAGTGTAACCAAGTTCGAAAATATCGATGCCTTACATGAAGGGTGGTATTGGGAAGGAGTAACAGCTGAAAGTCTCATCTTCGCAGACGAGGACATAACGCATATTAGCCCGGAAGAGTTAGAACAAAAAATAATCGCATCGCCTTTCTATCAAAATGACAATGGAGTAACTGTTAAGAAGTCAGATGGATTTACGTTTGTGAATTTTAATTTCGTTGTGGGGTAATGGGGGTTACATATATACTATTAATGATTTCTATTCATTGAGAATTATTTCAAACAAAAATGGAGCGAAGATAAAAAAACTTGCAATTTCTTAATTGTCTATTAAATCAGACTTACTATGAATATTAAAGAGAATGCAGTGATTGCTTTTACTTTTACAGAAACTGATCCCAAAGATTATCAATATTTTTACAACAAGCTTAAAGATTTAAGCAAAGAAGAAAATGTTGTCTATCCTAAAAAAAATAATGAAATTCCAGACTCTACTTGCTTTGTGCGAAATTTAAAGCCAGAATATCACACAAGTGAAAGTATTAAAAAATTCCTAGATGATATTACTAAATTTAATACGGAAGATATCAAATCTCCTCATATAACAATATACAAACTTCTAATTTGTTTAACGGAAGAAGAACCCTTGTATGAAAGCTACCCATAGTAGATCACGTTCGTTTATTTTGATTAGCCTTCAAAACCTATAGACATAATGATTAATGTGTTAAGCAATTTATAGCATATGACTGATTTAGAAATAATCAATGAACTCAACAAATCTGGGGATGGAAAAGTCGTCGAAACGGATAAACAATTTACAAACGATTTGCTTGACCCAAATATATCTTCCTATTATTTAAATGCCTCTAAAAATGTAATTGAGTTAAAACTTAATTTCAAGAAATCTGTATCTCCTATAATTTTTAAATTAAAGCATCTAGAGCGATTGTGTTTAAATATGAACAAGGTTATTGAAATACCTGACGGCTTCAATAATTTCAAGAGTTTAGAATATCTTGAATTAACATTTGATAGTATTAAAATTTTACCTTTATCAATCTTTACATTAAGTAAACTAAAAATTCTAATAGTAAAAGGTTCAGAGGAAATAAAATTTATTCCGACCGAAATAGGGAATCTGGAAAATCTTAAAAAGCTTGAAATTAACCTTGACTCGTTTTGGATTGCTAAAGAATCCATTTCAATTGATGTAATAAAATTTATTCCCAAAAGTATTGGTAATCTAAAGAACCTTGTGGAGCTTGATCTTTATATTAGTGGATTACAGAAATTACCCGACACCTTTGGTAAACTTAATAAATTACAAAGCTTAAGACTAAATAGCGATAAAATAAAAGTTTTGCCAGAAAGTATTGGCAATCAAAAAAACCTTGTTGAGCTTGATCTATCACTTAACAGTTTACACAAATTACCTGATTCATTTGGTGAACTTAAAAAGCTAAAGAAATTCAAGCTAAATAGTGATAAAATGGATGAACTACCTAATAGCATTGGAAATTTAAAAGAGATCACTGAGCTTGATCTTTCTCTTAGCAGTTTACAATCATTACCCGGAACATTTGTTAAACTTAAAAACTTACAGAAATTCAGATTGGATAGTGATAAAATAAAAAAACTCCCAGATAACATTGGAAATCTGAAAGGCATTACGGAACTTGATCTTTCTCTTAGTAGTTTACAAGCGTTACCTAAATCATTTGATAATCTTAAAAGTCTAAAGGAATTCAGACTAAATAGTGATGAGATAAAAGAATTACCAGATAATATTGGGAATTTAAAAGATATTACGGAACTTGATCTTTCTGTTAGCAGTTTACAGGCATTACCTGACTCCTTTGCTAAACTTAAAAAAACTTAAAAGAATTCAAGTTTAGCAGTAATGAAATAAAAACGCTACCAGATAGTTTTGGAAATCTAAAGAATCTTACCGAACTTTCTATTTCTTCTGACAGCTTAGAAAGTTTTCCGGACTCCTTATGGAATCTTTATAAAATTACTGACCTTACAATCAGTTGTCAAAAATTAATAAAGTTATCAGAACAATTAGGAAATTTGAAAAAACTCTATACTTTAGAATTATCAGGAAGCAACCTTATTGCATTGCCAAATTCATTTAATAATTTTAAGCAATTAACAAAGCTCAGTGTAAGGAACACACAAATTAATATACTGCCTGATTCTATCAGTAAACTCGAAAATTTAGAAGAGTTAGATTTTAGCGGAAATAGGAATTTAGAAGGCGATTTACCTGATTGTATATATAGATTGCGGAAATTGGAAGTATTAGATTTTTCTAATACTTCCCTATCTCGAATAAACAATAATATAGCGAAATTATCAAAGCTAATTAGGATATATTTTGATGACACAAATATTTACGACTTACCTGATTCGATTACAGAACTGCAAGAACTAACATGGTTGCGGTTATCATCCTGCAAGTTCCAAATCATTCCTGAAAGTCTAGCAAAACTAGACTTGGATTTTTATAGGGTCAGTGGTAGAAAAAGATTTATTGATATTAGTAACAACCCTTTCAATTCTGTCTTCAAAAAAATGATTCATGAAGCTAAACGCAATTCGACTAAACTTAAAAGCGCTGTTTTGAAATACTATAGCGATAGGCGAGAGAAGGAACAAAAGCTATATGAATTAAAATTAATTTTAGTAGGTCATGGATTAGTCGGTAAAACAGTATTAGCCAATGTGCTATTAAATAAAGAAACTTCGAATGGCAAAGAAGAACATCCAGAACGAACAGTAGTAGATATACATTCTTGGATATTGAAAAAAGAAATATTAAATCGAGGAAGTGTGTATAGGTTTGAAGATGATCTTAAAATAAATCTCTGGGATTTTGGAGGTCAAGAAAAATATGTATACAACCATCAACTTTTCTTTACGCCTAATACAATATATCTTCTAGTGACAGACACGGTAAGCCAGGATAGATTTGACGATGTCAATTATTGGTTACCTATGATTAACTCCTTAGCTCCTAATTCTCCAATACTGCTTGTAGTCAATAAATCAGACGTAGATACTAAAAATATTCCCATCAAGGCACTCCAAGAAAAATACAAACAAATTAATTCATCTATCCATGTCAGCGCATTGAAAGGAACGAATATAGAAGAATTAAAGCAAAGAATAATTTCTATTGTGCAAAAAGATTCAACTTTATTTGAAAGAATGCAAAAGATTTTACCTAAGCATTGGCAAAAGGTAAAATCAAAACTACTTTCCAAGAAAGAAAAAACAATGGATAAGAAAGAGTTTGATTCCATTTGCATTGATTCGGGAATTACTGATAGTGAATCTATTCTTTCGCTTCTTAACTATTTCCATGAATCAGGAATAGTATATCATATTGATGATGGGCTAGGCAGTGTTATTCTACTAGATTTGAATTGGATTACAGAAAAAATTAATCTTGTATTTTCTAGTGAAATGATTAATAAAAATAAGGGTAAAATCTCTAGAGAAGAAATCTTTGAAATTCTTGGAAAAGATAAATCTATAACCATTGATTTTATCAGCCTAGTAGAACATCCCAATTTCGATTTATTCTATAAAATACAAAATACGCATAATTACGTTACACCACATCTATTACCTAACGAAAAATTGAGGGAGGCCTATTTGCCTGATACGAAATTTATTTGTAGATATAATTTCGATTTTGCTCTTACTAGAATCATTCATAAATTTATCGTTCAAATGCATTCTAAAATTTATAAGGATATCGTATGGCGATTCGGTTTACTTATCAAGGAGAATAATACTTTCGTCTTAATCGAACAAGAGCAGGAGTCTGGAACTATTTATGTGAGAATGAGTTCGCACGATGAAAACTTTTATAATTCTATCAATCAAAAGTTTAGGGATATAATTAAGGAAATTTTAAAATCTGATTCAAAGAATTTCTTTTATCATGAAATTGCGTGTAATTGCGATGAATGTTCAAAAAAATTCAATCTGGTAGAGGATAAACCTTATTATTTCAATCAAAGATTGATTGAAAAATTAAAGAAAGATGGAAAATCTTCCTTGCAATGCCAAAGCAGTGGAATCGTAATAGACTTAAATAAATTAATGAATGGAGTGCAAAGCATGGAAGATAAAAATAAGGGCGGAGTAAATGTTAACGTTAGTGGAAATTTGATAATGAACGACTCGGCAAGTATTGGAAGTAAAATAACCGGCATTTCTTCTATTGATCTTGAATCTTTAATCAAAACAATCCTGAATCTTAAAACTGATAAGAATCTATCAGACGACGAGAGGATTCAGAAGATTAGTGAGGCTAATGATAAAATAGTCGTTCCAGATAAGAAATTCTACGAAGGTCAAGTAAAAGTTGGCTCTTTGATTCTGGTAAACTTCACTCTATCAGCAATGATTATCTTGTCTCCGGAACATTTTTATTGGAGACTTTGAATAAGCAAACAGATAAATATGATTATGCGCCGGCGCTTGTCCAATTCTCCAGAGCAATAGAAAATGAATTGAGGGAAAAATTCTTTACTCTTTATGAAACCACCACTGGTAATCAAGCCCCACTTTCAGATAAGCTTCAAACTTTAGGTAGAATAAAAGACCAATTAAGATTAGCCGCAAATAGTAATCCTAGCTTAACGGATTTTAAAAATTTCCTAGATTCAACTTATAACTCTAGCTTGATTTACAATGAGGATTCATTTTTAAAAAGATTAGAAGTTATCGCTGATAAGAGGAATAAGAGCTGTCATCCGGGAACCTTATTCACGCAAGAAATGGCTGAATCTGCCATCGGCGAAGTAAAAAGATTTTTGTCTTATTGGACGAATGTAATAAAATGAGTTTGGAGAAGAAGAATGTCAATGACTACATATAACGAGTTTTATAGTTCTTTAAAAAGATATTTAATTTTACTATTGATGAAAATACTATCCTGAATGAAGCAATCATTTCCTTTACTATGGACAACGAAACTAGGGAGTTTTGTAAAATTAAAAATGAAATAATTCAGCAAAGTTTAGATCAGTTCAATAGAAATCGATACATTACAGTAGAAGAGTGTGAATTATATAACGGAAAATATTACGAAGCAATCGTGGGTATTTCTGACGAATCTGAATCTCTAAAAATTTCTGCAAATCCTATAAAAATACCTGATTCTATTAATGAAATAAATTATATTTTAGGATTGCCATCAGATGAATTTATGATTCATCTGATTAGTCAACTTGAAAAAAACTTTGCATTATATGAAGACCAACTAAAAAATCTTTTAGCTACTTTTAGCAAGAGCGATTTTTACAGTGAAAAGAATTTTTTAAAACTATTAAGGAAATTGTTAAAAGATTTCAGTGTTATTAGAATTGAGAGTAATACCAAAAATAGAGATAGGGATGAGCTTGAATCTATAGCTAATGCTTTCCTTTATTCTAAATATTATTTTCAAAATAATCATGTAACTAGAATTTATAGAAATTTAGAAGAATTCTTAGTTGATGATGGATTTCAGGAAAAATGGTTAGGAGTAAACCGAAATAAAATCTCTTTTGAAAATACTACGCTTCCTACTAAAATTTGTAAACCCACCAAACTAATACATTATTACCTTTATGCGATGGACTCAGATGACGAGGTCGCACGTTATATGTCTTACTATAAAATTATTGAATATTGTTTTACGACTTTCCGCAATTCTTCTAATTATGCATTTCTATTCCATCCAATAAGTAGTGGAAATCCCGTTGGTGGTGACAAAAATATTTATTTAAAGTATTATCTAATATTTCTGTATCTTTTATACAAAGACTAAAAGATAAATTGGATAAATGTCGCATAGACCTAAAGGATTATTATTTAAAAGAGTTAGAATTTGATAAATCAGGAGTTAAGGGAGTGGGAATAGATTTTTCGTTTCCCGATCCTGTGAAAATTTTTGAAGCCCTTACGTTAAGAATTTATTTTACACGCTGTGCAATAAGTCATTTCAATGAAGAAAATCCACATGCAATTCCTGACCCTGGCGATATTTATGTACCGTATTACTCAAATACAAGACTGATAAAGGAAACCCTTTTACTTCGTTTCATTGCAGAAGAAATCATTGAAAGTAAAAGTACGGCGTTCTAGTTTTGCTTTGCATTCAAAATGAGTCTATCGAAAAAAGGTAAGAGAGCTTTTGCCTATAGTGTCACGTTCGATACGATTGCGGGCTTTAAATGACAACAAAGAAATCTTCGCGAGAATTCGCAATCACTCAGTGACCGATCTTTCTGTAACTAGATTACTAAAAAGTTCGGTCGCTGAGTGCGTGTATACGGCAAAAGCTCTCGTAAACAAATAAGCCGTGTATCGAAGCGACCATTTTCTACTTTACAAATAAAAGAAAACCCATACATTCAAAGAAGTTGCGAGAAGATAAATCATCCTATCCCACAAAAAAGGAATCCAAGAATGAAACTAAAACAAGTTGAGATGACAAAAGAGAAGCTAATGCGCGATTTGCGCATAGTTGAAAAAGGGGATACAGAAAAAATCAAAAAAATTATTCGTGACTTAACTCAACTGAAAGGGAAATTACCCCTAAAAGAAATATTGAAATTCATAGACCATGAAGATGAATCAGTAAGGGCAACTGTAAATTATGCGTTAGAAAAATTTGAGTTTTATAAAGACATTCCGCATTCCGGTCTTTTATTTCCTGGGACGCTTAGCAATTTAGAGATTACAGATTGTTTGCCGTTGATTGAGAAGGAAACATTACAATTTCATATTCTATTATGGAATCCGTTTGAAAAGAGTAGGATTTTACAAAATATCCCGAAATCGGAAATGAATTCCTTTCTTTCTAAATTAACAATTAACACGCGTTATTTCCCCTCTGATTATGGAAAGAAATATTACAGAGAGAGCATCGCAAGAGTAAATAAGATTTTAAATCTACTCAGTAAAGCGGGCGACATTCAATTGGATAAAACTCTTTCTCTTCCAAAGTTAAATGAGCTAAAGAAAAAACACCGGATATTTATCTTAAAACAAAAAAGAGCGAGAACGAATTTTTAATAAGATGGTAAAAGAATTTAACGCAAGAAAAGATAATTCCAAAGAAATCATAGAAGCTTCGAAAAAGCTTTCTAGTTTAGCTGTAGACAAGAAAGCATTTATCGAGTTTCTATATCAGTGCTCGGAAATGGTTTGGAGAAAAGGCATTATTAATGTAGAAGATCATCTCGATAAAATACCAGATGAATTTTTAAGAGACGGATTACAGCTAGTATGCGACTGGGTCTCTCCTGAAATCACAGAAAAGATATTACTTTCTAAAAAGAAAAAAATGATTCATGAATATGAAACCTTGTTGAATTTGATTGTTGCAGGTATAATGGGAGTATCCGAACGGACTAATCCTAAATATCTAAAGAGCATAATGGAAACGCATTGAAATAATTTAAGTGAGTCTTTATTTATTTGTTGGGTATAGAGCAGAAAAATATTTTTGAATAAGCGGCACATTCGACAAGTTCAGTGACCGACTTTTAGATAAACAAGAACTGCTTCCCATCACACTGTCTGAACAATGATTCATATGATTTTCATGATGGACTATGATTTGCATTCAGAAAAATTTCTCCAATATCGAAATCCTGCTAATCCTAAAATCCGTTAATCCTGATCCAGACAATAGATTCCTACTTGCCAAAAAATTCCACCGTATATACAATGTATCTACTATGACAAAAAAATTAGTCCAGCATGGAAATAGTGCGGCGTTGATTATTGATAAGCCTATCTTGGAATTATTAAAGATAAACTTTGAGACAGCTTTAGAAATTACGACAGATGGGAGCAAATTAATAATAGCCCCTATTGGTTTAGAGAAATCCGCAAAGCGAGTGAAAGAGTCTTTGAAGAAAATAAACAATAAGCATTCTAAGACTTTAAAGAAATTAGCGAAATGATCGGATGATTTTCACATTGAGCATTTGCCGAAACATAAACAGAAGATTGCTGTCTAAGTTATCATTTGTATTCAGAAAAATTTTCCAATATCGAAATCATAATAATCACATAAATCCCAAAAATCACAGTTCAGACATTGATGCACACACATTTTCTACTTGATAAATAGTAAGCATTTGAGAAGTATTGAAATTTCCGAAATAAATATCATGCTCAAGAAAATATATCTAACTTATATCAAAAAAAATAATGAGGTCGATGAAGTTTATAGCGGAATGGCAAGCGGCAATTGGGATGGTTCTTCTGAAGGTTTGGGTAAAGTCTTAGAAAGAAGAGATAGTAGTCATCATAAGAACGAGGATAATTTCGGACCTGCTATCTTAGATGAATTTTCGGATGATAAGGACGCAATTCGAGGAAGAGAGCAGATGTTAATTGAGCATTATGGGTATGCAAAATCAGAGGGCGGCTCTTCTGGGAATCAGATCAACGGAATTAGTCCTAGAAATAAGAAAAAAAATTTGTATATCTCCGCCGCAATTAAGCTTTTTGGGACAATTTCTATTTTACTTTTTTTATTGCATCTTGTAAAACGTTAAGAGGCGACTATGAAAACAAGCAAACAACAAAGAACGATTGGAGCGATTATAAAAGTTCCTCTTGAAAAAGGATTCTACGGTTATGGGAGAATCTTACAAGGGACTTCGTTTGCGTTTTATGATATTCGTTCTAAAGAGGGGCAAATTGATTTAGCAAAAATTGTTTCAAGTCCAGTTTTATTTATTATTTCTGTGAGTAATTATGCAGTAACGGATGGACGTTGGGCTAAGATTGGTAAGCTTCCATTGGAAAAGGAGTTTGAAGTTCTACCTCCCCGCTATACGCAAGATTTACTATCTCCTGATAAGTTCAAGATTATTTATTCTGATGGCACAGTGAAACAATCGACCAAAAAAGAATGTAGCGGATTAGAACGATTTGCCGTATGGCAACCACAGCAAGTAGAAGAAAGACTGAGTGATTATTTTGCGGGTCGTAAAAATCGCCATCTAGAACAAATGAATTCGGACGATTCTCTAGTTGAACAGTTGCCTAAACACAAACAGAAAATTGCTGTCTGAACTATGATTCTATTATTCGTTGCACGACAATTAGTTCTTAACCTGACAGCATTCAGCGATGGTTGGGATATTGATCAGTTGCGACTTTGAGGCATCATCTTAGTTGATTTTTCATAATTAAAGTCTCATTAGCAAAGAAGTAAAATCTCAAATATTCCCATTTCTCCTCTAAATTACCCGAAAACCACCAAAATAATCAGTAATATAGCATCGAAATTCATGTAGACATAAATAAAAATGTGCTAGAATATTATGTCTATCCGATAATTTAGTATACAAATATACTTTTTTGAGTAGTTTTAGGCTTTTTTTATGAATGAAGAGCATTACGAGAGACAATGGAAGATAAAAAACAATCGTATGAAGTTAGGGGCAATATTTATTATCATAGCCTCTCTTCTAGTGATTGTATACGATTTTGGGTTTAATCGTAAGTCTGGTCTTTCTTCTTCGGTAAATAAGCTTGTGATTACTGGACATCAAAAATTGAGCAAGGAAGAAATTGTTGCGATTTTAGGTGTGCAGGCAGGGGTTCCATTTGAGGACTACAGTCTTAAAGTCTTGGAAGAAAAGCTAGAGAAGCACCCGAGAATTAAAAAGGCTAGCGTTACTCGGAGATCAAAAGAACAACTTTTGGTTTCGATTGTGGAAAGGGGAGCGAGATTTATCGTGAACTCGAATGACAATCTATACGAAATAGACGATGATTATCGACTTGTTTCTATAGATGATATTAGAGATGCGAACTTAGTTGTTTTAAGTGGAGAATTTAATCTCGGACACAATCAACAAGTGAACAAAAAGCTGAAAGAGTTTTGCGAGTCTGTCGAGAATTTGTTTGAGGCATATCCTCAACTCAAAGATCGAATTGCAGAAGTGCGATTGGATGAGGACGGAGAGATTACGATATACACGCAGTATCCGCAACGCATACGTGTGAATATGGGAAATAAACTCGAAAGTATACAAATACGAAAGTTATATGCAAGCCTAGCTTTCTTTGAGAATCAGGCTTCAAATGTTAGATTATTAGATTTAAGGGGAGATGACGCAGTTTATCATTAGAATCATATGCAGGAATTAGACAACAGTATAGCCGCAATAGACCTGGGTTCTTCTCTTATTAAAGTTGTAGTAGGAAGAGCAATCAGTGAAAATGAAATTGAAATCATTGGCACAGGAACCGCCCTGTGTTCAGGAATAAAAAACGGCGCAATTATAAATATAGAGACTACAACTAAATCAATCAACGAAGCCATTAGCCTCGCCGAACTTATGGCCGGACAAGAAATTTCACAAGTAATCGTAAACATAACCGGTAAAACAATCAAGGCTGATAATTCGAAAGCGGTAGTCGCAATCACTAACAGAGAACGAATTGTTACCGAAGATGACGTTAGGCGCGTGATTGAAGCAGCGCAACCAAGAGTTCCTAGCGACCAAATGGTATTACATGTATTATCCAAAGAATTTTCTGTAGACGATCAAACTAATATCAAAGAGCCTTTGGGGATGACAGGCGTTAGACTCGAAGCAGAAGTTCATGTGGTTACTGCTGGTATAACAACAGTTCACAACTTGGACAAATGCATTGAAGGTGCAGGTCTTGGTCAAATTGACAAAGTGCTTTCCAGTTTTGCTTCCTCCGAAGCAGTATTAACAAGCGGAGAAAAAGATTTAGGCACAGCGGTCATTGATATAGGTGCTGGGATAACAGACATTGTAATCTTCCAAGACGGTGGTGTTTGCTATTCGGGAGTAATTCCATTTGGTGGAAACAATATCACTAGCGATATTTCCATTGGATTAAAAACTCCACTCGAACCAGCAGAAGTAATTAAGAAAAAATTCGGACATTGTCTACACGAAGCAGTTGAGCCAACTGAAAAAATTGAAGTTCCTGCTGTAAGTGGAAGACCTTCTAGACAAGTCTTAAGACAAGACTTAGTTCGAATTGTAGAAGCAAGAACACGAGAAATTTTAGAGCACATCAATCACGAGTTAGATAAGTCAGGGAAAAAATCATTCTTATCCGGTGGAGTAATTCTTACCGGTGGAACAAGTTTACTTCCCGGAATTGATTTACTTGCCGAAGAAATATTCGGATTATCCGTAATCGTCGCAAGACCAGCAGGTCTAGGAGGACTCTCTGAACGAGTGGCTTCTCCTGAGTATTCGACCGCAGTAGGCCTCATAAAATATGTTGTAAGAAGCATTGATATTGAAAGTAAGGCACCCAACGAAAAATGGAGCAGCTCATCAACGGGAGACAAAGAAAGTCCCTTGAAAAGAGTTTGGCGTTGGATGGAAACTAATTTATAAAATAAAAATGGAGCAAAATATGCTGTATATGGATGAACAAAGAACAAGTCCCGTAGTAATTAAAGTTGTTGGAGTTGGCGGCGGTGGTATGAACGCTGTTAGCCGCATGGTGAATGCAAATTTCCGCGGAGTTGAATTTATCGTAATGAATACGGATGAACAGGTTCTTAGCAAATCCAGCGTTGAAAACCGCGTTCAACTTGGTAATAAAGTTACGCGTGGAATGGGCGCAGGTGGTGACCCTGAAGTTGGAAATAAAGCGGCTCAAGAAGACAAAGATCGAATAGCCTCAGTTCTGAAAGGTGCGGATATGGTATTCGTAACCGCTGGAATGGGCGGAGGAACAGGAACAGGCGCAGCTCCTGTAATTGCAGAGATTGCAAAAGAACTAAAATGTTTAGTTGTAGGTGTTGTTACTCTTCCATTCGGATTTGAAGGACGACGTAGAAATGACCTAGCTAAAAACGGTCTTAACCTGTTACGCCAAAACGTGGATACCCTCATCACAATCAAGAACGACTCTATCTTCAAAGTAGTAGATAAAAAAGCACCGATTGATTTTGCTTTCCGCGTAATCGATGATATCCTCTTGAATGCAGTTAAAGGATTAAGCGACATTATCAATCACCCTGGAATTATCAACGTTGACTTTGCAGATGTGAAGACAATCATGAAAGATACAGGCGATGCAATCATGGGAGTGGGAGAAGGTGTAGGCGAAAACAGAGTAGCCGATGCAGTCGAACATGCGATTAACAACGTGTTACTCGAAGAAACTTCTATTGCAGGTGCAAGTTCTCTATTAATCAACGTAACCGGTGGAAATGATTTAACAATCAATGATTGGAATGAAGTTTCTCAAGTCATCACAGGTCAAGTAGACACGAACGCAAATATCATCATCGGTCTAAACGAAGAAGAAGGACTCAACGAAAAAATTCGCGTGACTGTAATTGCAACTGGCTTTAGAGCAAGACTTCCTCATACACTAACGTCTCTCAAACGTGAACAAAATCCTGTGAACAATCAGCAACAACAACCACAGCCGCAGAAAGACCAACGAGAAGTTCAGCAACAACAACCACAACCAATGGTTCGCCCAAAAGTTGTGAACATGCCGGATCCACATGAATACATCGAGCCAACACGCTCTATCAAATCACAAAACCGCGTGAACGCTCCTTACAATTACAATGAAGACTATGATATTCCAGCTTACCTTAGAAGGGGTAATCGGGATTAGTCGATGGTTATCTAGGTGACGCATATATGCGTCACCTACACTATGCAACTGCTGCGCTTTCAATTAATATTAATAACGCCTTTCCCAAAGGTTTTTCAATCACACCCCAAAAATTTCTTCTTGTATTTAATCTCCCATTCTTTAAATATTTACCAGTCACAAGAATATGCAAGAAATCCAAGATCAAATAAACAAAGAACAAGCCGTTGCAAATAAAAAGAAAGCAATTGCTCCAAACCTTGCGCGCTTGTCGGCATATTTAATTATATTGTATTTTGTTCCAAGTGATCTGCATTTTTTTAAGAACATACTTTGGGTAAATTCAGTATTTGCCGCTGTATGGTTATTGTCAGAATTTATCTTTGTATTTAATTATCAGAAATACAAAATACTACCCTATTTGCCAGCTACTTCTGATTTAGTATCTACGTTTACGATTATATATTTGACCGGTAACGGTAATTCTACTTTTTCCGCAATCTTAGTTTCCTTGGTAGTGATTAGCACTTTGTTTTCAGCAGATACATTTCAGTCTATTTTTATACTAACAACTTCCCTTCTTTTCTATTTATTATTACTACTCGGACTTTATTTCCATTTATACCCTTATGTAAATTTAATGGACTTCGGAAATAATCCAAGTATTCTTACTTACCTATTTTCCTTTTTCGTTTTCTTTTTTATGATGTTTGGACTATTTAATTCTGTGAGAGGAATTGGAACGGCTAACATAGAGTTAAACGAAAAGTTAAAAGAGTTAATCATTATTTCAGAGAGAGAAAAAAATAGAAGTGAAAAGCTTTTACTCAATATTTTACCTGTCGAGGTCGCAGAAGAATTAAAAGATGAAGGCTTTGTGAAACCGGTCTTATATGAGAATGTAACAATACTATTCACTGACTTTGAAGGATTTACAAAAATTGCAGAGAGAATGTCTCCAGAGGAATTGTTAAAGACGTTAGACGCAAGCTTTACTCAATTTGACAAGATTGTAGAAAAAAATAATTTAGAAAAACTAAAAACGATAGGCGACAGTTATATGTGCGCGGGTGGACTACCTATTAAAAATAATACTCACCCTGTTGATGCCTGTCTTGCCGGATTGGAATTAAAGCACTTAATGACTGAAATAAAAGAACTTCAAGACTCTTTAGGTTTTGAATCCTGGGAGCTAAGAATTGGTATCCACTGCGGACCTGTAATTGCTGGAGTAATAGGCGAGAAAAAATTTGCCTATGATATCTGGGGAGATGCAGTAAACACTGCGAGTAGATTGGAATCGAGTGGTGCAGCAGGAGAGATTAATATCTCTCAATCAGTCTTTGATCAAGTTAAGAATTTTTTTATCTGTGAATACCGCGGAAAAATTCCAGCAAAAAATAAAGGCGATGTAGATATGTATTTTTTGAAGCGGATAATCCCCGAATACTCTTCTGATGAAAATGGCGTAATTCCAAATGAAAAATTTTGGGAGATGTATAGAGTGCTTTAAGAGGCTTAGCTTAGGTGACAATTGGTAATTTCTCTTACGCCAAATTCACGCCAGTTATGTTTTTTTTAAAAATCTTCCGATATTAAAATCATGCCGCTCACTAAATTTCCTGATTACTATGCAGTGCTCAATCTTCCCTTTGGAAGTAGCCCCGATGTAATTAAAAAATACTATCGTGAGCTTGCAAAAATTTATCATCCTGATAATAAAACCACCGGACAAGTTGCAAAATTTCAGCATCTACTTGCGGCATACCAGGTATTAAGCGGAGAATTTCGCGAAGCCTACGACAAAGCCTACCTGAAACATCTTTCGCTTAAGGCTAATGTCGATAAGGCGAAGAAAGAATTTTTACTTCCCCAAGAGCGGCTAATCTATACTACCTCCATGACCTTTCTCGCCAGACGTGGACTCATGCGAACAGGATTTCGCAGAAAAGACCGAGCTAAATTTACAGGCCTAAATCATGACATTGACTTAATCATAAAAAAAGAAGAAGCGACAAAACGAATCCTAGTTAAGATTCCTTTAACAGTGCGTATCCTCTGTCCTGAATGTCTCGGCTCGAATATCTATTGCGAGTGTTGTAACGGAATCGGAACCTACAAAAGCACCCGTAGTTTACAAATCGCATTTGAGCCGAACCTACTCGTTCACAATCGAGTCTATGAATTCGAACTCAGTCGCTTTCGTCCTGATAAGTTTATTCACTTTAAAAAGAAAAAGCTTAGAGTGCGAATTGATATTAATTAGATAAGGAAAGAATTGGAAAAATCAGCCTTTCTGCAAATATGGCAGTATGGCACTCAGCTTAAAAGAAGAAACAGCGCGAAGACGGACATTCGCGATTATTGCACATCCCGATGCAGGAAAAACTACTCTCACCGAAAAATTACTTCTCTATGGAGGAGCGATCCAACTCGCCGGCGCTGTCAAAGCCCGCAAAGATAAAAAATCCGCAACCTCCGATTGGATGGCAATGGAAAAAGAGCGGGGAATATCGATTACCTCCGCAGCACTCCAATTTGAATACAAAGACTTTGTCTTAAATCTTTTAGATACTCCCGGTCACGAAGACTTTTCCGAAGACACCTATCGCACGCTCATTGCAGCGGATACTGCCGTTATGGTGCTCGATG
Organism: Leptospiraceae bacterium; assembly: GCA_016708435.1. Taxonomy (NCBI): domain Bacteria; kingdom Pseudomonadati; phylum Spirochaetota; class Leptospiria; order Leptospirales; family Leptospiraceae; species Leptospiraceae bacterium. The sequence goes on along the minus strand of JADJFV010000001.1, from coordinate 862,710 downwards.
CCGGAAAGGGAGTCGAGACTCAAACACGTAAGCTATTCAAAGTTTGCCGCGACCGTGGAATTCCGATTATTACTTTTATAAATAAAATGGACAGACCAACAAAAGATTTGTTTGCTCTTCTAGATGAGATCGAAGAAGTTCTAGGCATTACAGCGGTGCCAGCTGTATGGCCAATTGGAACAGGTCCTGATTTTAAAGGTGTATACAATAGAGAAGAAAAGCAAGTCAACCTATTTCAAAAAACTCCCGGTGGTGCCTATCAGGCTCCTGTTCAACTCAGCGGGATAAACGATAGTAGCCTCGAAGATCAAATTGATTCTGATATTCTAAAAAAATTCCGCGAAGAGATTGATATTATTGATAATGGAATTTCTCCTTTTAGTGACGAAGATTTTCTTGCCGGTGTAATTACTCCCGTGTTCTTTGGCTCTGCCGTAAATAATTTTGGAATTCAGTTATTCTTAGATCATTTTCTTTCAATCGCTCCTCCTCCTGTGCATATCGCATTACGAGAAGGTGGTGAACTCGATCCAATCAATTCTCCTTTTAGTTGTTTTGTTTTTAAAGTTCAAGCTAATATGAATAAGGTGCACAGAGATAGAATTGCATTCGTGCGAATCTGTTCTGGGAAGTTTGAGCGGGGAACGACTGTTAACCATGAGAGATTAGATAAACCAATTAAACTTTCTTCGTCCTTTGCCTTCTTTGGACAGGATAGAAATACGATTGATGAAGCATACCCCGGCGACATCATCGGACTGGTAAATCCTGGAACTTATAAAATAGGCGATATTCTTGCATCAGGACCAATTCCCAAATTAAAACCGCTTCCTGTATTCGCTCCTGAAATGTTTGCCACTGTTTCCTGTCCTGATAGTATGTCCCTCAAAAGTTTTAAGAAAGGCATAGAGCAATTATCCGAAGAAGGAATTTTACACCTATTTACCTCGCGAACGATTGGTAGCGGCTATCCGATAATAGGCGCTCTTGGAAACCTACAATTTGAAGTTTTCCAAAGACGACTCCAAGATGAATACAACGCAAAGAGTAGCATTACTCCTCTTCCCTATGGATCTTGTCGCTGGGTAAAAAAAGAAGACATGCCGAATATGCCTTCTTCTACAAACCAAATCTTTGACAGAGATGGTCGCATGGCTGTTCTTTTTGAATCCGATTGGGAATTGAACTATTTCAAAAAAAATAATCCTGACATAGAGCTTTTAGATGCCCCCGAAGTATAGAGTTGGAAATGGAATCGACTTTCACAAACTTGCGTTAGACGAAACACGTCCACTTATCCTCGGTGGTTATGTCATTGATTCCGAATGGTCGCTTATCGGTCACTCGGATGCCGACATAGTCTTACACGCGTTATCCGACGCAATCCTCGGAGCTCTCGGACTCGGAGACATCGGTCAATACTTTCCCGATACAGATAAATCTCTAAAGAACATGGACTCTTCGATTATTCTTAGAAAGTGTTTGGATTTAATGAAGGAGAGAGGCTACTGCCTATTAAACGTAGACAATACGATCATCGGTGAAAAACCAAAGATCGCTCCACACCGTTTACCGATTATCGCTTCTCTTGCAAAGCTTTTGGAAATTCCAGAAGATCAAGTCTCCGTAAAAGCAACCACTACTGAAAAAATGGGCGCACTCGGTCGTAGCGAAGGTCTTGCCGTTTTTACAACAGTGATGCTGGAGAAACAATAGCTCCTCGAATTTAACACTGGGCGCTACTGCTTGTAGTTGTCTGACCTTTCCCCTTGTTGTGGCTTACAAGTGTATACCTCGGACAGGGACTTTTTTATTTAGTTGAGAGTTTTTTTCTTTTAGTCAGATTTTTCGTGTGTTTGCTATACTTTTACATGATAGCCGCGCATAAAGGTATACGAAAACCTCTCTAGTCGTTGAAAAACTTCCAGTTCTAACCTAGATACCATCGGAACTATTTTCTTCAATCCGGCAACAACTATAGATTTCCACAAACCCAGTAAATCTAGTTCAAGTAAAAAGACAAACACCCAACAACGAGATTTACCAAAGGCGAGAGCCAGTTCTCCAAGTTCAATCCAGTCTATGTTCTTAGGTTTAAAGTTAACTCTCTTCAAAAACAGATTTCGTTCTTGATAAGAAGTTTTCAATTGTTCAGGGCTTGGGATCATACCGGAGTGGGTAATAGTTCTAAACCGTCGAAGGAGGCTATGGAGGTAAACGGACGTTTTTCCTTTGTGCTTTTTAGTTTTTTGTAGGAAGTCATCGTAGAGATGAAGTGGGACAAGGAGAGTAGAGGCAGTGTCATCTTCTTTATCAATATTTTTTCTACGAAATTCATTTCTATTTCGGAAGGTTATCATACATATATTAGGTCAAAAAAGGACAAAATGTGCGGATTTTTTTGTAAAAAGTAAGAGGTTTTTTGGAATAAAAAATTTACATTGGAAAACGAAGGAATTGCTTTGAGAAATCTATTTTACAAATATAGGGTTAGGTTAATCTTATACTTAGTTTGTAGGATAGACCTCTCACGAAAGAGCAGTTCGAGGTGACTGTAAAAAACTACTCCTTTAAAAATTTTGCAAATTCTCTAAGCGCAATTCCACGATGAGAGACTTTGTTTTTTTCTTCGGGAGAAATTTGCGAGAAACGTTTTCCCAGTGGTGGAAAAATAAAAATTGGATCGTAACCAAATCCATTTCCGGATTCATCGTAATCTTCTGCGAGAATTCCTTTACATTTTCCTGTAAAGAACTTAGTTCCATTTCCATCCGTAAAAGCAATGCAACAAAAATAATAGGCATCTCTATCTGGATTGCCTTTGATTTCTTCTAGTAAAAATTCTGTTCTATCTCTATCGGTAAATTCCGGTTTGCCGTAACGAGCAGAGTATACTCCCGGTCTGCCGTCAATCGCACTTACACAGATTCCAGAATCATCTGCAATCGAAGGTATTCCGGAGATTTTATACAAATGTTCTGACTTGAGACGAGCATTTCCTTCAAAGGTTGACTCCGTTTCCTCAACTTCAAAATCAAATCCTAATTCTTTTGCGGTTAATAAAGAAAAGCCAGTGGTTAAGATTTTTTTAAATTCAAAAATTTTATGCTGATTGTTTGATGCGAGTGCTAGTTTCTTTGGAGTCATTTTTTTGCCTTATAGTAACTGTAACCTTCTAAAAATACTTCTTTAATGCATCAGGAATTGTGAAATCACCAGATTCTGTTTGGTAATTTTCAACGATAGCCGCAAGAGTTCGACCAATTGCAAGACCAGAGCCATTAATTGTATGAAGTAATTGGTTCTTTCCATCTTTGGATTTATAACGAATCTTTCCTCTACGAGCCTGGTAGTCTTTGAAATTAGAAACAGAGGAAATTTCCATATAGCGGTTAAGACCCGGCATCCACACTTCTATGTCAAAAGTTTTAGAAGAGGAGTTAGAAGTATCCTTGCTACAAAGAAGTAGGACTTTATAATGAAGCCCAAGTTTCTTTAAAATATTTTCAGCGTTGACTAACATCTTACGGTGCTCTATCTCTGAGTCTTCTGGTTTTGTAAACTTTACAAGTTCAATCTTTTGGAATTGATGCACTCGCACCAAACCACGAGTATCCCTTCCGTGCGAACCAGCTTCTCGTCTAAAACAAGAAGTATGCGCCATTACTGAAATTGGAAGCTTGTCTTCCAGAATAATTTCATCTCTGTATAGATTAGTCAGAGGGACTTCTGCTGTTGGGATTAAACTGAGATTATCCGCTTCGAGACGATAGTATTCATCTTTGAATTTTGGATATTGTCCCGTAGTCTTCATAGATTCATCGTTTACGAGAGTTGGAACCCAGACTTCTTCGTAGCCATGTTCAGCCGCATGAGTATCCAGCATGAAGTTCATGAGAGCACGTTCGAGTTTAGCCGCTTTGCCGAAGTAAGTATATGCCCTACCACCTGCAAGCTTCACCCCTTTTTCAAAATCGAATATACCTAACGCTTCTCCAATCTCGAAGTGTGGCTTCGGAGTAAAGGCAAATTCCGGTTTAACTCCATGTCTATGTGTTTCAATATTATCCGCATCTGATTTTCCAAAAGGAACTTCCGAGTCAAGGAAGTTTGGAAGATTCAAGTTTAAATCAGAAAGATTATTTTCTTCTACTTCAAGAGCTTCTTCCAATTCTTTGATTCGACTGCCTACTTCTTTCATGGAAGCGGATAATTCTTGTATGTCCCCACCTTTACTCTTGATGGTTCCTATTTCCTTGCTTACTCTGTTTCTTTCGGCGCGGAGAGTTTCGGCTTCGCCTTGATGCTTTTTTTTGTTCTGGATAATTACATTTAGCCGATCGACTAAAGATGTATCGTCCATGCATCTTTTCTTAAGCATTTCTTTTAATTCTTCTGGGTTGGATTGGATTCTGTTAATATCTAGCATGATTAAACCGCTTTTCTATGTATAAATTTCAAACTATTTTCGTATATGGATTGCTCTACTTTATGATTTGCTTCTGTTCGCAAAGAAAACATTTTCTCTAAAATAAAAGGAAGGTTCGAAGAATCATTTCTTTTTCCTCGGTGAGGAGGAGGAGATAAATAAGGAGCATCTGTTTCGATAAGGATTGATTCTAGTGGAACTTGTCTAGCTGCTTCGTGGATATCCTGCGCGTTTTTAAAAGCAACAACGCCGGAAAAAGAAATATAATATCCAAGCTCTACGAACTTGATCGCATATTCTGCGTTATACGCAAAACAATGAATCACTCCAAATCCTTTTCCCTTATATTTTTTTAAAACTTGGTAGGTATCTTCTGCTGCATCTCTTGAATGAATGACTACGGGTAATGAGTGTTTGACTGACAATTCCATGAAATGATGAAATATCTTGAACTGAGATTCTTTGGTTTCTTTCTTGTGGTAATAGTCTAAACCAATTTCTCCAATACCTACAAAGTTCTTTTCGTCTTTGCGTGATTCTACCATAGTAGAAATTTCTTCTACTTCCGGCAATTCTATATTATCCGCAGGATGGCATCCGATAGTATACGATAATTCGATTTCGGACTTAGTATCTATAGCAATGCTTCTTGCTAATTCTGATCGTTCTAAATTAATTCCGATTTGCACGATCTTTTTTACGCCAGCAGCCTGGGATTTTTCCAATGATACGGAAATATCCTGCCCTTGTTTTTCGATTAAGTCCAAATGACAATGCGTATCTATCAAACTATAGTTCATACAACCATAAAATTTGAAATCTTTCCTAACTAAAGCAATTTTTACTGAATCTTAAAACTCACAGGAATTAGCAGAACTGTATTTTCAGGCAAAGTAAAATTCCAATCTTGAATAACACGACGAAATTCGTCATCGAAAATTTTATATTTGCAAGGGCGAATCGTCTTAACCTGAGAAGCTTTTTGTTTTGCGTCAATGACGATGCTCCATTCACATTCAGATTCAAGTCCGTCTTCGAGCGCCTGTGGAGGATAGGAAATTTTGTTTCGAATTTTATTGATTTCTTCCGCCACTGTTCCTTCTAGTGAGGACGTTTTTTCCGACTGCGGACTCTCACTCATTCCTTCTTTATGATTTGCAAACGCAAAGGAAATAAATCCAGTAGAGCCTTTTTTGATTTCAATCTTGTTCATATCCTCTTGTTTACTGCTGAGTGAATAAAAAAGTATTATACTGGAATAAACCAAAATTGATAGGTATAAGGAATTTTTAAGATCCATTTACATTCCTTGACTGTCTTTTCTCGGTGCCCTCGGTGTTCATCGGTGGTAATCTTTAAATATTCCCTTGACAGTAAAAAATACAATCAATAAATGAATGTTAGACTCCAATGAAAATATTCAGACGGCTTTTATCTTATTCATTGAAATATAAATATCGTTTTATGGCAGGGATTTTCTTTGCTGTCTTAACTGCGCTTATCAATGCGTCTTCTATCACTGTTTTGATTCCACTCTTTGACGCACTTGGGTCTGATAAAAAAACAAATTTCCACTTGGACTACACCGCTCCCGAATACAATATTTTGATAAAAGAAAAAATGTTTGGTCGTAGCTCTCTTGATGGACTTGAAAAACTCAAGCGATTGATTATTGTTTTAAAATTTCGAGTCAACAATGCAATCAAAGACATGGACTCTACTGAGATTGTGTGGACGATTTGTAAATTGATCGTGCCCTTATATGTAATGAAGATGATTTGCTTTTTGCTTTCGGTTTTTTGTATTGCGACTAGTGGCTATAATGCGGTGCGGGATTTGCGGCAAGAACTCTTCGACAAAGTGCAGACACTTCCACTAACGTATTTTTATAAAGAGAAGACTGGACTCTTGATGAGTCGAATTATTAACGATGCAGAAATTATTGCTGCGATTATTTCGAGTAACCTCCGAGATGCAATTATCAATTTCTTTTATGTCATCACTCACCTGTTTGTTTTGTTATATTTAAATACCGAATTACTCTTAATTGCCTCGATTACAGTTCCAGTGATTATATATCCTGTTACTTTGTTCACAAAAAAGATTTCTAAGTCTACTTCCAAATTTCAAGAAAGAATGGCTGACTTAAATGCAAATGTTCAGGAAATGATTTCTGGTATCCGCGTTATCCGCAGCTTTTCGATGGAAGATCATGAACTAGAAAAATTCAATGACATTAATACAAAATTATCTCATCGAAACTTCAAAGGACAATTCTATTTACAAGTTGCACCCGGACTTGTGGAACTAACGTCTTCCATTGTTGTGCTTGGCTTTTTTGCGATTGGCGCCAAATTAATATTTAACGGAAGTTTTACTCAGGGTGAATTTATGGCGTTCTTACTTACGTTATTATTTTTGCTTCGTCCTTTAACTCAATTGTCTCAGATGTTCGGAAAAATCACGCAAGCAAAAATTTCTGGTGAAAGAATTTTTGAAATCATAGATAAGGAAAATTCTGAATCCCACGAAGAAGAATCAGGATTGCATGTAAGTCCTTTAAAAAAATCTATTCAATTTAAAAATATCCATTTTCAATATCCTGAAACAAACAGTGATGTATTGCATGGAATTGACTTTGAAATCAAAATTGGGGACACGGTTGCTTTTGTTGGTTCAAGTGGTAGCGGCAAATCGACGTTAATGGATTTAATTCCTCGTTTTTATAATCTCTCTATTGGAGAAATTACTTTCGATGGAATAAATATTAGCGAGTATAACTTACATGACCTAAGAAGAAAAATAGGAATCGTTACGCAAAATATTTTTCTATTTCATGGAACCGTTGCTGAAAATATCGCCTACGGTCGCCCCAATTCTAACTTGAATGAAATCATAGAAGCGGCTAAGCTTGCGAATGCGCATGAATTCATTATGGAAATGGAGCATGGATATAATAGTTTTTTAGGAGTGCGCGGACTAAATCTTTCCGGTGGACAAAGACAGCGCCTTGTAATTGCGAGAGCCCTTCTACGTAACCCTGAGATTTTAATCTTAGATGAGGCTACGAGTGCATTAGACGCTCAAACAGAAAAACTTGTGGGTGATGCTCTCGATAGACTATTTAAAAATAGAACTACTTTTATTATTGCTCATCGGCTATCTACGATTCGCCGCATTCCTAAAATTGTAGTCATGGATAGTGGACAAATTGCTGAAGTTGGAAATCATGAATCTCTCATTGCGCAAAATGGTCTTTATGCGAAACTATATGAGAGTCAATTTGTTCCTACTCAGGTTTAATTAATCCTTTTTGTAAGGACATGGTTAATCATGTTTTTATTCCAATAGCGAACGAAGCATCCATGCGGTTTTTTCATGAACATCTAATCTTTGTGTGAGCAGATCCATAGTAACCTGATCTTTACCTTTTTCTGCTTCATCAAAAATTTCTCTAGCAGTGCGAATAACAGTTTCGTGTCCTTGGATTACATTTTTAATCATGTCTGTTGCCTTGGGAACTTCTGTGTCCTCCTTAAGATTTGTGAGTTTACTCATTTCACCATAAGTTCCAGGAGCAAAGAATCCGAGTGAGCGAATTCGCTCGGCAATTGGATCCACTGCATTCCATAATTCTGTGTATTGTGCCATGAACATTTTATGCAAAGTATCAAACATCGGGCCGGTTACATTCCAATGATACCCATGTGTTTTTAGATATAGCATATACGTATCGGACAAGAGGCTTTTTAGTCCATCTGCAATACTTTTTCTATGTGAATCTGAAATTCCAATATCAATTTTCATTAACTTTTATCTCCTTATCTTGTATCTTAGACTATGATCTATTGATTGTCAAATTTGGAAAAGAAATTTATTTTAAAGATTAGATTTTTTAAGAAAAGTATTTTTCTATGAAAATAGCTGTGAAAAATTTATATTTATTAGTATTAATTTTGGTTTCTGATTGTATTATGCGAGTGGATTGGGGTAATGATGGTAAGCCGCCACGCGTGTTTACTTACGATCATCCACACGATGGAAATTTAACGAAGGCTGAAATCGCAAAGATTTCAGATTCATCTAGCTCGAATGGAATGTATAAAATCAAAACACAAGATGAAATAATGGGACCAAGACCAAATAACTGTGTAAGTAAACTTGCAAAATGTATGAGCGATTGCAATAAGAATTATGACATAAATAGTTCGCTCTTCGCTTTAAAAGTGGCAATTATTCAAGCCAAAAGAGCAACCTGCTTTGACGAATGTTACAACGATGTAACGCCTGGTTGTGATTATCCGCTAAAAAGAATTCAGTATTAATAAGCCCTTTCTCCGATAATAGATATACAAATGAGATTGATATTTTTAAAGATAAAGGTTGGACTGAGATTATTATTAGAAAAGCTCCTTAAGAAAAATATACTTTATATCGAGAGTGGAACGTCCGTTATCCCCGTAAAGAAATTACAAAGAAAGACTTATCAAGTTGGCAGAGGGGTGGATGCGGCAAAAGAAATATATCTAAATTCAATCGAGTTAAGTCGCATTCATGCAACGATTGAAAAGCATAGACTTGATTATTACTTGATTGATAATTTTTCTAAAAATGGAACCTTTTTAAATGGGGAGCGGCTAGCTCCTGGTATCCCCTACATACTTATACACAATGACAATATTGAAATGGGTGAAGTCTGCCTTAAATACGTAAGAGAGTAGCAATGACAAAAGAAATTTACCTTTTCCGACATGGGTATTCACAGGCAAATGCAGAGAGATATAGAAAAGTTTTATTCCCTAAATTACTCATGCTTGTGCGAAAGTGGTTTGGTTTTACTGTGACTGCACGAATTGTTCGTTTTCTAGATGGATTAAGAGGGCATAACAACCAATATCCACGGGTAGACAGTGATATACCGCTAGTGGCACTCGGTGTAGAGCAGGCAGAGTTGACGGGAAAATTTTTAGCTAAGAAAAATATACTGCCTGATTTAATACTATGCTCTGATTTTCTTCGGACAAGGCAAACAGCAAATGGAATTCTAAAGGGAATTGAATTGGAAACAGGTAAGACTTTTAATCATATGGTTTTGTATTCAAAACTAATTGTTGAGCGAGATGGAGGGGATGAATTTGGTTATCCGCTTTCTTATTATCCAGTTCTATTTCCTGAGACAAATGATTACTACCATAGATCACCTAAATTGGATTTTCGTCCACCCGGCGGAGAAAGCATTCGAGATGTTCGATTTAATAGAATTCCAGAACTTAAAAACATATTAGCGAGCCTTCAATTTAGGACTCTTTTTATTGTTGGTCATGGGATTACCAATTCTGCGATTATTTCATTATTGACTAATGATGATTTGGAAAGCATTCGAATCGGAAGTCCGAATCTTGGAGTATATCGATTTACCGCTGAAGAGGGAAGTGATAAATGGGAATTAGACCCAGATTATATAAAAGGTAAACCAATAGATCCTTCTATTCCTATTTCAGGCTAATCACTCGGCAAATCTTTTCAAATCTGTCTTTTTAAAAGTCCATTCCGGTGTAATGAGTGTGTCTAGATTTTTATTTGTATACCAGGGACTTAATTCATTGTCCTCTGGATTTTTTAGAATCTGAATATCTTGTGCTGGCATATAGCTCTGAGCTAGTAAGAAAATTTTCTCATTGGTAACTTTCGATTTTGCGCTATCAAGGACAATTACTGCGTGACCGGGGGATCCACCTTGAATAAAAATATCTCCAATTTCTAATTCATTTAAGCTCTTTACTTTTTTTAATTCTTTTGAGAGTGAAGCTGATCCTGCATAGTTAAACACAAGCTCTAAGTAGTTTTTAAAATTCTTATACGAGAAATCAGCTTGCGATGATTGAGTCCAATAAGTGGTATTGCCTTTGAATTTAATTCGATTTCCTTTCGCATACTTTGTATAATCCGCAGTAAATCCATTTGTAAAGTTAAAATGAATTTCTCCATAGCGTTCTTTCGAGAAGAGGTATTCCGCTCTTAGCCGCATAATTGCATCAGCGCATTGTTGTAAATCTTTTTCTCCAATGTCTATAGCAAGCACTGCAACATAAACATCTTTGGGGGTTTTGGTTTTCCCATTATAGAGTAATACTTTTGTCCCATCTTTTTTTACTGGAAAGCTTTGTAGATATTCTCCAAAGCTTTCTTTAGAAGACTTTATTCGATTATAACCTTCTGGAACTTGAATCCGTGTTTGAACTGTTTTTCCTTTTGGATTTATAAAATTTGATTCCGGCAATGCAGGGCTACAATACACTAAGCCAAGAAGAAATACAATAAATCCTTGATTCATTTTATTTCAGTAAAGTTTCGCAGGTGGGAAATTTCTTATTAGCCGTTACTCTTTCGAAGTGTGTGGAATACTCAGAAGTAACCTCAGCAACGGGAGTAGTCAGGTATTTGTCCTTGCAAACGGTTGTGATTTCATGACCCGATTCTGTTTTCTTTAACTCGTAGATTCCGAATAGAGAACGACCCGCAGCATGGTGGACAAAGATTGCCTTTTGTCCTGTTGCAAATGCATTTGCTGTTTGCGCCATCATAGAATCAAACTGCTGTTTGTTTGTGTAAATGTCGTCTATTGCGTTACTCAGATAGATTACTTTTGTGTTTGTTGTATTCATCTTGAAATTGCTATCATGAAGCGCGGATAATCGTAAGTAAATTGCATCTAGATTTAAAAAATTCTTTTGAAAATCAAGTAAAATGTTTGTGCACATTTTATGATGCTCGGCAAAGCATAAACTATTTAGGTCTGTCTTGATTTCGGCTTCCATTGGGCGTCCATCAAAGCGAGCAATCCAACCAAGCTTTAGCTGAGAAAGAGAGGTTGGAATTTTCATTTCTGAGTCAAATCCTTTTGCATGAAAAAGTGCAAGAATTTGTTTATGACCTTCTAGAATTTTCCAATCAATATCTAGCATAGTAAGATTTTTACAACCAAGAGTATTGTGCATTAGATACGCTTGCATAAATCCGACAGTAAAACAATCCTTAGCCTCAGTAGGATATAATTTTGCAAGTAGCGCAAAATCACGATTTGGGTGAACATCATTTAACTTAAAGAAATTCCAACAACCTGCAATGAGTTTTGGAACAGGATGTCCCCAAGTCTTAAACGGTTCTTTAGTGAAACTGTCTGCCGTAATAAACTGGGTTACGATTTCCTTGGAGTATTTTTTTTGTCCGTAAATCATTTCGCATACAGTGCGGGCTATTTCTTTTCGTTTGAGGAAAATATCTGTTATCTCCGCCTCTGTGTATTCATTCTTATTGAGATCTACAAAAAAGGCTTTGTGTTCATTAGAGACTTGAAACAGAATAGGAACTTTTTCTTTAGGAATATTATCTTTTGTTGTTTGGCATTTGTAACAAAAGAAAGAGGAAATGAAAATGAGGATATAAATAATTCGTTGCATAGTTGCATCAGTGAGGATAAAATCTTTTGAGTCAAGTAGAAATTTTAGAGAGTATGTGAAAGTAGCGACCGGTTTAATAATAAATAACTTGATGCATTAAAAAATTTAATGGTTAATCTTCTTTAGCCCTATATTTAAATAAGAGTTTTTCTACTTTTATGAATTCTCCTGTTACAGATTCAGGATATACTTCCGCATAATCATTATTTACTCCTCTTTTGGATATTAAAAAGAGAGTGAACTTATTAAAATGATAATCAGGTATACGCGGCATTTTTTTTTCAAGTTTGGATTTTGCTGCGAAATATTCTTTTACTTTTCTTTTTTCTTTTACTGTTTTGGGAATATAGATTTCTCCTCCTTTCTTAGATAATTCTCTATCTAGTAAACGCTCGATTTTGTATTTCTTAGGAAGGGAATGTATTTTATTCTGAACTTCTTCTCGATTGGTTTCTGCTTCGATGGAATCATTTACTGTCCATCTTTTCTGAATTTCGTAAATCAAAGCCGGCTTCATCTTCATCCCATATTTTTTCATTCTAGCAATTTTATCGCTTTCTGTTTCGCCTAACGTTGGAGGAGCATTCGTTCTATTTTCAGGCATAACAAAGACTGGCTCTTTTCTTTCAATTTGAAGTAAATTTTTCTTAACATATACTTTCCATCCTGAGTCAAGCTTGGTTTTGAAATCTACGAATGCAGGGTCATTTTCTAATTCGGACGTAGGCAATATTGGGTAGCAAAGTAGGAATAGAATTATGGTAAAAAGTTTCATTATTTGAAATAGTATAATTTTTGATTCGTAAGCATCTAGTAAAAAAAAAGATTTTTATAAAAACTTAGAAAGTATTAAGCATTTACTGTATGTAAGTAGGAAGGGATATTTAAAAGTCAATGAAATACTCTTCGAAATTTTTACCCTTTTTTTCTTTACATAATACCTATATTTTTATGAGCTATACTTAAGACACAAATCAATAGGAAGGTTTAACCGTGAAAAGAATTTTGACATTACTCACTGTAACAATTTTATTTTTAACCTATGCACTGGTATCGCAAGAAAGCACCGGGGCATTTCTAGACTTGAAATCGCTCAAGAACAATGAGATCACCACTGATAATAAAAGCCAGATAGTAGATAGAGCTGCTTTTAAAGACAAAGAAAAGTTTCATGAAATGATGAAAACAGCATTGAAAAACAGAAAAAGTGTTATTTTCAAGAATGAAGCTGGTGCTCTTTATACGAACGGAGAGTATCGCTTTCATCTACAACCAGAAGAAAATTCTGCTGCCGTTGCTTATATTGAATACCAAATAGACGGTGGTCCGTATTCCACCTATTCAAATCCGATCGCTCTCGAAAAAGAAGGCGTATACAATCTAACTTATAGAAGCGTTGATATTTTGGGTAGTGTAGAGAAACCACAAACCTACAAAATCAATGTAGACACAAAAGCTCCTGAATTGGAAGCAAAAATGATTGGTGAAGGAATTAAACCAGGCGACATTCAATACTACAAACCAGGTGTTAAACTAAACGTTCAGGCAACTGACACAGGTGCAGGCGTGAATCTCGTGGTCCTAAACGTAAATGGTGAAGGCAACTTACCAGTAACCGAAGATCAAGTTTTCACAAAAGGTGGAGATTACGAAATCGCTGTGCGAGCGCTAGATAATGTTTATAACTTATCCAAGAAGAAAGTTCTTAACTTTTCTATCGACGATAAAAAACCAACTGTTGTTGTTAAATCTGATCCAAAACCAGTTACAATTAACAACATAACTTTTTGTAAAAGAGATTCTTTTATAGTTGCAGATGCAAATGATGCTGAATCTGGAATTGCAAAAATTGAATACAGTGTAGGGGCTCCGGGAGAATGGAAAGAATTCAAAGCAGGCACTGTGAAAGTTCCTGAAATGGACGTTTACAAAATTTATTTCCGTGCTGCTGATATTTCTGGAAACTTATCTGATGTAGTTGAGTTCTCTTGCCGTGTAGACTTTAAGGCTCCTGTTTCTAAGCACAATATTTTAGATCCAAAAGTAGATGCTGGCGATGCTGGAAAAAAAGTTGAACCTAAAATGAGTTCTCCAGAAAAAAAATAATTAATTTTTAAATCTTTATCGCAAAAGGAAGAGTAACCTCTTCCTTTTTTTTTACTTATATACAAAGGAGATTTCATTTGAGAAATACAAAAATTTTATTCGTAAGTATCCTAATTCTATTCATTTCATTCTGTAATAGAAATTCCGAAAAGGCAAAGCAATACAATAATGCCATTGCTCTAGAAATGAAATTTCTAGCTGACTTAGAAAAAGAAATTGCATTAAAAGATGGACCGGAACTAGATGCAGCGATTGATAGATTCAAAAAAGCAGTGCCGGATTCAAAAGTAAAAATAGAGAAACTAGGAAATTTTGAAGGTAATGATTCCCTTCTAAACTCTGCACTGGCTGTTTGTAATTTTTATCAAGAAGTCATTGATGGGAAATGGAGTTCAAAAGGACAAGAAGCAATTCAAAACAGGGATGAAGAACTAGACAAAGACTTACAAAAAAAACAATTGGAATTTGCTTCCAAATTTAATTTTAAAATTGGAGAATAAACAACTGTTATCCGCAAGCCCTAACATCTTTCTTTCTTGCCAACTATCTTGCAGAGATTTTTTAAATGTAATTTTTCTTCTTTCGAAAGAATCGCCATCTCTTCGTTAATATGTTTTACATGTTCGGGAAAAATCTCTTGGATAAGTTTCCTTCCCTTTTCTGTTAATTCAACAGTGATATAACGGCGATCCGCTTCTTGGCGAATGCGTTTAACGAGAGAACGTTTTTCTAAGTTGTCTATTACGGTTGTAATGTTTGCAGTTGATTTTAAAATTTTATCGCTGAGTTGTTTTTGGCACATCGAACCCATATGATATAACGCTTCTAAAATTCCAAATTGACTAATGGTTAAGCTATAGCCAGAGATATATGAGTTTAATCTGTTGTTAATTGAGTCCGCTGCTCTAGCTAAGCATATAAACGCATTGAGCGACAGAACATCTTCACTTGAACCCTTGTATTTTGTGCCCATTGATGTATACGTTGGATATCTTTTTATAAAATGCAACAAATAAACTTTCAGATCAAAAGAACATAGTCGCGGAAACTCCGATATGCCAAACACTTCCACCTACACTATAATTAGGATTTTTAGGAGTAGGTGCATATTTATAAACCTTCATTGATTTAAGCTCTTGGTGCTCTAGCACTGCATCAATTACGACTGGGTTTTTTAGATTTTCCAAAAAACGCATTCCCGGAAAAAGAATATAAGAAATTCCGGCTGTATATATCATTCTATCAAAATCAATCCAATTGTTCGCCCCGGGTATATCGGGAGTAGCCTTTGGTCTTCTTGCAATTCCTCCTCGAATACGAAGACTATCACTCCATTTGTATTCTGTGCCTGCTCGAAGGACAGTCACATCAACTAAATGAAATGGTTCTGAATAGGCAGCCTTTGTTCTAGACATGAATTCTGTTCCAACGAATTTATTCTTGTATCCCAACTGACTCCAAAGCTCGCGATTCATATCAAAGGAAAACACCCATTTGCCGTTTGGTTTATAAGAAAGTCCGTAAGCCCATTTTCTTGGTGAAAATAAATCGTATAAGGCAACATCAAAGTCCAATTGAATTCCTAATAGAATGGTTTGTGCTCTTGCACCAAGCGAATTAACGGCTAATGCTGTTTCTCTTCTATAAGAAACTCCACCGGAAAATTTTCCGTAAGTAAAGGCAAGTCCATAGGTTGGATTGATAATTGGTTTTACTTCCAGAATAACTTGTTGGTTTGGTATAACGCTGTTAGGCGAAAGAGGGACATCTTTTAAAAGAATAGCACCACCTCCGCCGGCAATAGCAGTAAAGCCAACGCCAGCAAATAATCTATCCTTAATGATTTCAATTCCAGTTCCACCCATGATAGTTGGCTTTTGGTTTGCAACACCGTATTGTAAATATCTATGTGTTGTCGGATTAACATCGTTAATCGTTAGAAGATTTCCAGTAGCAGGGGCTAATACGTTTAAGCCAAAGCGAATAGTTCTTTTAAAATCATAGATATTATTCAGATTGATTGTTAAACCAAGTCCTGCATAATCATCCGCTAGCTTAGATAAATCCTGACTCACCGGAGTATTGGTATTTTGCGCTTGGTAACCGCCGATCGCTTTCTTGGCACTGTCACCGATAGAAAGCATAGAAGCATTTAAATGAGGATTTGCATAATTATATTGAAGAGTGATTTCGTTCACATTTCGTGTCGGTCTTTCTAAAGGCTTATTCGAGAATAAATCCTTTTTTGCATCACTAAGGAACTCTGTCATATTCTGACGAAATGTTTTTTTAGGTTCAGTTGTTGCGGCAACTCCATTTTCTTTTTCCCATTTCTTTTTATCAGCTAATGCTGTAAGCATATCTCCTTCGGAAAGCCTACCAAGTCCCGCTACGTTATAATATACAGCAGATGAATTATTAACAGTAGCCGTTACCGCATTACCCATACCGTTAGCCGCAGGATGTGCTCCATACACATCTCCAAAATCACCGGCAAATAAAGAGTAACCTCCAAGTAACAAAAGTCCACAAGCCAGTATAATTCCATTCTTTCTTAAAAACATAAAATTCCTCTTTCCGTAAAATACATAATCGTTATCTAAACATGGCAAGACCAACGAAGCCGGCAGCAACTGCATCCCAGGAATCATCGTGACCTTTTAATTCTTTTAAACCTAGAATTAATTTGATCGCTTCTTTTACCTGCTTCTTGTCTGCTGTTCCGCTACCTGTAACACCTTTTTTAATTTGAGTGATCGTCGGTTCTAAGATTTTTAATCCTCTTTCAATTAACGTAAATAAAATAACACCACGCGCCTCATAAACTTGTGCAACCGTCTTTTGATTTTTAAAAAAGAAAAGCTCTTCTACGCTTGCCACTTCTGGTTTATATTTTTTAAGAATTTCTTTTAGTTCTATGTGAACTAAAACTAGACTTTCAGGAGATTGAATTTCCGATTTTACTTCAATCGTTCCATAGTCGATTAAAGTTACTTTGCGAGTCTTATCATCTCTGTCTAGTAGTGCGTAACCAACTCTATGCGAGCCGGGATCAATTCCAATTATACGAGGCAAATGTTTAAAATCTCCATTAAATTACTTAAACTACAAAAGCTGAGTTTTCTTTTCAATAGAAATTTTTTTCTAGGAAACGAAATCTTTCACTCGTGAATATAACCCCAACTCTTTAGAATTTGTCTCACTTCTTCTCCCATTGCAGAAGAACTGGTTATTTCTTTTTCTCCCGTGAGCTTGGCATCGTTATAAATCCAAGGTATATCTGCATTTTCCGAGTCAGCAGGAGCAGAGTTTGAGATTAAAATTTGCGGGTAAGTTCCAAGAGAGCTTTGATGTAAAATTCCCCATTTCCCAACTCTAAACTTTTCGGTTTTTTGATTGAGATAAATGGATAAATTGAACTCAAAGCTAGGTTGCACAGTATCAATAATGATTTCGCGGGGTGAGTCATTGCCTTTAAACTCAAAGCTAAAACTTCGTTTGCTTTGAATTTTTATTCCAAACTCTTTTTGATTTCGAATTTTGTAAATCGCTCCTTGTAATTGCATGGAACCAGAATAAATATCAGATTCGGATTTCTTAGGAAAAAGAATATGAAAGGAATTTGTAACGAGAGAATGCTTCTCCAACTCTTGCTCGGCTGTTTTAAATAGAGAACTTTCTGTCGCCAAATTTTGTTTTTCCGCTAGATCATGTTCTATATCATACAGTTCATCCAACTCTGAGCCGGATAAATATCTTCCGGCTAATTGTGAGTTTGTGTAAGCGGGATAAAAACGAACGTATTTGAATCTATTTGTCCTTATTGACTCAGAGAGTCTTCCTTCTGTAAAGATAGATTCTTCCTGTAAAAAAGTTTCTCCGAACATAGAGCGAGAATAATCTACTCCTCTAAAATCTTTTTTGTGAAAAGATACATTTGATAATCCCAATAGAGTTGGAGTTAGGGATAACAGAGAAACAGGCTTATCGAAATTTTTAAATAGGATTTTACTCTTCAAAGACTTGGCAGGTTTCAATATTAAAGGAACTTGTATTTCTTCTTCGAAATGAGTCATTCCATGTCCATACTTTACGCCATACACTCCATTAGCCTCAAATCTATGATGATCACTAAACAATTCTCCATGATCAGCGGTTACTACAATGGTAGTCTCATCATATAAGTTTTTAGCCTTTAAATCTTTTATGATTCTACCTAGCTCTTCATCTGCATAACGAATCTCTCCATAATACCTTCTAAGTGTTGGATTTTCTTTATTCCAAATCTTAGGATCTGTTTCTTGTTGTAAGTCTTTCATGATACGTGCAGGCGGCTCATACGAACCATGCGGTGTATTGAAATTTACATGCAAGAAAAAAGGAAAATGCTTATTGCGATTGAGGAAGTCAATCGACTCATCCGCTATTTTTTTTGTATCGTCTATGTCTTTTCCTATTTGGATCAGTTCATGAAATCCAATATCAAAACCAACGCCGGTGTATTCGAGTAAGAATACATTGTTCATAATGCTAGCGGTATAATAAAAGTTGTCTCTTAGTTTATTGATTAAATTCTTTCTAGAAGGTTGATAGAATACTTTCTTTTGAGCAGGACTTACATCAAATCCAATATTGCCAATTCCTAAATTGGATGCATAGTCAGAGTAAAACATAGAAAGCATAGAAGGCTTCGTCCAGTTTGCATTGACAAATGCTTTTGGAAATACAATAGAATCCTCTGTAAGCTCATCAATATTTGGTGAAACAGGAAACTTAAATCCCGTATAACTAAGCGTATCCGCACGTAAAGCATCAATCACAAATAGAATTATATTCGGTCTTTCTGCTTTGTATTCGGCTGGTGTCAGAATCGGATGAGCGATGAATGCAAAAGATTGATTACCTTTCCATATAAATTTAATTTTCTGGTTAATTCGAATTTTGCGTTCAAAGTTATTCCATGATTCCAGATTCTCTAATAAAATAGTGTTCTCCGGGTTGGATGTTCCGTCTATCTCAATGGTGAGCTTTCCGGTCTTATCGCTATTATCCGATAAAATACCAGCGTCAAAATTTAGTAAATACACTCCTGCCTTAACAGTAAATTCAACGCTCGCATTTGGCGTGAGTAAAATAGAATCTTGCGAGTGGTTGATAAAAAAAGTTTTATCAGTATTAAATGTAATCTGTGTGTTGAGCCATTTCTTACTTTGCGCAAGTCCTGAAAAACGAGAAGGATTCTTTTTCCAATGCGAAACTAAATCCTTCTTTTCTTCGAATCGGAATTTTTCTTCTCTGGCAGATTTTAATTCTCTTGTTAAATCAACAGGATTAACAATAACGGGCAACTCCTGCTTATCCTCACAAGAACTGAGAATAAACAAGAGGAAAAGAAACGAAATGAATTTATTCGCTTTCGAGAACAGCAAAGTCAATTACAGAATCATCATCTTTGAGGTTTACAACTCTTACTCCCTGAGTAGAGCGACCGATAACCGAAATATCTTTTGCTTCCATTCGGATAATCATTCCTGATTGGGCAATGATGATTACTTCATCAGTCGGCTTGATCGAAGAAATACCGACAGAGCTTCCGTTCTTTTCGGTAATCTTGAGATAAGTCATACCGCGTCCGCCTCTACCTTTAGTGGCAAACTCAGCGTATTCCATTCTCTTTCCGTAACCTTTTTCAGTGATGACCAGTAAATCAGAATCCTTCTCTACAATTGTAACACCGGTAACAAAGTCTCCCTCAGAGAGTCTCATTCCTCTAACGCCACCGGCAGTCCTTCCCTGCGTTCTAAGTTTCGCTAAATTGGTCCTGACGGCTAATCCTCGTTTGCTGGCAATGATTACGTCTTGCTCTGGCTTTAAGAGATTAACATAGATTAGCTGATCTTTTTCATCTAAGCCGATTGCTATGATTCCATTTTTCTTGGTGTTAGAGAATACACTGAGCGGAGATTTTTTGATGACTCCATTCTTTGTTGCCATAAGAATTGCATCTTCGCTAAATTCTTTAAATGTGCAAATCGATGTAATGCTTTCTTCGTTTCCGAGATTAATGATTGCCTTGAGAGATTTTCCTCTTGCTTCTTTTGTTCCAACGGGAAGTTCATAGACTTTCATCATAAACACTTTTCCACGATTAGAGAATAACATGATGTTGTCGTGTGTTGAGGCTACGCGAATAATCTTAATAAAATCATCTCGCTTGGTAGATGCACCCTGCACACCTTTCCCACCGCGCTTTTGACGTTTAAATGTATCAATCGGAAGTCGTTTGATAAATTGGTCTTCTGAAATTTGAATCACTACATCTTCGTCATCAATTAAATCCTGTGCCTCAAAAGATGTGCTTGCAATGCTTTCATTGCTAATCTCAGTCTTTCTATCGGTTCCAAATTTATCGGATACTGTTTGTAATTCTGTAGTAACTATCGCATCCACTCTGGCAGGTTTATCTAGAATATCTTTTAGGTCTGCAATGAGTTTACGAATTTCTTCTAATTCGTTAATAATCTTTTGAACTTCGAGAGAGGTTAATCTCTGTAATCTCATATCTAGAATTGCATCTGTTTGGACTTCCGAAAGAGGGAAAGCTGTCATTAATCCAACTTTTGCTTCGGCTGGATTTTTAGAAGCACGGATAATACGAATTACCTCATCAATATTATCGAGGGCAATCTTTAAGCCTTCTAAGATATGGGCTCTCTCTTCTGCTTTGCGAAGATCATACTTGGTTCGTCTTACGATGACTTCGCGGCGATGCTCAATGAATGCAACTAGAGTCTCTTTGAGATTAAATATTTTTGGCTTGTTATTTAAAATCGCAAGCATGGTGATTCCATAGCTTACTTGCAATTGTGTGAGTTTGAAGAGTTGATTTAAAATGACTTGCGAATTGTAATCTTTCTTAACAAGAAGTTCGACTCTCATTCCTTTTCTATTAGATAAATCTAATATTTCAGAAATACCTTCTACGACTTTTTCATTTATTAACTCACCGATTTTTTCTAAGAGAACTTTTTTGTTTACTTGGTAAGGAATTTCTGTGATTACAATTACTTCTCTTCCCTTTGCATTCTCTTCGATTTCTACTTTAGAGCGAATTCGTATTGAGCCTTTTCCTGTTGTATAGGCGGATAATAGACCTTCGCCACCAATTACAATACCACCGGTAGGAAAATCCGGCCCTTTTATAATTTTAATTAAATCGCGAATCGGAACATCTGGATTTTTAATTGTCTCTACTACGGCGGCTATCGTTTCTTTTAAATTGTGCGGAGGAATATTGGTCGCCATACCAACGGCGATACCGGATGAGCCATTGACTAAAATATTTGGAAAGTTAGCAGGAAGAACATCGGGTTGTTGTTTGGTATCATCGAAGTTAGGTGAGAAGTTTACAGTTTCTTTGTCAATATCACGTAGAAGTTCTTCTGCCATTTTAGCAAGACGGGCTTCCGTGTAACGATAGGCGGCAGCGTTGTCACCGTCTACTGAACCAAAATTTCCCTGTCCGTCAATGAGTGGAACACGAAGAGAAAATTCTTGCACCATACGAACTAACGCATCATAAACAGAGCTATCTCCATGTGGATGGTAGTTACCTAACACTTCCCCGACAATCTTAGCGCACTTTACATAAGCCTTGTCTGATCTCCAAGCACGCTCATTCATCGCATGTAAGATTCTGCGGTGAACAGGCTTTAGCCCGTCTCTAACATCGGGAAGAGCGCGTCCTACAATCACACTCATCGCATACCCTAAGTATGCATCTTTCATTTGATCTTCTACTTCTACAGGGATGACCTTTGTTCCATTCTTAATTGCTTCTGCAATATCAGGTCTAGATGCTGTGCTAAATTTTAAAGTTTTGGTGCTTGATTCTTCGTCTAAATTTGCCATTGTATTCCTATTGATTAATTCTTATTATCCGCTAGATTATAAATCTAAGTTCGCGACTTTTAATGCATTATCTTCGATGAATCTTCTGCGTGGTCCGACTTCGTCGCCCATGAGAGTAGTGAATGTTTCTTCTGCTTCTACTAAATCATCGAGTCTTACTTGCAATACGACACGTTTAGCTGGATCCATTGTAGTTTCCCAAAGTTGCTCTGGATTCATTTCTCCCAAACCTTTGTAACGTTGGATGATTGTCTTTGCTTCTTTTCCATGCTTCGCTAAAATTTCATCTTTCTCTCTGTCCGAATAAGCGTAATCAGCCTCTTGTCCTTTCTTGATTTGATAGAGAGGAGGTTGGGCTATGTATAAGTAGCCTCTCTCGATTACAGGTCTCATATAACGAAAGAAAAATGTTAATAAGAGGGTTCGAATATGCGAGCCGTCGATATCCGCATCCGTCATGATTACGATTTTGTGGTAACGAATTTTTTCTACGTTGAATTCATCATTTCCAATTCCGGTTCCCATGGCGGAAATGAGTGTGCGGATTTCTTCATTAGCCAACATTTTATCCAAGCGTGATTTTTCTACGTTTAGAATTTTACCTTTGAGTGGAAGTATGGCTTGTGTATTTCTATCACGCCCTTGTTTGGCAGAACCACCAGCAGAATCTCCCTCTACTAAGTAAAGCTCGGAATGAGCAGGATCTTTTTCAGAACAGTCTGCCAATTTACCAGGAAGTCCACCACCTTCTAGAACGGTCTTGCGTCTTGTCAGATCACGGGCTTTTCTAGCGGCTTCTCTTGCTTTTGCGGCAAGCATTGATTTCTCAATGATCTTCTTAATGATAGCAGGATTTTCTTCGAAGTAATTTGTCAAACGCTCGGAGACTATCGTTTGCATAATGCCTTTAACTTCGGCGTTGACTAATTTTTCTTTTGTTTGGGAATTGAATTGAGGTTGTGGAACTTTTATAGAGATAACAGCCGTTAGCCCTTCACGAACATCTTCTCCAGAAAAACCAGTATCCATTTTCTTGGCGGCAGTTGCATCTTTCTTTAAGAAGTCATTTAAAGTTCTTGTGAGGGCGGCGCGAAATCCTTCGAGGTGAGTTCCACCCAAACTATTGTTAATCGCATTCGTAAAACAAAAAATATTTTCCGAATAAGCGTCCGAATATTGGAGTGCAACTTCTGCCATGACTCCATCTTTTTGACTTTCGAAATGAATTACTTTGTCGTGAATTGGATGTTTGCTTTCATTGAGTAATTCTACGAAAGAAACAATCCCACCGGAATAATTAAATTCTGCTGAGTGACCGTCTTCTTTTCGAAGATCTTGGATTTTAAGATTGAGTCCTTTGTTTAAGAAAGCCATTTCTCTAAAACGAGAAGAAAGCATATCATATTGAAATTCTGTTGTAGTAAAAATATTTGCATCAGGCTTGAAGCGAACAGTAGTTCCTGAACCCGCTGCCTCCCCAATGATCGCTACCGGCTTATCAGGAATACCCGTAAAGTATTTTTGGTAGTATAATTTTCCACCTTGGTGAACTT
The DNA here is from genome assembly GCA_016708435.1 of Leptospiraceae bacterium. NCBI lineage: Bacteria > Pseudomonadati > Spirochaetota > Leptospiria > Leptospirales > Leptospiraceae > Leptospiraceae bacterium. The sequence goes on along the minus strand of JADJFV010000001.1, from coordinate 839,251 downwards.
CAATTTCTAACCACTCAGATAAAGCATTAACCACGCTTACGCCTACTCCGTGTAAACCACCAGATACTTTGTAAGCATCATTTTCGAACTTACCACCGGCATGTAAAATAGTTAAAACGACTTCAATGGTAGAAACACCTTTGTCGGGGTGAATGCCTGTTGGAATTCCACGACCATTATCAGACACTTCAATGATATTGCCTGGAAGAATTTTAATAAGGATATGGGAGCAATGTCCAGCCATTGCCTCGTCAACGGAGTTGTCTACTACCTCATAGACCATTTTGTGAAGTCCAGACTCGTCTTGCGTTCCGATATACATCCCGGGACGTTTTCGAACTGCTTCTAGACCCTCTAAAATCTTGATTTTTTCCGCGCCGTAAGTTGCTTCTTGTTGACTCATAAAATAACCCTCATATAACAATCCTATATTCTTATGCTATAAGGCAACTTCTTTTAGCTATTAACTAATTAAGTCATAAACCCAACAATGCTCAATAAATTTTTTTTTACCCTACTTTTACTTATAAATTCTAAGGAAATTTTAACTGACCCATTAAGAGAACGACCAATCGAAAATCGAAATCTTTACCTTCCCTTTTTGCTCTTTTTCGAGCCATATCCAACGACTCCAATCGCATTAGAGAAAGGAAAGATGAGCATCGATACCGGACTTGCGATATCGAACATGGTTGATAATAACAATGCCGGCACTGATGTCACTGGATACACAAAGTATAAACCATTTCTCTGGCAAAACTATTCGGAATTTTTTTCTAATGGAAAATTAACGCCTAACACGTATTATCTTTCTGAATTTATCAATTATGGAAGATTAGAGCAACAATCTCATTTAAGAATGGATGCTGAGATCGAAAGGTTTCATGCTAGATTAAATTATGGCTTATTTGAAAAATTCGAAATAGGAATCGAAATAACCGCGTTATCTTACAATACAGGCATTTTGGATGGTCCCATTACTGGATACCATCGAGCGGTAAATATCCCTTATCCATTGCGAGATTTATATCCTAATGATCAATTCGGTTTTACATTAACAGATAATTACAAACCTCTCATAAAAGCAAAGACGGGAACTAGTAGTGGTGATTCTGTATTGGACGGCAAATGGCAATTAGTCTCGCAAAGCGGTTGGATTCCTGCCTTTGCCTGGATTAATTCAATTAAAATTCCAACCGGTAATACAAGTTTTTCTATGGGGACAGGAAAAGTAGATGTGGCAACTGGCGTTTCTGCTAAGTGGAATTTTTATCGCTTTTTTAAATTCTTAAATGTATTTGGCATTGCTCCAACAGATCCATTTCGTTCTTCTGAGATACATATTAAACCGTTTGCTGCTGCATCGTCTACACTTGGTTATTCGTTCACTGATAATTTTTCTGCTGTAACCCAAGTCGATGTTAAAGGAAGTCCTTATCACTCTGGAATAGAGATGATAAACCAAACTGCTATTCTTTGGTCATTCGGATTTAATTGGAAAGTATTTTCTTCTTGTGCATTTAGAGCAAACTTCACAGAAGATCCGATCACTCGAACAGTTCCAGATGTCAGTGTGCAGAGTAGTTTGTTTTGTATGATTAACTGAATACGATTTATGTAGTAAAGAAGATAATCTAACTTTTTTACCCATTCTATTGCGACCAAAGAAGCAACAAAATGGGATAACAAGAAATAGCCCCTATTATCTCCCTAATTAAAGATTGTAGGGGCAAGTTTCTGGAATGAAGGAGTTACTCAATTCATAGCCTACTCTTTGCTCTTTCTTTGTATTCTTCTAAAGGAAATAAGGGAACCTCGGAGGCTCCGGGTGCACCTGATTCAGAATATTCAAATGGATCATCAATATCCTGGATGAGTCGATACATATAAACATAAATCAAAGTAACAAAACCAATTAGAATATATTCCGCTAATATACTTTTGAATTTTGAAATTAATAGCAGAATGATAATCGCAGAAATTAAAACCTCTAACAGCGCGTAACCAGTAGAAAGAAAATTGGTTCTAGAAATTACACCTATTCGAGTAATAATTTTTCTAAGTGTATTTAATTCGCCAAGCATTCTAGTTGCATAGCTTGTGCCGCCTAACTTCTCCATATGAGAAATGGCTCCCTGTAACTTAGAAAGAGAAGCAAACATTTGCTCATAAGATACTTTTTTATAAAACCAATTCGATATATCCGTAGTAACTTCAAATAGATTTGCCTTCATCTTTTTTTCATCGAGGTCTGGTTTACTGATTGAGGCAGTAACCATTGTCTCTTCGATTGCTTCTAGTGTGCAAGCAAGTTCAGCAGGAAGTTTCTCACTTTCTTTGTAGTCTGACATTGTCCCTGCTAGCATAAAACCAATTAGAAAAATTCCTCCTGTCAACACCAAACCTACATCTGCAAATTCAATAATTCCATCAAATCCTAACACATTTCCCAATATATAATCTAATCCCATTACAACTATCATATACGGGATGCTTGTCAACATAAGCTTCCATTTAATCATGCGTATCCTCTTTTTGCTCTTTTGATTTTGGGAAGCTTAGTTTGACTGTTTTTTGCGTCAATTAAAATTAGCTTGCATTCGTGTTAGTTTTAGAATCAATAGTGACATTGCTGTTTGTATAACTCTCGAAATCTACAATGAGCAAGGCGATTCTATTTTTAATCTGAGTCTTTACAATAAAAGATTCCCGATTAAAGATTTCAGGAATGACAACAAGCCCAAAAGGAAAAAACCATGAAACTAATCTCTGCTATTACTCTTCTCTTTTTATCTTCTTGCTCTACTATTTTTTGGAGAGATGCAAAGTTATTTCCCTTCATTAGTTTTTCTGAAACAGGAAAAAAGATTGCTTACATGAGAGTGCATTACAAAGAAAAAGATTCCTGGAATCCACTGAATGGAACAACGGATAAGAAAAATTTTACTACCCAGGTGATACTCGCAGAAATTGAAAATGATTTAAGCGTAAAAAAAATTGCAGACCTGGAACGTTTCCCTTTTTGGATTTTACCCAATGCATTGTATTACAATGACACAGCGCAAACTCTTGCATTCATGCACGGACTCAACGAAAATGAATATGGAACTCCTAGTAAAACCGTTTCCGTTTATAATCTAACGGACAAAAAGACAGTCAACGTTATCAAAGGCAAGTCAGAGATAAAGACACCTCTTGGAATAGCTCTATCGGCTGACGCAAGTTTGCTTGCAGTTGTAAGTGGTGAAATAAATGAAAGCACTGGCTTCTACCAAAATTTCAAATTGCACATACTTAATCTTGCTAATAATTATGCAATTCAATCTAGTTTCCCTATTCCTGATTGGCAGGATTCTCCTGAATTCGAACTAGCCTGGTTAAAGACAGAATCAGTATTATCCGCTCGTATAGATAAAAAACTTCTTACAGTCAAAACAAATTCAATCTCGGAAACTAAATTCTCCGGTCAAAATCTAATGGATAGCAGTAAATATGCCTATTCCCGAACCTACAAATGGGAAAGTGCAGACATAGATATTACTTCCGTTAAATTATCCAAATAGCCTTTAGCGAGTAAGGATTATTTACCTCTTCTAGTTATCCAGAATGCAAAGCCGAAGATTAACATAGATAAAAAATCATTCAAACCATATAAAGAATAAAAAATTCCTGCAAATAAATCTTTTGTATAAAGGAGGGTTAAATCATTTTGTTGAATCCAAAAAATCCATGTTAAAGTATAAATTAATTTCTCAATAGTAAATACGGCGGATAACCAAGGAGTAGCCTCATAGCTATTTGCCGCAGCAATATAAGCAAAGCCCCATACGACTATCATAAGGAGTCCAAAATTAGACATTACAATCGGATTTGCGGCATTCATTGTTTCATTCGAAAAGAACTTAGAGAATAAAAGAACCCCGACTATATTGGTAAGCCCTGCTCCGATAAAACCATATTTCATAAATTTCATTTTTATTCCCCTTTTTCTTTCTACTCTTTTCTAAAACTAAAGAAATTAGTTCAAGTAGAAATTCTTTTATTTAAAGATTTGTAAAAATAACGAGCCTATTTAGGTTAATAAATTATGAATCATATTCTCGCAAAAGGTAAACCGAAAGAAGAAATTTTGAATTTTAGAATATTAGATAATTCTAATAAATCAATAATCTGCAATAGAAAGCCCACCATTATGTTTCGATCCTTAGAGAGAAACATTGAGTTTGGGTGCCAAAAGTCACAGTCCAGCGTGGTAACGCTAGTGCACTTGCATAAGGAAAATTTATGATTGAAGTTCAACATTTAAGTAAACATTTCAAAATTAAAAAAAGAAAGCCAGGTATTCTTGGCTCTATAGTTTCTCTTGTGCATTCAGAGGTAGAATATCTAAAAGCAGTGGATGATATTTCTTTTTCAATAAAGCCCGGCGAGTTAGTGGGATACATCGGACAAAATGGGGCAGGAAAATCCACTACAATCAAAATGCTAACCGGCATCCTAACTCCGACAGAAGGAAAGATTCGCGTAAATGGATTAGATCCTTCAAGGGATAGAAAGTTCAATGCGCGGCAAATCGGTGTTGTGTTCGGACAGAGAAGCCAACTATGGATGGATTTGCCAGTAGAAGAATCATTTGATCTACTCCGTTCGATTTATAAAATTGACAGTAAAGTTTACAAACAGAAATTAGATTTCTTCTTTGATCTTTTGGGATTGAACGAATTCTTCAATCAACAAGCTAGAAAACTTTCCCTCGGTCAAAGAATGAAAGCAGACTTAGCTGCAAGTCTACTTCACTCACCGTCGGTCTTATTCTTGGATGAGCCAACAATCGGACTTGATCTACTCGTAAAAGAAAAAGTGCGTGAGTTTATTCGCAAAATAAACACAGAGGAGAAAGTTACCATTATCCTCACTACGCATGATATACAGGACATAGAATTTTTAGCTCAGAGAATTATCATTATAGAAAAAGGAAAAAAAGAATATGATGGAGATATAGCCAATTTCAATAAACTACTAGGCAATGACTCAATAGTAACAGTCCATTTTGTAAATCCTATAAAGAATCTAGAACTTCCAAAGCCATTCGAAATAAAAGAAAAAATCTCCGATCAACAATATTCTTTAAATCTACCGGACAATGAACCTTTATCTGGACTCTTAGAAGTTTTACAAAAGAAAGGATTACAAATCCAAGAGATTAATCGTCATAAGCCAGACTTAGGTTTTGCAGTTAAGAAAATGTATGCAGGAAAGGGGGAATTATGACTTATTTAAAATTCATCTCTAAAGCATTTCAAAGATCCATCGCTTACAAGTTAGAATACTACACTGGTCTTATGAATGCATTTTTGTATATATTCATTTTTACATCTGTATGGCAGACTGTCGCAAAAGAAAGTCCCGGTGCACTTGGAACATGGAGTGGGGAAACGCTTGTTAGCTATGCGATTCTTTCTACTTTAATAAAAGTTTCCTTCGGTAGAAATGAATCTCTTTTAACAAACAAAATTAAGACCGGCGATATAGTTTATGATATTCTAAAGCCATATAATTTTGTGATGATGTATTTTGCAGATAGCTTTGGAGTTAGTTTATTTCAACTTTTTGCTAGAGCGATTCCGCTTTTAATATTCTCGCTTGTTTTCTTTGGAATCATGCCAAGTGTAACTCCCATTAGCCTCTTACAATTCATTCCTGTTTATTTCATGTCTTTTATTTTGTTTATACTCTTTGGTTTTATGATTTCCTCTCTTGCTTTTTTCTTTACGGAAGTGTTTAGTTTTATGATTCTTTATAGTGCATTAGTCACTCTACTTTCAGGATCTGTGATACCATTGAATTTATTTCCCGATTACTTAGTGCGAATTATATCCTGGAGTCCATTTCCTTATTTATATTATTATCCTACCACCGTCTTAATTGGAACTCCAATTCAAATGGCTTATGAAGAGTTGCTTCTACGATATGCACTTGAGTTACTGATTGTAGGCATGCTTACATTCTCTGTGTATTTTTCAGGAAAACGAAAATTAGAATTTGCAGGAGGCTAATATGAGTTTAACAACAAGACCTAATATAGTAGAAAATACTTTTTCAGAAACTCTCTACATCTATCTGAGAATTGCAACTGCTTCTATCAAATCCAGAATGGAATATAGAGCTAGCTTTTTGATTTTCCTTTTTACTCTTCTTACTTTTTATGCAGCACAGATTGCGACTATCGGCATTGTAATCACTAGATTCAAGACGATAGGCGGCTGGTCAATGGGAGAAATGGCTTTTTTGTATAGCCTTCTCATCTTATCACAGGGGATTGTCACATTTATCTTCTCAGGCATCTTAGAATTCAGTAACTATGTCAGGGACGGAACCTTTGATCGTTTTCTAGTTCGTCCTCTTTCTCCTTTGTCCCAAGTCATCATGGGAGGATTTGAAATAACGGGGTTTGCTCATATTATCCTCGGTTTTTTGACATTTGTCATGGCAAATAGTCTGATTGAAGTTCACTGGAATTTTATAAACGTGCTTGTATTTATTGCTGTTGTAATCGGAGGAGCTATGATACTCGGTTCGATACGTATCATCATTGCGGCTATTGCCTTTTATGCGGTAAATACAAATTCTCTAGTTCATCTATTCGTATTCTCTTCTAGAGAGTTTTTACTTTATCCGCTTAACATTTACAGCGGTGGATTAAAATTTCTACTTACTTTTATCGTTCCACTTGCCTTTATTAATTTTTATCCCGCACATTACTTCCTAAACAAATCCGGCGAAAATTTATTTCACCCAATGTTTGTATTTGGAACTTTGCCTATAGGCATTGTGATGATGCTATTCTCTTTGTGGTTTTGGAAGAAAGGACAAAACGCCTACGAATCTGCGGGTGGGTAATGTGAAGGAATTATTCTACTTGTCACCCCCGAGTTCTTTTATCGGGGGTCTCAATAAGTTGAGATTCCCGATAGAAAAGAAAACTCAATGCTGCTTCCTAGGGTCGCAGCATAATGGGAATGACAGTTTTTACATAGCCGCTTTTTCTTTTTCGATTAAGTCAAGAAACTCATTTAGCGAATAAGTTGTAGTATTCTCTTCCCCTAACTTTCGAATCGATACACTTCTATTTTCTACTTCTTTATCACCAAGAATTAAAAGGAAATTTGCTTTCTTTAAAATGGAATCTCTAATTTTAAATCCAATCTTCTCAGAGCGCAAATCCATTTCAGAATGAATTCCTTTTGATAGAAATAGATTGTGTAATTCGGTTGCATATGCGTTATGCGGCTCAGCAACTGTCAAGATTCTAATTTGATTTGGCGAAACCCAGAAAGGGAATTTACCTTCGAAGTGTTCAATTAGAATTCCGATGAATCTTTCAAGTGAGCCATAGATAGCACGATGAATCATAACAGGACGCTTCTTTTTTCCATCGCTTCCTGTGAAGTCTAGTTCAAATCTCTCTGGCATAGAGAAGTCAATCTGAATCGTTCCACATTGCCACAAACGACCAAGACTGTCCTTGATATTAAATTCAATCTTAGGACCGTAGAACGCTCCTTCTCCTTCTTTTACACCAAATGGAATGTCTTTTTTTCTGAGAGCATTGATAAGAGAGCTAGTTGCTTCTTCCCAATCTTCATCACGCCCCTGTGACTTTTCAGGACGTGTAGCGATATAGGTTTTGAATTCAGTGAATCCAAATTTTTTATAAACAGAAAAAGTAAAATCAATTAGATCAATTACTTCTGATTCTAAATGATCGAGCGGAGCATAGATATGCGCATCATCTTGCGTAAACGCTCTCACACGGAATAATCCGTGTAATACCCCACTTAATTCATGACGATGAACAGTTCCCAATTCCGCATAACGCAAAGGAAGTTCTTTATAAGAATGCATATGATATTTATAAATCAAAGAGCACCCAGGGCAGTTCATTGGTTTAACTGCAAATTCTTGTTCGTCGATCTCTGTGAAATACATATTCTCTTTGAAATTATCCCAATGCCCACTTCGTTTCCAAAGGTCAGAATTTAGAATCGCAGGAGTTCTAATTTCTTGGTATCCACGTCTAGTGCATTCAGAACGAATGAAATTAGCAAGGTTATTCCAAATGATAGTTCCCTTTGGATGCCAGAAAGGAAAACCGGGCGCTTCTTCTTGGAAAGAAAATAAATCCATTTCCTTTCCTAGTTTTCTATGATCTCTTTTCTTTGCTTCTTCGATCATAAATAAGTATTCATCGAGTTCTTTTTTAGAAGGAAACGATACTCCATAGATTCTTTGGAGCATCGCATTATCCTTGTTAGCCTTCCAATACGCTCCTGAAATTGCAGTCAGCTTAAATGCTTTGAGCAAACCAGTATTAGGCACGTGAGGACCTCTACACAAGTCAAACCACTCTCCCTGTCCATAAAGAGAAACCGTTTCCGATTCGAATCCAGAGATTAATTCAATTTTATATTTTTCACCCATCTCGGTGAATTTCTTAATTGCTTCTTCTCTTGTTAAGACAGTTCGTTTGACAGGAAGATTTTCTTTTACAATCTTCTCCATTTCTTTTTCAATCTTTATTAAATCTTCTGGAGTAATTGTAATAGAAGGAAAATCTATATCATAATAAAAAAATCCAGGACCTGATTCTACAACAGGACCTACTGTTAATAATGCATCAGACCAAAGACGTTGCACAGCCATACCAAGTAGGTGAGCAGAAGAGTGGTGAAAGACTTCTTTGCCTTCTTTCGTTGCATAGGTGAGAATTTCTAAACGCGCATTTTTTTCTAGCGGATAAGATAGATCTACCTCTACACCGTCCACTTTCGCGGCAAGCGCAGACTTTGCTAATGAAATACTCATCTTAGAAACGAAATCAGAGACACTCGTTCCCATCTCAACTTCTCGTGTATTTCCATCTGGTAATGTAATTTGGATTTGGCTCATATTCTTCCAGAATTTCTGAAAACGGGCTCTCGGCAAGTGATTTTCATTCGCCTAGAATTGACCCTAACCCTCCCCATATCTTTTTATCCTAAGTGATATATTCAAAGATTACCACCGATGGCGCACCCGAGAACACCGATAAAGGATACGATTGGCTTTCATTTTCGCAATTTGGATTGAATTGCCTACCCAGTCCATCTTGAGCCATAGTGTCCCTGAAATGATCATGAGTGAAAATATTGCATTACTTTCCCTTAGAATAAAAAAACTATTTTGAGTTGGAGAAAAAATTAAACAGGTATTTTTAATATTAATTGGATTAACTTATTCGATGCTATATGCAAACGAAAAGTTTAGTAGTCTTTACACAAATATTTCTACTGATTGTAAGTATGAAAAGGAAGAAAGTATTCCTGAAGGAAGTGATGCACCTCTTACATGCAAAGGTCCTGATGGGTATACATTTATTATCTCCTACTCAGCCTGTATGGAGTTCATGAAAATTGAATCGAAGAATGGAAAAGAAGTAATTGAGTTTCCAAATCAGCCTATAGGCTCAGCAGATAAAAGAAAAATTAGAAGTAAGAGGATTGGGCAAGTATTCTGAATTGAATGTCTCAATTCCTTCTGATAAAAAAGCAAATGAAAAAGCTCGGAATAGTTTAGAATCCTATGTAAAAAAAAAGCTCTACTCATAAATGGAAAGTTAGACTATGGACTTGTAAAATAGGAGAACTTCAATGCTACAAAAAAGAATTCTTAAATTTAAAAATTATTCAGATGTAATTACTGAAATAGAATCACTTAGAAAAAATGGTTATACACAAAGTGGAAAATGGAATCTAGGTCAGATTTGTCGTCACCTTTCCTATTATCAAAAAGGTGCTCTTGATGGATTTACGAAAATGATGCCTTGGATTATTCGTGTGACGATTGGGAAGTTACTTCTAAAAAAATGCTCACTCAGACTTCTTACAAAGAAGGAATGCAAACCGATCCTAAATCTGTTTTTCCGACAGAGCCTGATGATACCGCTGCAATAGAAGCAGAACTTACAATTCTAAAAAGATTAGAGTCTAATACTCTTCCTCTTCATCCTTCTGCTTTCTTTGGAGAAATGACAAACGAACAACAGAAGATTCTACATCTCGGACATAGTGAGCACCATTTAGGTTTTCTACATCCGATTAAAAAGTAGAAAAGTAAAAACGCTCTAAGCCAGAAGACTTTGAATAGTATACAAACAATCAGACTAGAAAAGAGTCATTGTATTTAGAATATTGAAGTATATTCTCATCGTCTGTAATTAGCTTGTATTTAGATTCAATAGATTGACATATTAGAATTCTATCAAATGGGTCTTTGTGTATGTCTGGTAACAATTCTAGGTGCTTTAGAATAGCTCCTTCAATTGAATCCAAATTGAAATTATGATTTTTGATTTGTCTTTCAATATAATCGAAATAAGGAGAGGGTAACGGGAGTTTTCCGATTTTTGCTTTAACAATCATTTCCCATATAGAGGCGGTACTTAGAAAGATTTTATTTTCCAAATCTTCTATAATTTCTCGATGTTCTTTCTTTAGTAAATCCACTTCCAGCAATATACCAAAGAAAGATATGAGTATCGAGTAAAAATTTCATACCACCCCAAAGCCTTTCAGTATATCATTTGATAATTCATCGAAAAAAGAATCTGGAATTTGAAATTCGTTCTTAGCTAAACCAAAGGGTCTTTTTTTTGTTTTTTTTTCTATTTCTTGTATAGGAAGAATGATAATTTCTACTTCTTGTCCGATCCATTTAGTAATTTGAGGGAGTTTTATGATTTCAGAAACTAGCCTTGTTTGAATTCTATATGCTTCCATTTTGTTCACCCACCTTCCCTTAATTATTAGTAAAGAAGGTTTTTTGTAAAGCATATAATTGCATATAAGAAGCCTTTTACTCACCTCCGGTCTAGCTACGCTTATAGCTTCGGTCTAGAACGGGTAGTAAGGGCAATTTAGTCCGCACAAGCACCGGCTATATAACCGTAGCTGCACCGTAGATGAGTAAACGTAAATATATAGCCAATAGGAATTCTAACGGACAGCAAAAAGGAAAAAATGTTTTGGTCTAATATTTTTCTATATAGAGGCAAATGTCTGATAGTTGAAAGAAATTATTTCGTAAATTTATTATTTTATTGTTTTATAAAAAAAATTGCATTTTAATTTATACAAATAAAAGTCATTGACGAAAGCACTTTTTTTGAATAGAATACAAGGAAGAAACGTTATCATGAGATTGGCGTCACTACTTTCCTTTTTATATACCGAAAGAACATGCGGATAAATACAGCAAGATAATAAAAAGGAATAATTATATGATAAATTTACCAGGTTATACAATTGGAGAAGAGATTCATTTAGGGGAAAAAAGTATAGTTTGTCGAGGAGATAAATCTGGTCAGCCAGTAATCATAAAAATCCTTCATAGCGATTATCCTAATGCAAGTGAATTGAATAGTTTTAAACATGAATATGATTTACTTGAAAAAATAAATTCAACTGGCATCATTCGAACGATTGGTTTAGAAAAATATAAAAATAGTATAGCCATTGTCTTTGAAGATATTGGAGCACGAGCTCTCTCAAAAATATTAAATGATATTAGTTCTTACTCAATAAAAGAAGTTTTAAATATTATGGTTCTCTCAGTGAAAGCTCTAGGTGAAGTTCACAAATGTAACTTAGTTCACAAAGATATGAAACCTCATAATATTATTTATAATAAGGTCACCAATGAACTAAAAATAATTGATTTTGGAAATGCAAGTCTTCTAGCAAAGCAAAATTCTTTTATTCCTCTAAATAGTTCAATAGAAGGAACGTTAGCATACATCTCCCCAGAGCAAACTGGACGAATGAATCGGACAGTAGATTACCGCACAGACTATTACTCATTAGGCGTTACATTCTATCAAATACTTACAGGAGAACTCCCTTTTATAACTTCTGACCCGATGGAATTAGTTCATGCTCATATCGCCAAATTACCATTATCCCCATTTGAAAAAAATAAAACACCCAAAGTAATTTCTGATATAGTGATGAAATTATTACAAAAGAATCCAGAAGATAGATATCAAAGCATCAATGGAATTTTATATGATTTGGAATGGTGTTTGAATAACGTAGAGACGCGATTAATCGCGTTGGTAGAACAAAAGAAGTTATTCAAATACTGAAAGCATTCAAAAATGCAGCACAAGGAAATATTGAATTACTTTTGATTTCCGGTCGCTCTGGCATTGGTAAGTCAATCTTAATTAACGAAATAAATAAGCCTATTGTAGAATATAAGGGATATTTTGCGTCAGGAAAATATGATCAGTTTAAACGAACAATTCCCTATCGTGCTATAACTTATGCAATACAAAGTTTAATTCAACAAATATTAACAGAGAGCTCTGATTCTATTTCAACTTGGAGAGAAAATCTTTTAAATGCTTTAGGGGCTAATGGTAAAATCATTATTGATGTGATTCCTGAACTAGAGACATTAATTGGAGAGCAGCCTCCTGTTACGGAACTAGGACCGACAGAATCACAGAATAGATTTAATTTAGTATTTCAGAATTTAATAAAAGCATTTTGCACTAAAGAACATCCAGTTGCTATTTTTCTAGATGATTTACAGTGGGCGGATACTCCCAGTATACTCCTAATACAAACAATTCTTTCTGATCTGGAAATGAAATATCTATTTTTAATGTTATCATTTAGGGATAATGAGGTTTTACCAACAGATCCATTTTCAGTCATGTTGGAAGATTTGCATAAAACAGGATTCCAATCTAAGAATATATCATTAGAGCCAATTTCCGTAACAGATATTTCTCGTCTTGTGAGTGATACCTTAAATTGTGATGATGTTAAAGCAAAAGAATTAGCCACCGTTCTTTTTGAAAAAACGAAAGGAAATCCTTTCTTTGTAAATGAATTGTTTAAAAGTTTTTATGAGAAAGATTTGATTCAATATGTAAATGGAAGCTGGAATTGGGATATTGATAAAATCCAAGATGTAAAATTATCCGAAAACGTAATTGGCTTAATGGTTGAAAAGGTAAAAGAGCTTTCTGATTCAGCAATTGAAAAACTAAAATTAGCAGCTTGTATTGGTAGTTGGTTCAAACAAGAAGTATTCTTTCAGATACTAGGCAAGTCACAAACAGAGGCTAAGCATGATTTGATTCACTTAGCAAATGAAGGTTTTCTTCGTTTAGGTGAATTAGATGTTAATTTTGCTCATGACAAAATTAGAGAAGCAACCTATACACTTATTTCTGATACTGAGAAATCAAAATATCATTATACAATTGGAAATACTTACTTATCTATGCTCAATAAGTATAGATTGGAAGATCATATATTCACAATCGTAAATCAATTAAACCAAGGGATAGACCATATTACCAATGCTGAAGAAAAAGCAAAGTTGCAAGAATTAAACATAATTGCTGGAAATAAAGCAATGGCATCAACAGCCTATGAAGCCGCACTTGGGTTCTTTCAAATAGCTATTGATCAATTGCCAGATAATTCTTGGACGGCTAATTATGAATTAACCCTAGAATTGTTTACAAACAGAGCAAAGGCTGAGTATCTTTGTAAAAATTTTGAGTCTGCCGATAAAACTTTTAATTTGATTTTGTCTCATGCCAAAACTGAATTAGATAAAGTAACCGTTTATGAATTAAAATCTTCAATGTATGTAAGTCAGAATAAAATTTTAGAGTCATTAGATATTTTAAAACAAGCATTAAAATCCTTTGGAGTTGATCTTCCTAAAAAGCCTACAGAGCTTTCACCATTGCCTGAAATTATTAAATTCAAATTGAAACAAGGAAAAAAGCCAATTATGGATTTGGCTAATCTACCTTTGATAAACAATCAAAAATTTCTTATGATTATGCGTTTGCTGAATGCAGCTGTTCCAGCATCCTTTATTGCGCAGCCTAATTTATTTCCTGTATTAGTTTTAAAAATGGTAAATCTATCACTCAGAAATGGCAATGCTGCTTTGAGTTCCTTTGCCTACGTTGCATTTGGCTTAATTCAGGGATCCGGTCTTGGAGATTTTAAAACTGGGCATGAGTTTGGGAAGTTAGCTGTTCATTTGATTGAAAAGTTTAATGCAAAATCCATTGAGTGTAGAACTTATTTTATTTTCACAACAATGGTAAGTCATTGGACGCATCATGCCAAGGAAGCAATTCCATATTTCCAGACCGCAATACAAAGTGGTCTGGAAAATGGAGACTTACAATATACATCCTATGTGGTAAATCATTATAACTTTCAAGCATTGCTCATGCGAGTAAATCTTGATATGGTAATGGAAAGTTTTCAGAAATATGATCCTGTTATGAAGAATTTGCAACAGTATGATTCTTACTTAATGTACAAAATGAATCAACAGTTTGTTCATAATATGCATGGTCAAGCTAATGATATATTATTTTTAAAGAGTGATAAATTTGATGAAGCAACATCGGTTCCCGAATGGGAGGTTGCTCATAATTCTACAACCTTATTCGTTTATTATACTTTTAAATCAGAACTCTATTTCTTTTTTGGCGATATTTTGAAAGCTAGCGAGTATTCATTATTAGCTGTTTCACATGAAGGTGGAGTTTTTGGTATGATGTATGTACCCGAGCAGGTATTCTTTGATTCTCTTATCTGTGCGAAACTAATTTTGAAAACCCAAGACAAGAAAAAGCAAAAAGAATACAGAAAGCGTTTAGATAAAAACAATAAACGAATGAAGAAGTGGGGAGAAAATTGTGAAGCGAATTATGGTCATAAGTCCCGAATAATAGAAGGCTTAATAGAGCAAATAGAGAATCATCATGATAAAGCGCTTGTCTCATTTGAACGAGCAATGGAACTTGCAAAACAATACGAGTATACATTGGAAGAAGCAATCGCCAATGAATTTATGGCGGATATTTGGATAGGACGAAACAAAGAACGGATTGCGGATATTTATTTAATCGAAGCGCATTATGCTTACAAAAAATGGGGCTGTGAGCCAAAGGTAAAACAACTAGAAGAAAAATACCCACAATTGAAACGTCAGGCGACACGCACGATTAGTGCCGATATGACTGTTAGTTCCAGCTCAACTACAACAACGAAAACAGTAGCAGGTGGAAGCTTCTTAGATTTGAATACAGTCATCAAAGCATCGCAGACAATATCCGGTGAGATTCAACTTGGTAAACTCTTAGAAAAGATGATGAAGATTCTATTTGAAAATGCAGGAGCCGAGAAAGGTTATTTTCTTCTAAAAGAAAAAGAGAAGTGGTATATAGAGGCAGAAGGAAATGCAAACACGGATAGCATTTCCGTATTAGAAGCTAAACCATTGGAAGGATATTCTGAGTTATCCCCTAATATTGTGAATTATGTAATAAGAACAAAGAGTATTATCTTACTCAATGATGCGACAAAGAAAGGAATCTTTGTAAACGATAACTATGTAAAAGAAAAACAACCTAAGTCAATTCTTTGTTATCCAATCATCAACCAAGGAAATTTAGTTGGAGTAGTATACTTAGAAAACAATTTAACTACCGATGCATTTACACCGGATAGATTGGAGATACTAAAAGTATTGTCGTCTCAAATTGCGGTGAGTGTAGAAAACTCTCTGTTATACGCTAACCTGGAAGAAAAGGTAGAAGAGAGAACAAAAGACTTAAACGAAGCCCTTGTTGAAGTTAGAGGATTAAAAGAACAGCAAGATGGAGATTATTTCTTAAACACACTCTTGATCGAGCCACTCGGACAAAATAATGCATTTAGTAAAAATGTAGAGATTGAATTTTTCGTTAAGCAAAAGAAGAATTTTATATTCCGAAAAAGAGAATATGAATTGGGTGGGGATATTAATATTTCAGAAAATATAGAACTCCAAGGAAAAAAATACATTGTTTTCTTAAATGGGGATGCAATGGGTAAATCAATTCAAGGTGCTGGAGGAGTATTAGTATTAGGCACTGTGTTTAAATCTATTATCCAGAGAACTATTTCAACGGCAGCGGGTAAGAACGTATATCCAGAGAGATGGCTTAAGAATGCATTTATTGAAATGCATAAAGCATTTGAAAGCTTTGATGGGTCTATGCTAATGTCTACGGTGTTTGGATTAATTGATGAAGTGACCGGGACAATGTATTTTATGAATGCAGAGCATCCTGACATGGTGCTGTATCGAGATGGAATAGCAAATTTTATTGAGAATCCAAACCAATATCGCAAATTAGGAACACAAGGACAATCGGGAAATATATCTGTAGAGGTATTTTCATTGAGACCGGATGATGTAGTGATTCTTGGTTCAGATGGAAGAGATGATATTATTTTAGGAAAAGACCCAACGACCGGCTCTGATATTATTAATCAAGATGAGCTTTTATTTTTAACTCATGTGAAGAAAGCTGATGGAGATTTGGAAAAGATATATGAAGAGATTAAAAATACAGGAAAGCAAATGGATGATCTCTCTTTGTTTAAGATTCATTACACAGGAGTAGCAGCAGAGCAGAACAAAATGGAGGAAGACTTAAAACTCCTAGAAGACTACAAGGAGAAGATGGAATTTGTGAAGTATACTGAGGCAGGTGAAGAGGTAATTTCAAGTTATCCGCATCTAACTAACTGTCTATACGAAATATCATTTGCATGTAAACAGTTGGGTCAATATGAAAAAGCGATTGATTATGGAGAAAGACTTAGACTTCGTGATACAAAAAATATTCCGAATCTCATAAACTTAATTGAAGCCTATAAAGGCGTAGGAAAGAAAGAGCGCGCTAAAACAATATTAGACGCTTGTATAAAAGCAAGACCAGAAGATGTTCGATTTAAAAAACTAAAAGAGGAGTTATATAAATAAAATGAGCTATATACACAACGAAATAAATAGTGTAGATGTGGTTGAATTGGAAGAATCTATTGATTTATATTCAGCCCCACCAATTAAGAAATTTTTAAAGACACTCGTATTAAACAAAAATAAAAAAATAGTAATTTCTTTAGAGAAAGTTACCTTCCTTGACTCTTCCGGTCTTGGAATGTTAGTAAATCTATTCTTCGAATGCAAACAACGGGAAGTGCAAATCAAATTAGCAAAGGTTAGTGCAGAGGCTAGGAATATTTTCAGACAAACAAAAATGGAAAACAATTTTGAAATATTCGAGACAGTAAACGAAGCAATTGCTTCGTTTTAAGTTACAATAAAAAGGGAGATAAGTAGATAATATGAGTTATGTGCACAGAAAAGTAGTTGGTGTAGATGTGATTGAATTGGATGAATCAATAGATTTATATTCAGTTCCAGAATTAAAAAAATTTTGCAAAGAACTACTAAAAAAAGAAAGCAAGAGAATTGTATTTAATATGGAAAAATTAAAATTCATCGACTCCTCTGGATTAGGCATGTTAGTCAACTTATCTCACGAATGTAAACAGACTGATGTTGGACTAAAGCTTGCCAGTATGAGTGTAGAAGCAGAGAGAACATTTAGCCTAACAAAGATGCAGAATAATTTTGAAATATTCCCAACAGTCAACGAAGCGATTCGTTCTTTTGGCTAGAGGAGTCATATTTAATAAACTAATACTTGACAGTAACGAAAATTAAAATCCAATTTCTATTATGCTATCTGAAATTCTAATAAAAGTTTTTATAAAGAACGCAGAGGATGTTACTGATAAAAAAGTAAGAGGGAATTTAGGTTATCTGGGTGGGTTTGTAGGGATTGTGGTTAATCTACTGTTATTCTCTATCAAACTCACAGTCGGTCTTATTGTAACAAGCATTGCTGTGATTGCGGATGCGTTTAATAATCTTTCTGATGCAGCTTCCTCCATCGTGACTATTCTAGGATTTAAAATATCTAAAATGCCAGCAGACAAAGAGCATCCATTCGGTCACGGTAGAATGGAATATATATCTGCACTGATTGTCGCCTTCATGGTAATGCTAGTCGGTATGCAATTCGTAAAATCTTCCTTTGAAAGAATTCTAAATCCGGAAAAAGTAACCTTCGAACTAATTCCCTTTCTGTTATTGGTAGTCTCCATTCTATTAAAAGTCTGGCTAAGCATATTTAACCGCTACATGGGAAATAAAATAAACTCCTCCGCTTTAAAGGCTGCTTCTGTCGATGCATTAGGAGATGTATTCACCTCAAGCTGCGTCGTATTATCTTTATTAGCTGCTAAATATACGGATTTTCCTATAGACGGCTATGCGGGTATTGTAGTTGCTCTTGTCATCTTGTATTCCGGTTTTTCTCTCGTAAAAGAAACGATCAGTCCACTTCTTGGAGAAGCACCTTCCCCAGAACTTGTAGAAAGTATCAATAGTTCTTTACTTTCCTATGACTATATAACCGGTGTTCATGATCTAATCATTCATAATTATGGAGTAGGAAAATTTATGGCTACGATTCACGCCGAAATACCTGCTGATATAAATATTTTGAAGATTCATAACATCGTTGATAAAGCAGAAAGAGAAATTTCTAAAAAATTGGGCATAATGTTATTTATCCACATGGATCCGGTATCGAATGATAATGAAGAAGAAAAAATTGCAAGAAACTCTGTGCATAGAACAATTTCTTCCATACCCTGCATTAAATCCTTTCATGATCTAAGAGTTGTAGAAGGGGGAGAAGGAGAAAAAAAGAATTTAATATTCGATGTCGTCGTTGATTCACTTTCCATGAATAAGACAAGCAATGAAGACACAATAAAAGAAGATCTTCAAATAAATTTAACCAAACTTCACCCTGACTACAATTTCATCATAACCATAGATTATCAGTTTTATTAATCCATCTCAAATTAGTAATTTCATTTTCAAGCTTAGTATTCCTAAAAAGATGGAATATCATATTGAAAGTAGGTTTAAAATGAGATGTTTTAAATTATTATTCTTTTTATTTTTTGGGATTGGAATTTTCTATTCTCCGACATTAAAAGCCAACTGCACATACTGCTACCAAATAGCATCAGTAGAAATCACCTATCGCAATAAAAAAACACAGCATGGATATATTTCATGGAGTCCAAACCAAGATGTAAATCTTACCGAAAAAGGATTTTTAGAAGAAGCAAAGAAAATGCAGAGAGTCCGTTTCTTTAAAAATCTATCCAAGCGCACGGTAGGCTCTGATGAGAATACGGCTAATGTGTATTATGCACTAGCTAGAAATGTAATGCTTCTAAGACGTTATGACATTAAAAGATTGAAAATTTTGAATTCCAACTTTGGTGAAACACGCTCTGATATTCAAATCATTAAAAAATGGTAAGATAATAGCATTTTTCTGAATGTGAAAAAAAAACTTTATTTCAGAAAAATATTGCATTTTTAAATGTTAAAAAAAATAGTAATTACTATTGCTACATAAAAGAGGCTTACATGGAGAAATCCCTAACTTATGATAAAACGATTAACTTAGTAAGAAGTAGTTCATCGACACCTTTCTGGTATGAATCCGTAAAGAATTTTGATAATAAAGACTTTAAGACTTCATTCTTTAATTTACTGCGATATGTAAATAGCACAATTGTAATTCCCAACGAATCGAGTGAATCAACAGAACTTCACCTTCCACATGGATCAATCATTATAAATATAAAGATAGATTCAAAAAGCTATGAAATTTCTGCGCCCTTCTTAAAAGTTCCCGATGGTCCGAATGGAATTGGTATGATGCGACAAATTGCCGAGCTTAATTTCTCTTACCTTGTATTAGGTCAGATTATTTTGAAAGGAAATGATTTTTACTTCGAGTATAAAGACTCTCTAGAAAATTCAGAGCCTTATAAAGTATACTCTCTATTAGAAGAAATTTGTTTCTGTGCTGATTACTATGATGATGTATTCATTGATAAATTCAAAACAGAGGCAGTAAAAAAACCAGAACTCAATGTATTTAGTTCTTCCGAACTCGATACCGCTTTCAATAAATTCAATGAGATTATAAAGGAAGGTATTTCCATTGTTGAATACTTTGAGTCAAAGCGCTATTATTCTCTGGCTTGGGAAATGATGGAAAATATTTTCTTAAAAATAGATTATGTAATTGCCCCCCAGGGAATATTGGGTGCGAAGTTAAGTGAGACAAAAGGTTTACTTTTTGCCAATGACGCCCAACAGACATTAGTCGCAAACACAAAAGTTAAATTACTAGAATTGCTAAACTATGATAGACAAAAATTTAACTCTTCTCTTTTCCATCCTAAGTTTTTAATACCAATTCGAAAGAGAGGCGAACTTCCTTATATACAAGATTTCATGGGAAGCACACATGAAGCCATGACAAGTTCTTTGGGAAATAAAAACTATGTAGATATTACGGTATCAGCACTTTATTTAATTTATGATTTATTCTATAAAAACTCAATTCCAAATGAAATTGCTTCTTTCTTAGATTCTGCTTTAGAAAGAGCCGGCGGTAAAGATTGGAAGACAAGTGCAGAGATTCTTTACGATGCAGTAAATAAAATTATGGATTTGAATCCAGAAGAAGATATAGGCAATAAATTAGGTGGAACAGTTACACACGGTAGCACCAAATCAATTTTCGGTAAAATTACAGGTCTATTCAAAAAACAAATCGGAGAATTACTATGAGTGAAATAGAAAAAATTGAGCCAGTCATTTTTAAAATAAATACAGCGAGTGGCAGTGGAACAGGGTTTTATATTCAAGATCAAAATCTAGTTGTTACAAATTATCATGTAGTCAGCGGATACAAGAAAGTAGCCATTGAAATGCAAGACAAAAACACTCTCTCTGCGGACGTAATGGTCATTAACCCATTAATTGATATTGCTTTATTAAAACCAGAAAAAACTTTAACAGGCTTACCGAACGTAACCTTTAAGAAACATGATAGCCTAAAAAATAGAGACAAAGTCTCCGTCTTGGGATTCCCATTTGGAATGCCTTTCACAGTAACAGAAGGAATCATTTCAGCAACAAAGCAACTACTAAACGGACAGGCTTATATTCAAACAGATGCCGCTGTCAACCCGGGTAATAGTGGTGGACCAGTTGTGAACATGAACGGAGATATCATTGGAGTGACAACTAGCAAATTTACACAAGCGGATAATATGGGATTTGCTCTACCAATCGATCATGTTATGGAAGAACTAGAAGCATACAAACTAAATCCAAATATTGCTTATTCAGTAAAATGTCCTTCGTGTAATTTTTCTTTACATGAACCTATGGACAATTGTGCAAATTGTGGAGCAGCATTAAAAAAAGAGTTATTCGATGAACAACCAAAGACAGAAATGGCAGTTTTTGTAGAAGAAGTTTTCAATGAACTAAAAATTGATCCAGTCATTGCAAGACGAGGTGTAGACTTTTGGGAATTTCATAGAGGAAGTGCTCTTGTTCGCTATTTCGTTTATCGCAATAGCTTCTTATTTGCAACGAGTCCTCTTGCTAAACTACCAAAAACAAATTTGCAAGAAGTTTATAAATATATTTTGAGTAATCCAGTTTCTCCATTCTATCTTGGAATCAGCCAGGGGCTAATATACATTTCCTACCGCGCCCATCTTTCCGATTTAAAATCATCTAAACGATCTCTCATTCAGAAAAATCTAGCAGCTCTTGCTATCAAAGCAGATGAATTAGATAACTTCTTAATCGAGACCTATGGATGCGAGTGGCACGAAGAGTCAAAAAAAGAATAAGCCAACAAAGGCACTGAAAATTACAATGCTGTTTCTTCACGGATAAGCATTGTAATCCATAAAATTAAAATGCTTAAAAAAATCATATTTTTCTTCGTTCTTTTATTGGCAAATTCCATTTGTCCGCAAGATTCAAAATTAGAATCTGAAAAAATCTATCAGTCTGTTTTAAAAGCAACATTTGTGAATGATAAAATTGAAGTAGCAAAGAAATTCCTATCAATAAGTGAATGTAAGGAAGGAGCTTATACAAGAAAATTATTGAAAGATTCCCATTACTGGAACCGTGAAGCTGGAATTTTTATTGTTGGTGAATGCAAAAATCCGAATCTAGATAAAGAGATGTGTAAGCTGTTTTTAGAAGATCATATGATCCGCACACCAATTCGAGAATTGATTAAAAAAAATCCAAATCGCTTTGTGAAAGATTTAATCGCTATTTATAAAAATGATATTTGGAATCCATCTAAGAAAGAATTATTTCAACTATACGAAATTACGCAAGATGAGAATACTTCCAATTTTCTACAAAGCATTATTAAAAATCCAAAATCTCCCGATAGAAGTCTTGCCATTCAGTCTCTACTCAAGCATCCGAAGAAACAAAATGATTCCTTTATACGTTCCTATTTAAAAGATAACGAATTAAGGAAATACTCACTCCAATGGATTGTTGAAAATGGGTCAAATGATGATTTACCTCTCTTTCAAGAAATTTTAAGTAGTATTAATTCAAAAACGGAAGACTTAGTATTTGCTTGCATGGCTATTGGAAAATGGGGGAAACGAAAAAGAAAAGAAATCTACCTATCTTCGTTTTTTAAAGGAGGATAATCAGAGTTTACTTCCGTCTGTATTTTTTATTTTTAATAAGATGATGGATGAAAATCTATTCAGCGAAATTAGTAGACTCAGCCGCACAGGTAAAACGCAAACAATTCGAACAGAAGCAATTCTACAAATCAAGGATTTGCCAAATCAAAAAAAATATGCTTTTCTAATTCTATTTTTACAGGAAGAATACCAAACACAAACGCAAGCTGATATTGGTGATGCTTTCGCAACTGTAATTACTTTTGGAATTCACGGAATTTTTAAAGGCTTGCAAGAGAAGAATAGAAAGAACAAATTTGCATCGATTCAATCAGAAGTAATACAACTCTTACAAAAAGAAACCGGTGAAAGATTTACAACCGCTCCTGAATGGAAAGCCTGGGCAAATCAAAAGAAACATTTACCAATCACAATTACCTATGAATAAATCTTGACCAAAACAAAAACGTTTATCAAAATGAACTTATGGGAAACGATCTTCATAGTTTTTTAGTCAGCACTGTTGCAGAAAGAATTGATCCAAACAAATTAATGAAGCTAAGAAAAGAGTTTAACGGAGTATTACAGGCATTATCCCCCGTAAGAAAATATGCTCCACGAATTTACATAGGAGGGGTTTATGAAAAGAGAATCGAGATTAACACCTATGCAGATATGGATATTCATATTTACTATCCTTACGATCTACAAGACCATATACGAGAAATAGCTGAGTATGCATTTGAACTAGTCTCTAAAAAATTTGAAACACGTTCACTCGGACTACTCTATCGAATTACAATCAACGAAGACTATGATATCGACTTTGTTTCTGGAAGAGCAGAAGATTCCGAATACGGATACTCGTTATTATACGACCCGGAGACAAACCAAAGGCAAACAGGCAAGCTGCAAGAGCAACTTAATCTTATCCGCAATGCAAGATCAATGTTACGACTTGTTAAACTATGGAAGCGCCATAAACTTCTAATTTGGGATTCTACTAAACTTGAAAAGTCCGAGATGCCTTATTTTCTGAAGAGAAAAGAATTAAATGATTACGGAATTGCTTTTCAACAATGGCTCCTGATTAACATGGAACTCAAAAAGAAATTTGCTGGTCAATACGAAGTTCAGAGATTCATAGCTGCCGGTGAAGAAACACTCAAAGCGGTTAAAGACAAATTCTGGATTCGAACTATTTTTTAAAACTAGATAATCGAGATAAGTATCACCGTAACAATCAGGAACCAGATGACGTAGAGTATCCGCCATATCAATTTAAGCTTGACATTCAAAATGTGTAAATGTCATATTTGTAATTACAAATGATATCTTAATAGAAGCAACTACCAAGGAGAATTAATACCATGAAATCTTTATACCAATTAGAAGGGATGACTTGTGGACACTGCGTTATGCATGTAGAAAAAGAATTTTCTAAAGAAGGAATTACTGCGAAAGCTGATTTAAAAAATCATTCTGTTAGCGTTGAATTGGAATTAGACGCTAGCATGTATAATAAATTAAAAACTGCCTTAGAGGAAGAAGGTTACTCACTAGGGAACAAAATTGAATCCTGACAACAAACAAGAAATTACACTTGATCTTTTTGGGATGACCTGCGCTAATTGTGCCCTTCGCATAGAGAAGGGTTTACACAAAGTTGCCGGTGTCGAAGATGCAAGAGTCAATTTTGCCCGCGAGACTGCTTATGTTAGATATGATAATTCTATAAAACCGGAAGATTTATATACCAAAGTAGACTCCCTTGGATACAAAGCCTCTGAGCACTCGGAGGCTAATGCAGATAAGACGGAAGACAAACACAAAGCTGAACTTAATAAATTAAAATTCCGTTTTATTATTTCTGCACTTTTATCTATTCCACTTTTATACACGATGGTTTCTCATTTTTCTATTCTTTCTTTTTTACCATTGCCCGCAATCTTCCTACATCCATGGTTTCAATTCTTGCTTGCAACACCGGTTCAGTTTTGGATTGGGTTTCCCTTTTACGATGGAGCTTATCGAGCCTTAAAAAACAAAGCGGCTAACATGGATGTGCTTGTTGTTACAGGAACTTCCGCAGCATACGGGTATAGCCTCGTAATGAGTCTAATGCATGGCATTAAGCAAAACGATATATTTTATACAAATGCATGGAAGCATATTGAGCACCTAGGACATGCGGCATTTCCACCTTTATACTACGAGACATCGGCTGTATTGCTAACATTTATTCTCGGAGGCAAATGGATAGAAACCGTAGTCCGCGGACAAAGCTCGAGTGCGATAAAAGCCTTATTAAAACTAAAACCGGATACTGCTAGAATTAAAAAAGAAAACAACTGGGTAGAAGTTCCATCGGAATATTTAAAAGTAGAAGATCTCATTTTAGTAAAGCCGGGTGAGAAAATTCCCACTGATGGTATTGTAATGGAAGGAAATAGCTCTGTAGACGAATCCATGTTAACCGGTGAGAGTCTCCCTGTAGAAAAAACATTAAGCAGTAAATTACTCGGCGGAACCATTAATGGAAACGGAGCATTAATCTTAAAAGCAGAAAGAATAGGATCAGATACACTCTTAGCTTCCATTATTAAAACCGTCGAAGATGCACAAGCTAGCCGTGCCCCACTCCAAAAAATTGCAGATAAAATTTCTGGAGTATTCGTTCCAATTGTAGTCTTACTGGCTACTCTTGATTTTGCGCTATGGTTTCTATTTTTAGAGCCAGGCATTTTAGGTGCTGCACTTGAAAAAGCAATCGCCATATTAGTAATTGCATGTCCCTGTGCCCTTGGTCTAGCGACTCCTGTTTCCCTTTTGGTTGGAACAGGTAAAGCCGCCGCAAAAGGAATTTTATTTAGAAATGCAGAAGCCTTAGAAACAGCAGCCTTTATTAATACAATCGCATTTGATAAAACGGGAACTCTTACAGAAGGAAAGCCATATGTTATTAAATACAAAGCTCTTGCAGATAATGAAAATATACCACTCGAAAAAATTGCCTCGGTAGAGGCTGGCTCCGAGCATCCACTAGCTAAAGCAATTGTGAACTTCGCCAAGGAGAAAAATATCTCCCTTTCAAAATTTAACAATTTACAAATAGAATCCGGTGGTGGAGTAAGAGCGTTAGTCGATAACTTCCAAGTATTTGCAGGCAAACAATCTTACATTAGTAGCCAGGGCTTTACTATACCAAAAGAAATTCTCCAAACTGCAGACGAATGGGAAAAAGAAGGAAGCACGGTTGTGCTTGCAGTCGTATCAGGGAAGGAAACCTATTCAGCAATCTTTGCCATCGAAGACAAATTAAAACCAAGCAGCAAAGACGCGATTAAAAAATTAAAGTCATTGGGCATAGAGCCAATATTACTCACGGGGGATAATGAAGTAACCGCTAGAAAAATCGCGAATGAAGTTGGAATCGAAAAAGTATTTGCCTCTCTATTGCCAGAAGATAAAGCTAAAAGCATTTCCTCATTGAAAGCAGAAGGGAGAAAAATTGTTACGACTAATTGACGTTATCCGAATCAGCCGAAGCACCGTTCGAAACATTCGACAAAATTTCTTCTGGGCACTTTGTTACAACGCAATCGGAATTCCCATTGCCGGCATAGGCTTATTAGCCCCCTGGGTCAGCGGCGGTGCAATGGCATTTAGCTCAATTTCTGTTGTATTAAATGCGCTGTCGCTCAATTGGAAGAAGGATTAGCTGTCACCCCCGAAATTCCACCTGCTATCGCCGCAACCGCCAAGCGATATCGGGCAATGTCATTAAGATAAGAGTTTTTCACCACGAAGAGCACGAAGTTCACGAAGGGGTTTATGATGGAATCCTTTTTTTCTTCGTGTTCTTCGTGCCCTTCGTGGTGAATTCTTTTTTCTTTTATCTTAACTTAATGACATTGAGCGATATCGGGGGTCTCATCTAAAAATAAATACTTGCGTATAACGAAGGTAATGTTTTCTAACTTTGCTGGTTTAGTCAAAAAATAATTCATACCAGCAGAGAGGCATTTTTCTTCATCTGCTTTAAAAGCGCCTGCGGTAAATGCTATGATGGGAACATGTTTGCTACTAATTTGTTCCAGTTTGCGTATTTCACAAGTTGCCTCCAAACCACCCATTTCCGGCATTTGCATATCCATAAATACTATATCAGGTTGACTTTGTTTATATTTTTCTAATCCTTCCAATCCAGTTGTGGCTTCTGTGTATTTTGCGCTCGGAACGATTTTGCGCAGCATTGCTTCTAGAAGAATGACATTGATCGGATCATCCTCTACAATTAGAATTGAAAACTCTTTATTGGGAAAGGAAGTTTCTGAACATATTCGATTTTCTATAGGGGAAGTAATTTGCAGCCTTTCCCCTTCTTCTGTTATAGTGACAAATTCAAACCAAAAAGTAGAACCTTCCCCGTGTGTGCTTTCGATATTAATTTTACTGCCTAGTCTATTCACGATCATTTCTGAAATGACTAAGCCTAATCCCGTTCCACCAAATTTGCGAGTGGTAGAACTGTCTGCCTGTGAAAATGCCTTGAACAGTTTATTTTTTTGTTCTTCCTTTATACCTATTCCAGTATCGCGAATGGAAAAATGAAATTTTCCTAAACCGTTAGGCATTGTTGCAAACTTAATCTTAAACTCTACTTCCCCTTTGTGTGTAAATTTGACAGCGTTACTCAATAGATTCGTGATAACCTGCCTGAGACGAAATGGATCAGTTATGCAGAAACGGGGTATGGATGGATCGATATCTAGGTGCACTTTCAAATTCTTTTTTATTGCGGAATACTTAACAATCTCAACACTGTGTTCTGCTAACTCGATTAAATCAACCTTGATCATTTCCAGTTTCAACATTCCGGCTTCTATTTTTGAGAAATCGAGGATACCGTTAATTACCCCCAACAAGGTATGTCCAGATACATTGGCAATATCTACATACTGTTGTTGCACCGGCGACAAGGGAGTATTTTTCAGTAGCTCAGTAAATCCGATCACTGCATTGAGCGGGGTTCGTATTTCATGGCTCATATTTGCCAAAAATTCACTTTTGGCTTTGTTGGCATTTTCAGCTTCCTCTTTGGCAATGACCAATGATTCTGCAATTAGTTTTGATTCGGTTATATTTTCAAATGCGATGCCAAGATAATTATTGGGTAGCGGGAATGCTTTTACTGAAAAAAAGGATTGAGAAATGCGGTCATCGTCATAGTATACGTCTTCAAAGTTTTTTTGCTCCTGCGTTCTCACTACCTCAGCATATCTTTGCGGAATATTCAAGGCTCTAAGTGCGGGAAAATTTTCGTCTAAGGTTTTTCCTATAATGTTTTGCGTCTTAATGCCAGTCATTTTTTCAGTGGCAGGATTGGCGTAAGTCAAACGAAGAGTTCGGTCATCCTTAATATTTTCAAGGTGATATACGTATATTCCCAATTGAATATTTTCCGCAATATCGTTAAATTGCTTCAAGGCTAATTCTGCCCGTTTGCGGTCGGTAATATCTCTAGTAATGTTCATCAAGGCAGGCTGGTTGTAATAATTTATCAACACAGCTTTAACATCCAGATTTCTGTAATCTCCGGTTTGATTTTTAATTATTGTTTCGAATTCAATGATTCCTTTCGTTCGAAGAGTTTCCAACCTTTTAATCATAACATTATCAGGAACAGGAACCTCTAATTCTTCGAGCCTTCTATGCATCAATTCATCTCTAGCAAAACCAAAAGCCTCGCAAACGGCATCATTAAAATCAATGAAGCCAGAAGGTTTTCCATCAATACCAATGCTTAAAAGAGAAATACCGTCCTTGTTTGCATTAAAAAGTATCCGGTATTTTTCTTCATTCTTTTCCGCTTTTTCTTTAGCTTTTATTAATTCTTCCTCTGCCTGCCTGCGGTCGGTAATATCTTTGGCAAATCCAATAAAGCGGTCGGAATTTAACCGAGCTGTAGTAAGTGACCACCAACGTTTCGAACCGTCTTTATGGCGAAAGGGCAATTCCCCAGCAGATTTACCAATTTCCAGCAAACGTGTAAAATGGTTCATCCCTTCTCGAAAGGATTCCTCGAACAGAAAATCCGATATTGACATTGTCAGAATTTCTTCCTTAGAATAACCTGTCATCGCACAGCCAGCATCATTTACCTCCGTATATTGCCCAGTTGCATCGACAATAAAAACCCCATCTGGTGCGTTGTCGATATATCCTCTGTAACGAGCTTCACTTTCTTGTAGTTCTTTCTCTGCCTGCTTGCGGTCGGTAATATCTTGCCTAATGGATAAATAGTTGGTGATAACACCTTCCATGTTCTTAATCGGGTGGATCATAGTTGAAACCCAATGTTCGCTTCCATCTTTTGCTTTGTTTTTCACTTCTCCTCGCCATATAGTGCCGGAAGAAATGGTTTGCCACATTGATTTCCAGAATGATTTATTGTGGTAGCCTGAATTAAAAATACGGTGGTTTTGACCTAGAAGTTCAGCTTCTGAGTATCCGGTCAAGTCCCGATAACGCTGATTCGTTTTTACAATATTTCCATTTATGTCGGCAATAGAGACTAGCGAACTTTCATTGACGGCGTTTGTGATATCTTCTACTTCTTTCCTGATAGTAGTAATTTCTTCTTGTTTTCTTTTGCTGTCGGTTATATCGCTTATTACACCAACAACCTTGATAGGCTTACCATTCTCATAAATTAAAAAACTTTTATCTTGCACCCAGATAACTGCACCATCTTTCCTGATTATGCGTTTTATACTAATTGACGAACCATTTGCTGTCAATTCTTGGATGGTATCCTCTAATGCAAAGAGATCATCTGGATGAATAGACTCTTGCCATAAGCTTGGTTTTTCGATCAGCTCTTCTGTAGAATATCCATAGATCGATTCTATTGAGGGACTTAGATAGAGTATTTTCCTATCGGGCAATGAGACCGACCATATACCATCATTAATAGCATTGAGAATTTCTTTAAGTTTAGATTCACTTTCTTGAAGGGCTTCTCTGTCGGCTTCTTGTTTTGTAATGTCCTGAAACATCCCAATCAAGTGTGTTACTTTTTCGTCTGATATTACGGGATAGCCAGAAACACGTACCCATCGGTGGTTACGTTTGGCTGTAATGAACTGACATTTGACATCGAAGGGAATTCTTTTCGCAATGGTTTCAGCGATGGCTTTTGATATAATGGGACGGTAGTTAGTGTGGTAAAACTCTATACCATTTAGCTTGTTGTGATCAAAGTCTTTTTCTACTTCATGAATGGCATAGACTTCATCTGTCCAGAATGTTTTGCCAGTAGACAAGTCGAGTTCCCAAGCTCCCATATTGGAAATACGTTGGGCATCATTTAGTAAAGTAGTGGTTCGTTCTAAATCCCTATTTTTTTGTTGCAGCTCTTTTACAGCAAGTAACAAGCGAGTCTCACTTTCTTGCAGTGCTAGTTTTCCTTGCTGTGCCTCAATTAACCGACCAAGTGTTGTAGTGATAGGCTCTATCTCTGCAATTAGATTTTCATCGTATCCACCAAGCCGATTGGATACCCCTGCCATTCCAACCATTTTAGTTCCGACCAAAAGTGGCAAGCCAAGGAATGCATTGAGAGGAGGGTGACCTTCGGGCAGTCCGCCTCTCTGTGGATGAGTGGATGGCTCGTTGGCAATGATAGCCCTTCCAGTTTTGAGCACAACGCCAAACAAAGTGTTGAGATTAGTAAATTCCAAACCTTTGGGTGCTTTTTCTTCATAGAACTTGCGAGTAGCTTCATTCCAAGCTATATTGGTAATAGATTTGGTTTTTAGGAAAGGTTGTCCTTCCGAATTTTGTAATACTTCTCCAATAAATCCGTATTCACTTTCTGTAATGTCGAGCAACATTTTTAAAGCATTTTCAAAAACTTCATTGGAAGTTGTTTCAGATAAAAAGGTTTGCTGGAGTCTGTTTACCATATCTAGCATTGCATTTTTACGATTCAATAAATCTGTATTTGAATAATCTTCGTTTGCCATTGCCGTTTGCCTAGGTTCCGTTAACTGTGTTAATTAATGTATATAAATCAGATTGGTATTTACTTAAAGTAACTTTTTTTTCTTCCATTATTTTTTGAAAAAAACTTTCAGAATCAAAATTGGTAGAATTTATAAAATCACAATATAGTTTATCTTCAATCAAAATATGTTTTTGCAACCATGTTTTCAGGTAGTCGATAATTGATTGAATTTCATCCAGATTGATTCTGTGAAAGTCGCTGATTCGTGTTTCCATGAATTCAGAAAAATTTCTGTGCATTTTAATATGAGAATCCATAGAATCAAATTTGCATTCATCTAATAACATTTCTTCTAATTCAAAATGCTCCGTTGCATAATTCCGTAGTTCGCGACTAATCTGCTTTAGCTCCTTATATACAACGATGGAATCTTTATTTGCATTTATTTCTTCTAACTCCAATATCAAATAATACAACCAAAGATGCTGTGTATCTATTACTTGTAATCCTACTAATAGATTTAATTCCGCTGCCAATTTTTGAATTCGTTTAACAAGCTCCTTATTCAGACTAGATCTTTCTCCTTTGTAAGTATCCCAGAACTTTTCATTCGGCATCATTCCCTTTTCATCCTTTGAAAACTCTGGCAGAATTCTATTGAGATAATACATCTTTACCATGCCTTTGTTTTTAGCTTGCATCGCTCCACGGGACTCACAGTCAAATAGGTGTTTCACTAAGTCTTGTGTCGCATAAGAGATGTTAATCTTTCCTGGTGTCCCACTTGACTCCATACGACTTGCCGTATTTACAGTGTCTCCCCAAATATCGTATGCAAATTTTTTCTCTCCAACAACACCTGCAATCACAGATCCTGAGTGGATACCAAGACGTAACTCCCAATACGGAAATCCTTGTGATTGTCGAATCTCTTTCATCTGATTCATGAATGCTTGAATTTCAAGAGCTGCGAGGCAGGAATCTACTGCGTGAGTAGCGTTTACTTTTGGTAAACCTCCCGCACACATATAACTATCGCCTATTGTCTTTAATTTTTCGAGATTATTATGCTCTATAATGTGGTCAAATTGAGAAAAACAGTCGTCCAGTTCTTTGATTAGCTCCTGCGGTGTTAATCCTTCAGAAATTTGCGTAAAACCTTTAAAGTCTGTAAATAGAATAGTTGTATTTTCGAAATACACAGGCTCTACAAATCCTTTTTCTTTCAGTTCATTAGCAACTTCCGCTGGAAGGATATTTAGTAGTAACCGCTCTGATTTTTCTCTTTCCTGCTCAGCTTCATTTTGTGCAATTATGGCTAAACCGCTTTCTATTTCTGCTTGCTCTTTTGCTTTTTGGACTTCCTTATATAAATTGGAGCCATAGATAATTCCTGCAAACTGTTCCCCTAGAATAGAAAGTTTTGTAATATCTTCTTTGGTTAAATTCATTTTATCAGAATTAGAAAAATCTAATATTCCAATCGGTTCATTATTTAAAAGGAGAGGAATTAATAGTATGGATTTTATGTTAAATTTTTCTAACATAAATAATTCTTCTTTCGTTCCTCCATATTTTTTAACCTTTGAAATGTAAAAAGGTTTTCTGGCTTTGAATGCAAATGCATGTGAGCCTTTTACATTTTGAATTGGAATTTTAAAATTTAATATCTCATTGCGATCCTCTTCCATTATATGATCTGGAAAAAAAATATCTAAGAGGTGAATAGAAGTTTTCTCTGGGTTTGTTTTATATAGTGCAAAATGCTCAATCCCAAATTTATCATTCACATATTTTAAAACTTTTTGCATGATATGATTTAGATTCAAGTCCTCATTTAAGCTTTTAATTAGTTTGTTTAATGCTTCTGTTTCGTTATTTTGTTTTTCTGTTTCTTTGCGTGCTTTATCAACTTGCTGTAAAAGATGATTTGTATCAACAGTTCCTGCAATCTGAGAGCAGAGGTTACTAAATTTTCGAACATCCTTCTTAGATAGCTTCATTTCCTTTTCTAAATTAGAAAAAACAAAAATTCCTATACAGCTATCATTTCTAACTAGCGGTATATATAAAAAGGACTTTATAGAAAGTGCTTTTTCAAATTCACGATCCAATTCAAATTCATTCTTTGGTATTCTACTTAGATAAAATGGTTTTTTCCTTTTAAAGGTTACATACAACATCCCACCCTCTTTTTCTTTGAGCGGAATCTTTTTAGTTATTAGATGCGCATAATGTTCATCAGCCACTCTTTGATAACTATATCCTTTATGTGTGTATAGATTTTCTCTTTTTTCATCTGGTAAAAAAAGCCAAGTGCCTGCTATATTATATTTATTATGAGCATACTTTGAGACTTCAATAAATATATCATCTAAACTAGAAAGAGAGTTTACTAAATGAGTGAATTGATTTAAGTCTTCAATTTCCTGCTTCGCTTCAGTTAATTCTGAGAATGCCTCTTGTCTCTCATTCAATTCAAAATAACTAGCAAGAATATTGGCAAGAGAGACAATAAAATTTTCTTCTTCTAGAGTCCAATTCTTTTGAATGGCTACTTGCTCACAGCAGATAATGCCTATTAGCTTTCCACCTGAACGTATTGGAGCGTCGAGTAATGAATGAATATCAAATTGCCGAGAATACAATTTAGTAAAATCTTTTGTAGCAAAATGAGAGTATATATCAGGCGCAGACAAAACTGCTCCTTCTTTTATAGATGTAAAATAATTAGGAAAATCAACCTGTTTTAAGATTAGTTCTTTGCTATGCACATTTTCTTTGGACTCAAACAAATCTATACATTTAATTTCGCAACCAGTTTCGTTTAACACCCATATACTACATCTTCCGATTTCTAAAATTTTCGCACATTCCTCGGTTACTTCTTGAAGTGCAGATTCCAATCCATTAGTATCAATGGTTTTACTTTTGCTAAGTTCTAGCAAACACTGACTGTATTTTTCTTGTTCTCTTACGCCTTCTGCAATTTTATTTTCAAGACTCTGCGTAAGAGATTGCAAGTCATTGGACAATTCTTCTGATTGATTAAATGCTTGCGAAAAACGCATGGAAAGGACAACAGCTTGCGAAATAATAAAAATAAAAAAACCAAGTGGAAATAAAGTAGCAGTGTATATTAAAAGTTGGTGATGGAGTATATCATTGATGATGGTGATAAAAAGACAAATCCATCCTGCTAGAAATACCTTTGCACCCATTCTATTTTTCTTTGCTGCTTTGATTAATACAAATGTGCAATGTAGGCATGCCCCAAGTAAGAATATTTGGTATATTACTAAAGTTTGCGTATAATAGGAAGAAGGCGCTAGAATAACAAACGCACTAAAAAGAAATCCAATCCAATTGACCCACATTTTTATTTTAATTTGAAATTCAAAAGGAAAAATGGAATGAACAAAATTTGCAAATAAAGGAAGTGCAGCGTATACAGTTAAGTATTCTATCTTGTGAAGTAGAACCCATGAACTAGGGAGTAATGCATAAAGAATGGATTCTCCAACTAATATAGGACGGAGTGAAAGTAGAATAGAAAAGAGACCAAACCAGAAAGCAGAAGTATCTTGTTTTCTCAGGCTATACAAACCAAGATGATAAATTCCCATGAGGACAAGACAACCAAATAAGAAAAAGCTCAAGAAGTGATTTACTAAAGCTCGATTCGCAATACGCTCGTTAGCCCCAAGGACAAACGAACGCCAGAATCCTCCATTCCTATCGTGATAATTTGATACTTGAAGAATTATATCTAGTTCTTGATATGATTCGGAGAGTAAAAAAGGCTTAACTAAATATCCAGGGTTTGCGATCTCTATATCATTGGATACTTTGCCTACCTCAGTAACAAGTCTTCCATTGACCCATAACTTATATGCTGTCCCGATATGATCGGTTTTTAGTGTTAGCCCCTGTAACGGCTTAT
Organism: Leptospiraceae bacterium; assembly: GCA_016708435.1. Classification (NCBI taxonomy): domain Bacteria; kingdom Pseudomonadati; phylum Spirochaetota; class Leptospiria; order Leptospirales; family Leptospiraceae; species Leptospiraceae bacterium. The sequence goes on along the minus strand of JADJFV010000001.1, from coordinate 804,750 downwards.
CAAGATATACCTTTAGTCTGTAAGTGGCAAATCCATCTTTGCCAATAGGTTTGCCATTCACTTTATGATTGTTCCATGAAGAAGGAACGGTTATATAATTAGGAATGGGGAATGAGGAATGAGGAATGGCAGTCTTTGCATTCTTTATTCGTAATTCCTCATTACTCATTGGGAGGGAATTGGGTGGAACAAACTCTTTCCAATAAAATTCCCATTCTCCATCTAGATCGATACTGCCGTCCTTTTCAAAGTCCCACCCATCCTTGTAAGAATTGGTAATTTTTGAAGGAATAAATCCGGTTTTCGAGTGATTGCTGCTTATAGATTTAGTTTCAACACAATCAGTAGAATTTCGGCAATCGGATCGAGGCACCCGTAAATCCATCACACCCTTTACAGCTTTCGGAATAGGTCTCAAGCTCCCATCAATCGCCTGCTCACCTTTCTGACAAGATGCAAGAATAATTAACAGCACTAGACTGAACTTTATGCGAGTAAACATGGATGAATTTATTTTTTGAATACACTATAATTTACGCAAGACAAATTGCAATGCCAATACGAAATTGAACTAGGTATATTTACGATACTTGCTATGCATTTTTTCGTGCAATACTGTATATATCCCGAAGTAGAAGAATAAGTAAATTGAAAATGTTCTTTTAGGAAAAAAAATCCCTCACCAAGCAACAAAGTAAGGTAAATTAAGGAAAAGACTATGAATGACCCTAAAGACTGCGAGTTACTTCTCTTCGAAAAGAGCAGAGAGCAAGAAATAATAGTTAGCCGATGTATGCGAAGGAATAAAAATATTGAAGACATATATTCTACTTGTTCGAATTGTCCGAACTTTCGCGATTCGAGTAAAGATTTTCTTCTAACCGAGGAAGATGAATAATATAGAATTGCCGCAAAGTAATGGAAGAAAAAGGGATGATCTGTCCCGAATTCGTTTGGTCACCAAATAGTCAGCCAATCGAATAAGCAGATCGGCTAATGAATAGTAACCTCTCTGCTATCACTCTAAGGCTTGCTTTCACGGTTGAACCATCGATGATTTCGATATTCGGGATTAGTAAATTAACCAGAAAGAAAGCACTGTCAAGAATAAAAGTAATTTATTGACATATAAAAAACTTCTTGCTCTCAGGGAAAACTTACAGAAGCATTTCTTAAGTTTTATTTTAGAGGATTAGCATGTTTAGAATTTTTGTTTTAGTATTCACTTTATTGTTCTCATTTTCGGTATTCTCGGAAGAATCGATCGAAGAAGAAACAGAAGATTTGATTGAAGCCTGTGAGAAAGGAAATTTGAAATCAGCCAAATACCATTTAGCAAAAGGTGCGAGAGTAAATGCTCGCGCTCATTCTGGAAAAACTCCTGGGAGAACAGCGATTATGTGGGCAGCCTTTCGAGGAAAAAAGGAACTCGTAAAACTTCTAATTGACCACGGCGCAGAAATAAACGCAAAAGATGACTGGAAAGGAAATATGAATCGACCTGATGGAACGGAAGGCTGGACTCCGCTCATTTTTGCAGCCGATTCAGATCATGAAGAAGTGGTAAAAATTCTGATCGAACGAGGAGCCGATGTAAACATAAAAACAAAATCCGGAATAACCGCTCTTATCCTCGCCCACATTTGGCGTAACGAAGAAATGATTCATATATTAAAACAAGCCGGCGCGAAAGAATAAATCTACCAGAGAGCATCTCTAAGTCCTTGCTCTAATTCTTCTTGGTCTTTATTTTTTTTCTCTTGTTGGTGACGAGAGCGCTTATGGTTTTTACTTTCTCCAGATCTCTTTTGAATCCGCTCCATTTCTTTTTGAAGTCTTTTTTGTTCATCCGGAGTTAGAGTGGGTTTTCTAGGACCACCATCATTAGACGGTATATATCCATTACCCCCTGTTCCATTATTTTCCTCTCCATCATCAGAACCATCGCTACCAGATTTATCTTTATCCTCGGAATCTTTTCCGTCTTTGCCAGATTTATCTTTGTCCTTAGAATCCTTTCCGTCTTTGCCGGTTTCATTTTTATCTTTTGAATCCTTTCCGTCTTTACCAGATTTATCTTTGTCCTTGGAATCCTTTCCATCCTTGCCAGATTTATCTTTGTCCTTGGAATCCTTTCCATCCTTGCCAGATTTATCTTTGTCCTTGGAATCCTTTCCGTCTTTGCCGGTTTCATTTTTATCTTTTGAATCTTTTCCATCTTTACCAGATTCATTTTTATCTTTTGAATCTTTTCCGTCTTTGCCAGATTCATTTTTATCTTTTGAATCTTTTCCATCTTTACCAGATTCATTTTTATCTTTTGAATCTTTTCCATCTTTACCAGATTTATCTTTGTCTTTCGAATCTTTTCCGTCTTTACTAGGCTTGTCATTGCTTTGAGAATTATTTGGATTCTGATTCTTCTGATCTTGCGATTTATCATCGTTATTCGCTTGATTTTTTTTGCTCTCGCTTTTTTCTCCATCTTCGTTTTGATCTGAATCAGATTGATCTTTCTTTTCTTCGTCTGGTTTTTCATTTTGATTTTGACATTTGTTTGCTTTTAAATCTTCTAATTTAGAAATTTCATTGGCAATAAAATTCGCATTGTCAAGAGAAGGTTTTTTATATTCTCCTACACTTGTTAATTCAGCAGTTTCTTTGAAACGATTAATCGCTTGCTCCCATAACACTCGCGCTCTTTCAATATTGCAGGTATCAGGGGATAATTCTTTTTTGCCCCAAAGAAATAAAGCTTGCCCGTCATTATAGAGGGCTTCTTTGAATTCAGGATTTGCTTCAATTGCCTGTTGAAACTTTTCATGAGCCGCAGGCAAATCATCCTCTTGCATGAGAGTATTGCCAATATTATATATTGGAATATAAGACTTATAAGAATAAGAAATGCTTTTATGAAAAGAAGTCCTCGAATCAGAAAGCTTTGTTTCGTTTAACTCTTGGATTCCCTGCTCGTTGTATTTGTATGCTTTATAGTATTCGCAATTTACGAAAATTAAAGAAGAAAGAAAAAGGAAAGGAATAGAAAAGATTTTTTTTAGGAAAGAACTATTTGAAAGCATAATAAGTAAAAATAGTTTGAATCAGAATGCAATCAACCATAATTCTTTTTTATTAGATTAGTTCAAAGTGAAATTTTTAAAGAATTTCACTATACGGATTCAAAGAAATAAGTAACTCTACTTTATTGAATAGCAATCGCCAGAAAAAAGATTATCTAGAATTGAATCGGAAATTATTTTTGTCAAATGGCATCATTACTAAAAATGAATACAAAGATTAATCATTGTAAAGCGAGTCTATTCTAACTCTAGACCAACCACGATTAGACTAGAAAAATAAAATACGCATATATAGAGAGGATACAGTGAATCAAATGGATGAGACTCAAGAAGAAATGAAAATTTGGCAGAAGGTTGGATTTTTTACAGGACCAATTCTTTTCTTAGCAATGTTACTATTTCCACCGTCGTTCGTGGTAGAGAGTGGAATCAAAGGTGCCATGACATACGATGCCTGGAAGGTTGCTGCCTGCGGTTTATGGATGGCGATTTGGTGGGTAACAGAAGCAGCCCCAATTCCAATTACTTCCTTGCTGCCAATTCCGCTTTTTTATTTGTTAAATGTTTCCAATACTGCACCTAAGACTGCAAATGAAACGTTACGAGAAATAGGCAAACCAGAATTATCCAAATACTTTTCAGAACAAATATTAGCACCTTACGCTGATCCAGTGATTTATCTTTTCCTCGGCGGATTTATTTTAGCAATCGGAATGGAAAAATGGAACTTGCATAGAAGGGTGGCTCTTAATATTATAAAAGTTGTAGGAACAAAGCCTTCTCAAATTTTACTCGGATTTTTAATTGCTACCGCGTTTATAAGTATGTGGGCGAGTAACGCATCAACGACAATCATGATGCTACCGATTGGGATTACTGTTCTAGAATTATTAAAATCAAAAGTAGCAGATTCCGAGAAACAAAACATAGAAAATTTTGGAGTAGCTTTAATGTTAAGCATTGCCTATGGAGCAAGCATTGGCGGACTTGGAACGTTAATCGGCACACCACCTAACGCAGTCATGAAAGCATTCTTTGATAAAAGTGGCTTGGAATCTATTAACTTTGCAAATTGGATGGTCTTTGGTGTAACGATAATTGTAATGTCAATACCTGTAACATTTATTTTACTCACTAAAATTATTTATCCAGTTAAGCTAGGAGCCATCGAAGGAGCAGAAGAAATCATAGAAGTAGAATTAACAAAGCTCGGCAAATTCACATTAGCCGAAGGTCTAACAGCATTCGTAATTATTTCAACAGCACTAGCCTGGATTTTACGTGGAACTTACGAAAGCAATTTATACGTTAAGAATAATCTAAAAGATGGAATCATTGCCATGACGGGAGGAATTTTACTCTTTTTAATTCCAGTCAATTGGAAAAAGAAAATCTTTTTATTGGAATGGTCTGATATGAAAGCCATTCCCTGGGATGTGTTGCTCTTATTTGGAGGAGGATTAAGCCTTGCAGGAGCAGTTGATAGAAGCGGCCTTTCTGATTGGATGGGTATCCAAACAAAAATAATTCTAGAAGGGCAAACAAATATTATCCTCGTCGTTTTCGTAGTAACTGCGATTGTTTTATTTCTAACAGAATTTACGAGTAATACTGCAACTATTACTTTATTTCTCCCAATAGGTCTGGGTATTGCCAAAGCATTAGAAGTAGACCCGAGATTAATTCTCATCCCTGCAACGGTTGCTTCTAGTTGTGCTTTCATGCTACCGGTAGGAACGCCGCCTAACGCAATTGTATTCAGTAGCGGCTACGTAAAGATTCCGCAAATGGCAAAAGCAGGATTTTGGATGAATGTGTTCTTTGTTTTCCTGATTACATTTTTAATTTTTACGTTAGGAGTAAGAGTATTTTCCATTCAATACTGAAAATAAAATATTTCAGGGATAGTGCATTAAGATTGCCACGGAGACACAGAGAAATCAGTTTCGTGGCATTTTCCGCTTGAAAATCTTTGCCTTTACCAACCACCGACAGAGGAACTCGGGGGTGAAACAATACTCTTACACCCAACTGAATATAAATTATGTGTTATCGTTGGAATCAAAATCATGATTTAGAATTTTTTCAGATAAATCCATATTAACATCAGTAAGTGTGGGCTTTCTTCCATCTTTCAGTCTGGGGCTAATAGGAGTTTCCGTAGAAATATTTTTATATCGACCTGATCGAAAATGATCTATCCAACCATAAACAACATAACCCAGAACACAAACACCAATTGCGATAAAAAGAATATTCATCTGAATACCTCTGTTCTATTTTCTAAAAAGTAAGAAACTATCCAATAGAAATCCAATCAAAAACGCAATTAGAAAGTATACGGATAAATCTATTTTGCCGCTAGTTTTAATTTTAGATTTTGCAATTGCACCGGTTTCTTTTATGAAGGGACTAAGATCGTTTACCCACTTACTTTTTTCGACAACAATATAATGTCCGCCAGTTTCATTGGCAAGTCTCTTTAATAAATCATCCTGTCGGTAGGTTTCGATTTTCTTGATTATTTTTTGATCTACTTCTTTTTTCTTGGTTCCAGTCGAGTCATCGGTAGAATTATTTTCCATTTCCTTTTTTTCTTCTTCCGTATACGACACAAAGAAATTCACAGCTCCACCTTTGCTTGTTCCTACTCCGACTGTGTGAATTGTAACTTTGTTTTGCTTTAAGGATTCAATTTCTTCTTCTAAGTCCTCTTCTTTACCTTCCGGAACTTCGCCATCACTTAAGAGGATAACTTGAATATTCCCCTCTGTCTCGTAGACTTCTCGCAAAATTTCTTTTAGTGCTAATTTAAAACTAGAACCAGTGCTTTCAAAACTATGTGCAAGCAGTGTATGAATAAATGTTTTAATTGAAATAATATCGTTCGTAGGCATAGAGTGTATCGCTGGTTTGCCGCTAAACGTTATGAGTCCATAAGCATAATCAGGATTTGCATCCACCAATTCTTCTGCAAATATTTGTGCCTCTGCAAACCTATCTTCAGGATATTTTTTTGTAATCGGATGAGGACTTGTATCACCAGCAAGCATACTAAAAGATCCATCGAGGACTAATATGATTTTGCCTTTTCCTGATGCATCTTCTACCATTCCTTCCATTCTAGGTCCAGTTGCAGCGGTAATTGCCAGTAACCCCAAGAAAAATAAATATACTAAGTGAAGCTTGATTTTATTTAAAGAATTATACTTTGTAATCGAATTCGTAAACCTCTTTGAAATATTTTGTTCAATCCAAAGAAATGCTTTCGATTGTTTACGATATAGATAGAGTAGAAAAAAAATCCACGGAAGAGTCCAAAAAAAATGATTTATATTTTCAAAGTCAATCATCTCATTGGCCTCCTAACAAATAATCCATGGATTAACATCCAAACAAAAAAGATTTGCATTCCGACAAATGCTACATAGCGCGCATAGGAATGCTTAAGTCTTGTTTTTTTAATATCAAGTGGAGTTCTAGAGAGGTTACTTAATTCAGAAAATACTTCAGCCAAAACATTCTCGTTTTTAGCACGATAGAATTTTCCGTCAGCAGTCTGTGCAACTTTGCGTAATTGTTTATCATCAAGTGAGGTTACTAGTATTTTACCACTAGGAGTGAGATAGGGCTTTCCGTCTACATAAACCTCTATAGGCTCTTCGCCGGCTAAACCAATTGCATAGAGCTTAATCCCAAGATCCTTAACATACTTAGCGGCTAATATCGGATCTACCCCGTAAGAACTTTCTCCATCGGTAATGAGAATGATTGCCTGGTCTCGCTTTGGAACTTTTGCTTTTTCCAAAGAATCTGTAGCGGCTAATAATGCATCGCCAATAGCTGTTCCACCACTTTCTGAGTGATCAATCACTTTAAAAGAAATACTTTCTAGTAATTCAAGTAACACAGCATGATCTGTAGTTAGAGGAGTCTGAGTAAACGTATCTTGGGCAAATATGTATATGCCGATACGATTTCCTCCACTGCGCTTAATAAAATCTTTTGCAATTCCTTTCATTGCCTCAAGACGGTTTGGCGGGAAATCCGCTGCCTGCATACTTGCCGAGACATCTAGAACAAGCGCAATATCAAGCCCATCTTCTTGAATCATACTTCGTTCGGATACTTTATGAGGATCAGCAATTCCAACAAGAATTGTAACTAACAGTAAGGCTTCTAAAACTAATTGCATATAAAAATAATAATATCGCTTATTCGCAGGAGTTCTATATTGAAGAGGCGCATAAGATACATTAGCCTTTTTAAAGAATCTAAACCGGAAGTAAAGGTATACCGGTATCAACCACAATGCCAGAAGAACTAACGAATAGGAAAAATGTATATCGCTCACTATCCAGGCCTCACAATTTCCGTGCTCTTAGATTTTTCTTTGGGCTTAGGAAGATTTTCTAGACCAGAGGCAATTTTTGCTTCAGTAAACACCTCATCAAATTCTGACTTCATCGGATTCTCTTTTCCAAATTGAAGACTAGTTAGATCAATAAAAAATTTTGTAATTTTCTTATCCTTTAGTCTACTTGTAATTTCTTCGGCTGTCATTTCTTCCATTTCAATTCCCGTCTTGGATTCGAAATGAGTCCTCATCAAAGCGGATAATTCATGTAAACCGTCTCTGTATTGAAAATTGCTTGAATAGTTTTTCTGAATAATTTCAATTCTTTCTTTTAGAACTTCCGCTGGTTGCACTGGAGGTCTTGGTTTACGTTTTTGAATTTCTTTTTGCATGTTCTTGAAGTATCGATACAACCAATAAATTGCAAGCAATAGAATCGGAAGTAAAATCCAATTTCTAATTTCTTGATTGTATCTCCAATCAAACATATGAACAGGAGGAGCAATTCCGTTGGGTAATTCTGCGAGTAAGAAAATCAAACAATCACCCTCTTCTTGAGATGGAAAAATTCCTTTAGTGCGCGACCAACTTCGGCAGAAGTAGGAATACTATTAACGGATATTCGATATTTGACGCTCGCATTTTTTAAATAAGTAGTCATTTCATCAAGACTGCCTAGCTCACCCGGACTAATAAATCCCGTATTCCTTTTCCCGTTGTTTAATTCAGGAGAAATAGAAGGAAAAAATATTTCGTTAGAAAAACTATATTCTATCGGATCATAAATATGAAGCATATTAATATCATGCTCAATGCGAGAAAATTTCAAATCTTCCGGCAAATCGTGATCTAAAAAATCAGAAATAATAAAAAGTATAAAATGACTTCTTTTAAATTTCTGAATCGCATGAAGAACACTTCGAATATCTGAATTTGCATTTGAATTAGGAATCGTTTCTGAATGAGTTAAGAAGGATTTAATTGCACGGAATAATTGTGATTTACCGCCAGTAGGTCGAACTACTTCGATTGCTTCATTGTTAAAAATAATATATCCGACTTTATCCCTTGATTGAATAGAGGAATAAGTAAGAGTAGCCGCTACCTCTACAGCAAATTCAATTTTAGTTCTATCTTGAAATCCTGTAAACATGGAGGGACTAACATCTAACGCAATAAAGACTTCTCGTTCTCTTTCTTCTAAAAATGTTTTAACGTATGGTTCTCCTAAACGGGCTGTCATATTCCAATCAATCATTCGAATGGATTCCCCATAGACATACTTTCTTGCCTCGTGAAATTGCAAACCTCGACCGGGGATTGTGGAAATATAATCGCCGGCAAGAAGTGAATGCGCATTTCGTCTCGCAATCAGTTCAAGTTCTTTGGCTCTTTTTAAAAGATCTGAAACTAGCATGGAGTTACAGCTTAAGGAACTTTTACCTTAGATAGAATCTCATTGATAATTTGCTCTGTTTTAATGCCTTCTGCTTCCGCATAATAAGTAGGTATAATTCTATGACGGAGAACGTTATGTGCGATAGCCTTAATATCTTCCGGTAAAACAGAATCTCTTCCAAACATAAGGGCACGGGCTCTACCTACTAACGCAAGTGCAATAGACGCTCTAGGGGAAGCACCATATTGGATTACATTTTCCAAGTTCAATCCATACGCCTTTGGATCACGTGTAGCTTGAATGATATCAGTGATATAAGAAATAATTTTATCTTCGATGAAAATATTTCGCGCAATCTTTTGTAGGTTTAAAATATCTTCGGGAGTCATGAGCTTTTGCACTTCAGGAAGCCTTGTCTCTTGAATTACCATCTTTACAACTTCTGCTTCCTCTTTCTTTGTGGGATAATTCACGATTAGCTTCATTAAGAAACGATCTAATTGTGCTTCTGGTAGAGAGTAAGTTCCTTCCTGCTCAACAGGATTCATGGTAGCAAAAACAAAAAAAGGCTTTGGAACCAAGAATGTTTCGTCGCCAATCGTGACTTGTTTTTCTTGCATGGTTTCAAGAAGTGCAGACTGAACTTTTGCGGGCGCCCGATTGATTTCATCGGCTAATACGAAGTTTGCGAAAATGGGACCCTTATTCACTTCAAAGCTTGCTTTTGATTGATTGTAAATTCTAGTCCCAACAATATCCGCTGGGAGCAAATCAGGAGTGAACTGTAACCGCTTAAAGGCAACATTACAAATATTAGCAAGAAGATTGACAACTCTTGTCTTTGCAAGTCCCGGCACACCTTCAATCAAAATATGTCCATCTGCTAATAAACCAAGAATGAGTCCATCGACTAAAGATTCCTGCCCCACAATTCCATTGTGAATTTCTTCTTTAATTTTTTTAATCTGAGCAACCGCTTCTGTATTTTTTGACAAGGCAAACTCCTTGATTAACTTTTATCTAAATGGATTTAGAATGCAAGTATAATTTAGCCACATTCAACCAATTTAACTTTATCCGAATTTAATTTCTTCACACTCCCTATAATCGAAGCGTCATATCCTATTCGTTTTAATTCGGCTAAACATTTTTCTCCTTCGGTAGGCTTGATTGTAAACAATAATCCACCCGAGGTTTGCGGATCAAATAGAACTCGATAGGTAGGATGTGATTTATTTCCACTAGAAAAAGATTCAAACGATTTCCAGTTCGATGGAAATAGACTACTTTGTATTTCAGGATTTTTTTCTAATATGGAATTCAGTTCTTTCAAAAGAGGAATTTTATCTAATTGAATTTCTGCTTTTAAGTTAGATGCTTTTAATATTTCAAGTAAATGACCTGCTAAGCCAAAACCGGTTATATCTGTGCAGGAATGTATAGTATACTTTTTCATTGCGCCTATCGCATCGTAATTTGAAAGCAGCATAGACTGAATAGCCGCATCTACACAATTAGGTCTTACCCTATTTCTCATATCCGCGGCAAAGGCAAGTCCAACACCGATTGGTTTTGTGAGAATTAGCAAATCGTCCACTTTTGCATTTTTCTTAGAGTAGAAATTTTCTTTTTCTTGAAAGCCATTGCATACAAATCCCAATCCAAATTCTTTACCTGAATTAGTATGTCCTCCTAGTAATTCAACTCCTTCTTTCGAAAATACAGTAGCCGCACCTGCCAAGACTTGAAATAAATCTTCACTCGATCGAGATGATTTCTCATCTAGGTTAATAATAGCTTGCGCCGAATGAGCATTTACCCCTTTCGCATATAAATCATTAAGACAGTGATTTGCTGCAATCTGTCCGGAGATAAATAAATCAGACACAATTGGTTTGAAATAATCAACAGATTGAATGAGTCCTACTTTTTGGGAAATCTGAATTAGTGCTGAATCCTCTCTTTGCTTTAAACCCACTAGAGTCTTCGCATACTTGCTATTAGACGATTTTGGTCTTTTTAAAGTTGCTAAATATATTTCAAGTCTATCGAGTGCAATTTTTAAAATATCCGAGCCAACTTTTGAACCACATCCTTTACAAAGTAATTCATCCGATTGTTTATCATCCATCGACAAACTCATCTTAACAGGAAGGTTTTGAAATTTCTGCATAAACTCAGTGTCTATTTTATCTTTCCACTTCCATATCCAATTCGAAGCGCCTAATGAATAATTGCCCCTCGATGCTATAGCCCGTCCATCGCCGATATTTAGGAGAGTTAGAAACTTTTCCTGCGGCTTAAATTTTACCAGGGGCTTATCTTCTATGAATCGGATTAAATTTTCATACAAAGGAACGCTTTGTCTAACAGCAAAAACGCCTGCCTTTGGACGAGGATGGTTTTTCATATTAGCTATATCGCCTACCGCAAAAACATTCGGATGAGAAAACGATTGAAGTGAATCATTAACGAGAATGAATCCATTTTCATCTTTTTGCAAGTCACATTCTTCTATCCAACTCAAAGATTTTGCTTTGACTGCGCCAACCACGAAATCAAGCTGAAATTCATTTCCTCTAACTGATTTACAACTCAAACCAGTATCTATCGAAACAATGTTAGAAATTTCTTCTTGCGTATGCAGTTGAATTTTTTTTTCTTTTAAAAGCCTAATTACTTTTAATTTCGTTTTGTCATTTAAGCTATGTAGTATCTCCTTTTCTCGCTGAAAAACATGAACTTCTACATTAGGAATAATATCCATTAGCCGTTTCTGCATAGTGAAGGCTAATTCAATTCCGCCAGCACCAGCCCCAAGTATCCCAATACGAAAACATTTTCCGTAATCTCCCTTCTCAATCTTATGCAAAATAGATTCCCATTTTTCAAAGAAAGCAATGGCGGGTTTAACGGGTGTAATGTGCTCCCTGCCAACAATTGAGTCTAGATCGGGCACAATTCCAACGTTAAGCGAAAGAATATCGTAAGGTATAGGCGGTCTATTTTCTAAAAGAACTAACTGCTTCTGTAAATCCAAGCCGGTCACATTTGCTTGAATAAAATTTGCTCCTGCAAAATTAGAAATATGCCTGAGATCAAGCAAGCACTGCTCTTTGGTGTAGCTACCAGCTATATACCCCGGAAGCATTCCAGAATAAGGGACGACTGAATTTGCCGAAATAAGAGTTATATTAATATTAGCCGTAGGACGCATCCCAAGCATTTTTAAGACAGGTGCGTGAGATTGTCCACCACCAACAAAAACTATTTCTTTTTGAACTTTACTCACTATGTTTTTGAAAACCCATTTTTAACTAGAAGTCTACCGTTTCCATCTTTATACGTGTTCATAAGAATCAACGCAAAATCAACCATCGTCCAAAGTCCACATCCACCAAAGGTCAACAGTTGCCCAACTCCGAGTAACATACTTCCTGTATAAAACCTATGCACACCAAGAAATCCAACAAAAAAACAAAGAAGCAAAGTGACTAGCCAGTCATAACCTTCTTTCTTACTCCCTGGTGCGGTTGCTTCCCTATTAACAAAAATATTAAGCATTTCATTATTCGCTTTGATCTCAGTTCTTTTCCCTTTTAACGCCTTATTACCATTATCCCCTACATCACATTTAGGACAAATTCCTTCCGGCTGCTTGAGTTCTTCTCCACACCATTTACAAAGTTTATCATAATCTAGTTTTTCAGTCTCTTCCATTTTTATCTCCTATATGCAATTTTATTCTGAATCGGGAAATTCATAGTCAGAAAAGATTTTGGTTAATATTTCTCGCACCATCATCTTTGCAGCAACTACAGTTAAGTGAATATCATCATCTGCTCGCATAAGTGTGCGACGTCCTCTATAAGGAAGATATTTTTCATATTCACCCTTTTCATTTCCCAAAACATTCGTCATAGACAAATAAGTAAATTGATGTATATCAGAAGCTTCTTTAAAACAGGCATTAATATAGCGCGTATCGCTTTGATATTTGGCAGGTCCCATAGGAGGAAGCTCAATCCAGTAGAGATTCATCTTTGCTTTCCGAAATTTTTCTGCAATAACTTTAATCCGCTCTAAGTATTCAACTCTCCATTCATCTGTTTTAAAAAGGAAGCCACCTGCATCCGTCTTCATCATCTGTGGATCATTTGCGCCAATTAATACAACGCCCAAATCGTATTTCTTTTTTTCGAGTAGCTCGTCTAACTTTTCAGGCCAGTTGTAAAACTTGGGATAACTAAGCCCTGTAGATACTTTTGCAAAATTATCTAGCGTCATATGGTAATTAGCCTGCACAAATTCATTGATTCCCCATGAGATAGAAATTCCAATCGAATCACCAATGACTAATATTTTTAAAGGATTAGATTTTGTAAACTTTGGTTTTTTATTATTGGATTCTTTTTCTTTGGACTTTTTTTTCCTTTGTTCTAACATCCATTTCATCACATTTTCATTGTGATAGGTTTCCGTCCAGGCATCGTGCTTTGCGTTGGGATAAATTGTAAACCAAGTGGTTGAATTACAATACTGCAATCGTTCTACTATTTCAAGCGTTCTCTCAGGCAAAATGAGAGTATCCTTTCCTCCATGAAACGCCCATACATTTTCATTTTTAAGCCTGCAAATCCTAGACGTGTCTCCCCAACCAGAAATAGGAACTACAGCGGTAAATTTATTGGGGTATTCAGTCGCTACTTTCCAAGCGCCATTTCCTCCGAGGCTAATGCCTGTTAGGTAGATGCGATTTTCATCGACAGAGTATTCTGATTCGATCTCTTCTATCAAAGTCATCAAATCCTTTGTATACCACTCTTCCTCTGATTCCGGCAATTGAGGCGCAATCATCAAGAACGGATACTCAGTATTTTCCTCCGCAATCATCTTTGGTAGAGCTTGCCGTTTTAGCATTTCCAGATCATTTCCTCTTTCTCCTCGCCCATGCAAGAAAACAACAAGGGGAAGCTCTTCTCTCTGATTTGTGAAATAGGATTTCGGCTGATATAATAAATACGGAATTTGTTTTTGCGATAATTTCTTACTTGTAAAGACTTTTGGAATTAGCCGCTCGGTGGGAATTGGAATCTGCCGAGAGATGCAATTGGCTAGTGTGAGGATTAGGAAGATTAGTCGCCACAGAGGCATAGATTCGACAAGCTCACTACAGGCGCCGACACGGAGGAAGGATTTTATGCGATTATTAGAGTTTAAGGGCTTATTTTGGTATAGAGCTTTCATTTGACTATAGAATTAAGGGAAAGGGAATGTTTCTATGTCATCCCCATTATGTTTCGACCCTAAGAGAGAAACATTGAGTTTCTTTTTCTGTCGGGGATATCTAGAAGTAAAGATTCCCGACATCGCTTGGCAGTCGTGGCGATAGCTGGTGGAATTTCGGGAATGACAAATTGGATAACTAATTCGTATATAGCTTGTCAAATCTGTGCCTCTGTGGCAAAAAATTTCTACTGTTCAAACTCTACTTTGTCATATACGTCAGACAGCAAAAGAGTTAAGTCTAGCGTCGGAATAATAATAGTATCCTCAACTCCATTCTCAGATAGAAACCATTTCCCTTCAGTTGTCTTTGTAAATAATTCAATTTTTCTATGCTCGGAGGATACTAGCATGTATTCCCTAAGGGAAATAATATTCCTGTAAGCCCCGAATTTTTTACCTCTATCGTATTTTTCTGTTGAGTCAGATAAGACCTCTATAATTACATTTGGATTTAATAAAGAATCATTTTTATTGTCAAGAAATTTTCGCTCTCCACAAACTAAAGTTACATCTGGATAGGTATAATGATTATACTCTTCAATTACAACACGCATTAATGAAGGAAATATTACGTAAGGTTTATTTTTAATTTGAATTCCAATCGTTGCAATCAAATTGCTGACAATAAGATTATGCCTTTCCTTCGCGCCTGCCATTGCATAAATTTCACCATTGTAAAATTCATGCTTCTCCAAAGAATTTCTTTCGAATTCTAAATACTCTGATGCCATCATTAATTTCTTAGCCGCGCTTACCCATAAGAGCATAGTTAATCATTTCTTTATGATTTGCAATCTTTTTCTTCGACCAGGATGAACTGCAGTCGATTTATCCGGCGTTGCCTGAATTGGTATGTAATCTCCACGGTTCAATGCAGAGTAAACAATGCCATAGTCTATAATAGATTCACGAGTTATAGAGTCATTAGCATTTCGTAAACTTCCATAGCCATAACCGGTTTGAAAATAAATTCGATGCTTTTCTGCTTCAATAGGGGTTTCCGATGACTTTGGAGGATTATCGTTATTCTGCGCTAAAAGAGAAAAGGTGAAAAACAATAAGACAATGAATATTCTCAAATATTTTTTTATTTCTGTAACGGTAACCAATTTATTAGAAAGATTAGTCATGCACCTATTATCATTTTATAATAATTAAAAATGCAAGTAAAATTAAAACTGAAAATAGAAAAATTCCTTACTCTCAAAAACAGAGAACAAGCAAAACTGAATAGCGAATACTGTCATTATACCGTAAGCAAGTGCGGGGTGAATTTTTGAAGAACTAAAATATTCCAAGTCCTTGTGCAATACTTGAAGACTATCTAGAATTATAATTGGCGAAATATAAAACAGAAATTTACAAATCAAAACCCAGTTCAAATAAATTCCACCCATATTATCCATTAGCCGCATTAGATGAGTTGGATTTTCTACTCTAAATAAAAGTAATCCTAACCCAAAGAGCATGAATGTAATAAAAATACTTATAAGATTAAAAATATTGCCACGGAGCCACAGAGACGCAGAGATGATTTGTTTTTTTTCTGTTGTTGCTATCTTATTATTTGAGTCCGAGTCTCCATTAGAAAAATGTTTATTCTTCATCTCAGCATATACATTGTATATCACTACTTGTAAGCCGCAATAGATTCCCCAAATGAGATAACCATAAGTAGCCCCGTGCCAGAGTCCACCAAGAATCCACACTATCATTAGATTCATATTCTGATAAAAAATTCCATATCGATTTCCACCGAGCGGTATATACACATAATCCCGTAACCAGGTAGAAAGAGAAATATGCCAGCGTTTCCAAAACTCCGAAGGATTCGTAGCTTTAAATAGAGGCAAATTAAAATTAAGCGATAGTTCAAATCCAATCATTCTCGCCATGCCCCGTGCTGCATCAGTATAACCGCTAAAGTCCGCGTAAACTTGAAAGGCAAAGGCAGCCGCAACAAAGTAAACCAATCCCTTTGGAATAGTCTCATCTGGGTACAAAGCCATATTCACAAAAGGAGCCAGGTTATCTGAGACAAATACTTTCTTAAAGATTCCCCAGATAACAAGAATTAACCCCGATTGGAATTTTTCTTTTGTTATTTCTCTTTCTTTTTCAATCTGAGGGATTAATCTTTCTGCCCGCTCAATTGGACCGGATAGAAGTAATGGAAAAAACAAATCGTATACTGCATAAGTCAGCAAGTTATGAGTCGGTTTAATTTTCTCCTTATACACATCGTAGATATAACTGATATTATGAAATGTATAGAAAGAAATTCCTATCGGTAGGATAATATCTATTACACTCAACTTCAAACTTCCATTGGCTAATCTAGATATATCGTTAAAGGATTGAATTACAAAAACCGTATACTTAAAAATAAAAAGGATTCCCAGATTTAAAGCAATCGTAAAAAGCAAAATTCTTTTTCGTTTAATTGCATCTTGATTCTTTACTAATTGAATTCCTGCAACGAAGTTGAAGTAAATACAAAACAACAAAAGAAATGTCATTTTATAATTCCAAAAGGAATAAAAGACAATGCCCCCTAACAAAAGAAGCCAGTTTTGGATTTTTAAATTTACTTTTGTATAGATTAAATAAAAGACAGAAAAGAAAATTAAAAAATTAATCGAGTTAAAGAGCATAACGCTAATTAGCCCTAAGTTTCTTCCATCATCTCAATAAACTTTCGTTTATCTTTGGCTTGTTCCGGATAAGTAAGAGAGTAAATCTGAATCGAAAGTTTAAAGTCTCTAGAAGGGTTATGAAATAATACAATTTCAGATTTAATCTTAGAAATAAAACTTTCTGAATCTGCTTTACTGTTTTCTTTTAAGAGAATTGCAAATTTACCCTGACCGATTCTGGATATGTAATCAGATTCCTTTGCGTTTTCAAATATTTTCTTTGAAATAAAATCTGAATACTCAGAGAAGAAATTAATTCCAAGAATGTTTAAGATTCGAGTTACATTTAAAATTTTCAAAACAATCAATGTAAATTGTTTATTCTTTGTTTCACAGTATTTAATTTCTTTATCAATAGTTTCGAGAAGAGGATTGAATGGATTTCTAAATAGACTTTCTTTTTCATTTTGCATCACTAGGTTTGCGATGATTGGAGCGACAACATTAGAAAGAGATAATATAGTTCTTTTAAATCCGGGACTCCATTCTGTAGAGACTTTATGAATGATAAACAATCCAACCATTCTTCCAATGCTAATCAATGGAATCAATGTGAATTCACTCATCGCTGTAAGTTCTTTCTCTGATATATATGTATTTATCTCGGAATTTGATTGAAAGTTTTCTAAGCGGTAAACATCGCTTATGTGTGAAATCATTGTAATAATTTTTGAATCTTTGTTCAATCGGAATTTTCCCAAAGTATCAGGGAGTAAAAAATTAGAGCCAAAGACTTTATAATCCATCGACTTTGCATCTAAGATCATGAATGTGAAGCTTGAAACTTTAAAGTCATTGATCAAGTTATCAGAGACTACATCGTATAACTCATCTAGCGTCTTACTCGTATATACCTTATCCGTAAAATCAGTAATGCTACTACTAGAATGAATAATTTTATTGAGTTCAGAAACTTCATTACTCAAATTCTCTGAGTCAAATAACTTACTTAAAAAATTTCCGGAAACTTCCACTAGAATCTGTAAGAACTCAAAATCTTTTTCAGTGTAATCCTCTCCGCTAATCATTCTACCGGCTGCAATGAAGCCTGAGAATTGATCCATAACTCGAATTGGAATTAAAATCTCTGTGAGTGGATTAGCAATTAAAACTCTTTCACGGTCTTTTAAATCTTTATCTAACAAATCTCTTGCATAGATTACATTTTTTTCAGATTCAAGGAGCGAATAAAGAGTATCCCCTTTCTTTATAACATAGTCTGGCTCAATGTCAATTCCCTCGTGGGCAACAATTTTCATTTGACTAAAGTTACCATCGCGAGAAGAAAATATAATCATTATCTCCGGTCCGACTTGTCCAATGATAGAATACATTAAATTTTCAAAGAAGTCATCGAATGATTTGGATTTTAAAAGCTCTTTTGTAATTTCAAATAAAACTAAATAACTTTCTAATTTTTCTTCATAAGAGGATTTGAATTGTTTAGCAGTTTCGAAAGCAGCTTCAACATTGACATCAACAATAGGTTCTATCTCATCAGGCTCTTTTACTTCCGCTGATTGTTCTTCCTCTAAGCTACTGAGAATTTTTTCTGCTTCTTCAACTTCTTCGTGCAGCTTATCGGTATCAGCCTCGATAAAAGAATCTGGCATTCCTTCTGCCATTGCATCTTTTTCCCAGTCTTCTAGAATATCATTAGGCTCGGATTCTTCAAAGTCATCTGCCTCAAAAACAACGCCATCTTCATCGGGTAAAGGCGAATCTATTTCGTTCAGTTCAACTGTTTCGGTATTACCCGCAAATTCATCTATTGGATCGGATTTTATTTCATCAAATTCGTCTAGAGAAGATACTTCAATAAAATCATCAGAGGATTCATCAAAAGTCTCGGAGGTTAAATCACTAGAAATCTCAGGCTCGTTCGAAATTTCATCTACTTCAGGGTCTAAGTCTACTTCGATTCCATCTTCTTCATCGAACTCTTCTGGAATACTAGGAATGGAGAATGTGTCTTCATCATCAGCAGGTGGAACGTTCTCATCTTGCGTAAAGATATCATTTTGCGGCAAATCATTTATGTCCGCAAGAGGATCTGGTTGATCTAAGTCTACGAGGATTGAGTCATCATCTGATTCTAAATCCTCGTTAGTCTGTTTGGAAGAAGTTAGATTTTTAAAAAAACTTTCAGCTTCTTGTAAAAAACTCTTTTTTTTTTTATCTGTAACTTGGAAGGATTCGTTTTTTAAATTTGGAAATTCTTGTAATAATTTAAGCGCTTTTTGTATGAAGCTCATTCTTACAGTTCCAACTCGTTCATAATCTTCTTGTATAACTCGAAGTATTCAGAACTTGCAAATTCTTTAATATAGGAATCAGGCAAACTTCCTAACAATTCATCCATATAAGAAATGACTTTCTTTAATTCTTCTTTCTTGACAGCACCAAATTGAAAGGACTCAATCTCATCAGAATAATCATGTTGTTCAATATCTGGAGTATCATCAATATTGAAGTCTCCTAAATCTGATAGAGATGAATTATCGTCTATTATAAAATCATCATCTCCAATAACCATTCCGGAGTCGATTGGATTACTATAATCAGTATTAGCCGCTACTTCTTCGACTTGATTATCATTGGAAGGAGCATCTTCTGTTTCAATTTCACCGCTTTCAAGTAAATTGTTTAACTCATCACCAGAAAGTGCAATTTCTTCATCTTCGACAGTCTCTTCTTCGAATAGGTTTTGCGGTGATTCCATCTCGAACTCATCAGTTGCTTCAGACAAATCAAAATTACCCTCATCACTCGCAATAGACGGCTCTATATTTTCAACTTCAAAGTCTTCTTCAGCTGTAATATTTCCAAGTTCATCCGGAGATAGAGCAATAGATTCATCTTCTTCATTTGAATTTTCAAAGAAAGAACTTCCGAGAGAGTCATCTTCTTCTGTCGTGATGTCACCGCTTTCTAATAAATTATTTAATTCGTCACCAGAGAGAGCAATCTCTTCATCTTCGACAGTCTCTTCTTCGAATAAGTTTGGAGTAGGCTCCATTTCCAAGTCTTGCGTTGATTCAGATAAATCGAAATTATCCTCTTGCTCTAATTCGTTAACTCCATCAATCTCTTGAATTTCAAAGTCTTCTTCTGCCGTAATATTTCCAAGTTCATCCGGAGATAAAGCAATGGATTCATCTTCCTCTGAGGCATCTTCAAAAAAGGAATGTGCAGAAGAATCATCGGCTTCAACAACTTCATTTTCTTGTTCCTCTTCTGTTTCAATCTCACCGCTTTCAATTAGGTTATTAAGTTCATCTCCAGAGAGAGCAATTTCTTCATCTTCTGTAGCGTTTTCATCAAACAAATCTGATTTGGATTCGATTTCCAAATCTTCTGTCTCTTCCGTTAAATCGAAATTAGCCTCATCACTAGAAAAGTTTTCAGATGAACTGGAATCTAATTCAAAGTCTTCTTCGGCAGTAATATTGCCTAGTTCGTCCGGTGAAAGGGAAATTGATTCATCATCTTGTTCTTCTTCATCTGAGTCAAAGAAAGATTTCGCATTCTCTAAATCGAATTCTTCTTCCACTTCTTCTTCGTTTTCTACTTCAATCTCGCCAGTTTCTAAGATATTATTTAATTCATCACCCGAGAGAGATATATCATCGTCTTCGGCAACATCCTCATCAAAAACGCTTTCAGTAGAAACACCATACTCATTGGATTCAATACCAGAACTTAAATCGGCAGTTTCTATTCCATCTTCTACAGCATATTCGGAATCTGTAATATTACTTAATTCATCCGGAGATAGTGCAATTTCTTCATCGTCTTCTTCCGAATCGAAGAAAGACTTAGCTTCTCCGGTTTCAAATTCTTCCTCGTCAGTATTTCCACTTTCTAATAAATTATTTAATTCATCTCCCGATAAAGCAATCTCTTCTTCATTAGAACCAGAATGTTCAAAAAGATCAGGGGGAGGCTCAGAAATAAAATGCTCTGTTTCAAAATCATCTACACTGGAATCATCTAGACTTGTAATATTATTTAATTCTTCATCGGATAGAGCTATAGGACCATCTTCTTCATTTTCTTCTGCAGCATCAGCATCAAAGAAAGATTTGGATTCAAATTCTTCATCCCCGTTTTCTTCTTCATCGGGATTTAAAATATGGTCTAATTCATCTGAGCCAAGCGTAATATTGTCATCATCACCTAAATCAGTATCATAGGTATCTGTTAAATCATTTTCCTCAAATGAATCATCAGTAGGGGCAAATCTAGACTTACCACCTCCTGGTTGATAATTACTTTCTAAAGAATCTTCATAGTCTGTAGCAAAATCATCATTATCCGATATTATATGATCTAACTCGGAAGAGGATAATCCAATTTGCTCATCTTCATCAAATTGACTAGAAGAATTATCCTTTAATAAAATATCATCTAAATCATCTTCGGAGAAAGGCTTAGAGCCTATATCAGAATAATCATCATTATCCTTACTTCGAAAGGAGCTTAAATTTAAAGGAATCGGATCAGAAGAACTGGAACTAGGATCGGTAAAATGGGCGACAATAGGTGAAGCACTATTAGCCACATCATCAAGCATATCGCCATTAGCCTCAGCGATGAGAGGAATATCTTCTACATAAATATCAAAATCAAGGGATTCTTCTAAATCAGAAAAGCTGTCGTCAAGGGAAGCATTACCAGACTTTGTTTGGTCGCTTGCTAATCCAGATTGTTTACTCTCTTCCGCCATTTCCTATTCCTTATTCGATGCTGATAACCTGACCATCTAGCACTTCAGTATCTAAAATTGTATTGGAACTGTCAACATTACTAGCTAGGCCGCCTGCTTTTTCAACCAGATGTTTCACTTGGTCTCCGGGCACCATTTCATAGATTCCGGGATTTCTAACCTTACCTGTAATTTTGACGTGAATTTTTGATGGAGCATAAATTCCTTTCAACCAATTTCTATTTTGCCTCAAGTATATTCCTACAAGGATTAGAATCAAGGCAAATAATAGGATTGGCAGCTTATTTTTAATAAAAATTCACCTATTCCTAAATTACATTTTCGGCTAGTAAAGTGATTCTATGGATTAAGTTTTATGAATTAATACTCGCGCTCTTGCTTTTTTTATGTCCAATTCTCTTGTTTTAGAACTAGAAGCAATTGCCTTATCTAAATCTGCTGAAGCACGATGAAAATCTATATTCTCTTTTACATCGCCACCGTTCGTTAATATTTTAATCTGGTTTGATTTGACTTCTGCAAACCCACCATCTACTACAATCTTTAGAACTTTTCCATCATGTTTAATTTCTAAAATTCCAACTTCTAACTCAGAAACAATAGGAGAGTGGTTTACTAAGATACCAAAATAGCCCATTGTTCCTGGAATATTCACATACTCAGCCGGTCCAGAGAAGATTTGCTTCTCTGGCGAAATTACTGTAACTGTTAATTTACTTTCAGACATGTCTTATGCCTTTAGCTTCTTAGCCTTTTCTACAACTTCATCAATTGATCCAACCATGTAAAAAGCTTGCTCTGGAAGGTCATCATATTTACCACTAATCAAATCTTTAAAGGATCTAACTGTATCAGCTAGTTTTACATATTTTCCAGGTGAACCAGTGAATACTTCGGCAACGAAGAATGGTTGAGAAAGAAACTTTTCAATCTTTCGTGCGCGACCTACTAGAATCTTATCATCTTCTGACAACTCATCCATACCTAAAATCGCAATGATATCTTGTAAGTCCTTATATCTTTGTAAAATACGTTGCACTTCACGGGCAACAGTGTAATGCTCTTCGCCTAATACCTCAGCATTTAGAACGCGAGATGTAGAATCCAATGGATCCACAGCAGGGTAAATACCTTTAGAAGCAATATTACGAGAAAGAACGGTTGTAGCATCCAAGTGAGTAAATGCAGTAGCAGGAGCAGGGTCGGTTAAATCATCCGCAGGAACGTAAATCGCTTGAACTGATGTAATCGAACCATTTTGAGTAGAAGTAATACGCTCTTGTAGACCACCCATTTCAGTAGAAAGAGTAGGTTGGTATCCCACAGCAGAAGGCATACGACCAAGAAGAGCAGATACTTCCGATCCAGCTTGTGAGAATCGGAAGATGTTATCTACGAATAAAAGAATATCAGCATTCATAGAATCACGAAAATGCTCTGCCATTGTTAATGCAGAAAGAGCAACCCTTAAACGTGCTCCAGGAGGCTCATTCATCTGTCCATAAACGAGAACAGTTTTATCAATAACGCCTGATTCTTTCATTTCTCGCCAAAGGTCATTTCCTTCTCTTGTTCTTTCGCCCACACCGGCAAATACAGAATATCCACCATGTTGCTTTGCGATATTATTGATTAATTCTTGAATTAATACTGTCTTACCAACTCCGGCACCACCGAATAATCCGGTTTTACCACCTTTGATATAAGGAGCAAGTAGATCGATAACTTTGATTCCTGTTTCAAAGACTTCAGTCTTTGGTTTAAGGTCTTCATATCTAGGAGAAGGCATATGAATGGAACGTCTTTCTTTTACTTGTATAGCAGCACCTTCGTCTATGGTTTCACCCAATACGTTAAAGATTCTACCAAGAGTAACTTCTCCAACTGGAACGCTAATAGAAGCTCCTGTATCTGTTACTGCAAGCCCTCGAACCATCCCGTCCGTAGAAGACAGAGCAATGGCTCTTACAGTATTGTCCCCTAAATGCTGTTGAACTTCAGCGACAACTTTTTCTTTGACCCCATTTTTAACTAAATCAATTTCTAAGGCATTGAAGATTTCAGGTAATTGTCCATTCTCAAAAGTAATGTCGAGAACCGATCCGATGATTTGCTTGATTTTTCCTACGTTGCTCATTTATACTATACTCCCTTAAACTATAACTCTATTTCAGTGAATCCGCTCCGGCAACAATCTCTGAAATCTCTTGCGTAATCTTAGATTGTCTAACACGGTTGTATCCACGAACTAATATTTTAATCATATCTGTTGCCGCATCTGTAGCGGACTTCATTGCAATTCTTCTAGCTATCTGCTCGGAGCAAACTGCTTCAAGAATCATTTTATACATTGCTGTTTTAATAACTAGTGGCAAAAGCGAATTCAAAATAACTTCTGGACTTGGCTCATAAATTACAGAATCATTTACATCCTTTGTGCCTGAAGGAGGCTCAATTGGAAGAACTCTTGTAATTTCGGCTCTTTGATCAGCAGAAGAATGGTAAACAGTTGAAATAACTTCTAATCCATCGATTTTCTTGGAAGAAAACTCATCCATAAATAAGTTAGCAAAGAACTCTGCCTCTTTGTAGCCTGAGTTGTCATCAATATTAATAAAAGACTGAGCAACGGGCTCTTTCGCAAATTTAAAGAAGGAAATTCCTTTCTTACCAATGACATATAAATCATAACGAATTCCCTAGATTTCAATTCGCCTAAAAAGCTACGAGTCATTCTAAGGATATTACTATTATATCCACCACATAATCCTCTGTTTGCCGTGATTACTAATACGGCAATTTTCTTAGGACTTTCTTCTCTTCGCAAAAAGGGGCTTTCTACCTTACTTGCAAGCGAAGACAAAGAACCAACTAGCTCTTTTATCTTATCAGAAAAAGGCTTGGAAGCGTTAACTCGATTACTCATCTTTTTGGACTTAGCAGTAGCTACCATTTCCATAGTGCGAGTAATCTTCTTTGTGTTCGTTACCGAAACGATTCTCTTTTTAATTTCTCTAGGTGAAGCCAATTTGTTTGAACCCTTACTTTCTTAAAAAGTCTGCAACAACTTCTTTGACACGCTCTGACACAATGTTTTCATCTTTGATGTTTTTCTCATCACGAATTTCATTTAGAAGCTCTGGATGATGAGATTTTACATGCTCTAATAAATAAGTTTCGAAAGCGCGAACTTTGTTTACTGGAATTGTATCCATCAAACCGCGAGTAACAGCAAAGATTACCAATACTTGATCTTCTACGGGATAAGGATTAGATTGCGGTTGTTTTAATACTTCCACGATTCTATTTCCTCTATCCAACTGAGCTTGGGTAGCTGCATCCAATTCAGTTCCTAAAGAAGCAAACGCTTCCAATTCTCTAAATTGTGCTAAGTCTAACTTCAATGTTCCAGCTACTTTTTTCATAGCTTTAATTTGAGCAGCACCACCCACGCGAGATACAGAAATACCGACATCCACAGCAGGACGAATACCAGAAGCAAATAAATTCGATTGTAAATAAATCTGTCCGTCTGTGATAGAAATCACGTTAGTCGGAATGTAAGCAGATACTTCCCCTTCTTGCGTTTCAATGATTGGAAGCGCAGTTAAAGAACCACCGCCGTATTTTTGATCGAGCTTAGCAGCTCTTTCTAATAAACGAGAATGTAAGTAGAATACGTCTCCAGGATACGCTTCACGACCCGGAGGACGACGAAGAAGTAAGCTCATTTGACGATAAGCAACCGCTTGCTTGGTTAAATCATCATATACGATGAGACAAGCTTTGCCTTGGTCATACATAAAGTATTCAGCCATTGTGCAACCAGCATAAGGAGCAATGAATTGCAAAGGAGCAGGATCAGAAGCACTTGCGTTCACAACGATTGTGTAAGCCATAGCACCTTTGTCTTGCAACTTTTGAACAACACCAGCGACAGTAGAAGCTTTTTGTCCAATAGCTACATACACGCATATAACGCCAGAACCTTTTTGATTAATAATAGTATCAATAGCAATGGTTGTTTTTCCAGTTCCACGGTCACCAATGATTAACTCACGTTGTCCGCGACCGACAGGAATCATGGAGTCAATGGCTTTAACGCCCGTTTGAAGAGGTTCATTTACAGGATAACGCTTAGAAATACCAGGAGCTAATACTTCTACCGGTCTAACTTTGTCAGTTTGAATTGGTCCCTTTCCATCAATTGGCTCGCCGAGAGGATTAACTACACGACCAAGCATTGCTTCACCAACAGGAACAGAGAAAATAGTTCCGGTTCTTTTTACTGTGAATCCTTCTTCTATGTGCTTGTATTCACCGAGAATAACCACCCCAACGGAGTTTTCTTCCAAGTTGAAGGCTTGCCCACGAATCCCATTTTGAAATTCAAGGAGCTCCCCTGCCATAACATTCTTTAAGCCAAATACTCTAGCGATACCGTCCCCGATTTCAATTACGGTTCCGACTTCGTCAATGGCTAAGTCTTGTTTATAGCTTTGTATTTCTTTTTTAATTAAGGAAGTTATTTCCTCAGTTTTAATTTTCATAGTATGCCCCACCTAATTTGCTCTGGAGTAAATTTTTCTTAATAGTAAGTAGTTGGCTTCTCATTGAGCCATCTATAAGGTTATCGTTAAAACGAATCACCAGTCCGCCGATAAGATCCGGCTTTATAATATTTTCGATGATACATTCACCTTTGTATCGCTCTGCGAGTGTTGACTGGATATCACCCACTTGTGAATCAGTAAGCTTGGTAGCAGATTCAACGTATGCACGAATCCGACCATTGAGCTTGTCATTTCCTATTCTGTATTGCAATGCTATTTCTTTGATAAAGAAAATCCGGTCTTTCTTTAAGAGCAAAAATAAAAGGGAGTTCACAGTTTCAGAAAAGGTAGACTTCAGTGAACTCTCCATTACTTTTATCTTTTGATCTTTAGAAATTTTGGGAGATAAAAAGAACTCCCAAACCTGATTGTCATCACAGAGAGCTTTTACAGCCGCCTGCAATTCTTCTTCAATGATAGCAAAATTCTTTTTCTCTGCTGCTATCTCCAGCAGAGCTTCCGCATAGACTTTACCAACGTGAATATTATCCATAGTTATGCTTTCATACTCTTCAGTTTAGCAATTTCTTCTTTCACAAATTCAGCATGATCCTCAGATCTAACTTTCTTCTGTAAAATCTGACTAGCAATCATAACTGAAAGATCAACAACTTGAGCCTGCAACTCTTGAACAGCTTTCAGCTTTGCAAGTTCAATATCTTTAAGAGACTGCTCTTTAATAGCTTTTATCTCATCTTGGGTTTCATGCACAGTTTTGGCTTTGAGTTTGACTGCATCAGAGTTTGCTTCGCTTACAATAGCAAGTGCTTCATCTCTTGCAGCAGTTAGCTTAGCATTGTAGGTTGCTAAAAGCTCCTCTGCCTCTTTGCGAATTTTATCCGCTTTCTCAATGTCGCCATGGATCTTTTCCGCTCTCTCATCGAGAGCATGTAGAATAGGATTCCATGCGAAAGCTCTGAGAATAAAAACTACGACTAAAAATGTAATTATGGTCCAAACTAAAAGACCTGGATTAGCATCAAGTAATCCGCCTGCCGCTAGATAAATCAAAATGATTGCCTCTTACTTATTTAGGTTGCGCAGCTGGTTGTTCTACTGCTGTGTGTGCCTTTAATGAATTTGGCAATTCTTTGTTTAAAACACCGCCAGCTTGGAATGCGATAACCAAAGCAAATAACGCAGCACCTTCAATAAATGCAGCAGAAATAAGCATTGCAGTTTGAATCTTACCTGCAGCTTCTGGTTGACGACTCATACCTTCAACAGCTTGACCGCCGATACGACCAATACCTAAACCAGCTCCTAAAATAGCGAGTCCAGCTCCAATTCCAACACCAATATATCCTAAACCAAAATCCATATAAAATCTCCTCTTAAATCAACTTTAAATTAAAATTAAAACTTTTAATGCCTATGCATTGACGAACCAACAAAAAGGGAAGTCAATAGTGTAAAAATAAACGCCTGAACAAAGGCAACGAATATCTCTAGGAGATAAATCGCTGTTGCTCCACCAATCGAAATAGGAACTATCGCATAAGATCTAAATTCAAATATAAATCCTAACAATGCCAAGATCACAACGTGACCCGCTGTCATATTTGCTAAAAGACGCACTGTGAGCGCAAACGCTTTTGCGATAGGAGAAATGATAAATTCGAGAGGCCATAATAAAGGCCAAAGTGGCCAAGGCACACCATTTGGAACAGAGTTAGGAATGAAACGAATCCCTTGATAAGCAAAGCCAGTTCCGTAAATCAAAAATAGAGTAGCGCCTGCCAATGTTACCGTTACAGAAACGTCACCTGTTACAGTAATACCACTCCAAATCTTTGTTAAAACAGAGTGATGAGGATCTTGTCCTGTTACCATCGCAAGAATTTCTCCAACGGAAGGAATTAATCCAAAAAGGTTACAAAATAAGATGAAGAAGAATAAAGAAAAAAGATAATGATAATAGGGATGTCCATGACCGTGCATATTTGGATCAATCACTTCTTTACGAAGATACTCTAATACGGTCTCGACAGCACCGGTAAAACGAGAATGAACCTTCGAAGAGGATTCTTTGCAATCATGCGAGCAGCAGGGATAAAAGTGATTAATAAAAAGAAAGTCACAATCCACATCATGGTAACACGACGAGTAATGTGCATATCAAATCCACCCACAAAGTGATACTTCTTAGTGAGATTGCCTTCTAAATGCTCTTCAAAAATAGCTGGGTTGGTTTTGTCGAAATTAGCTTCCCCTTCATAGACTTTTACGCCGCCGAAATTCAATGGAAATTCTGCATGGTCATAAAGGTGATGGTCAATAATACCGGGAAGATCAAAGGCTTCTGATTCGTGACCGTTCTCATTAGCGAAAACGGAGAAGCTCAGACAAAGGGAAAACAGGATAACTAAGATTTTTTTAATCATTTTTCTTAACTGAACGAGTCGTAATAAAGGCTATGTTTAAAATATTAAGATTATGTGCAATAAAAAAACCAAAAACCAAGCTAAAATTATTTTTGATGGAAATAAGAACGATTAAAACTATGATATTGATTAAAATAGACAAGAATGCAAAGCTGATTTGAATTTCTCCTGAGCGTTTTAATTGTTTTTGCATTAGAACTATTCTCAAATTCAAAATACTAAACTGAACAATCAATCCAATGAACAATCCATTTGTAAACGCTAACTCAGGATTCGGAAAAAATCTTTCTTCTAACGTTGAAGAGATTAACAGATATACTCCCATCGCTAGCGCATAATACGCGTTAAACTTTAAAAGAGAGACTTTACTAAGATCAAGTGCATTCATTCTAATTAGGAATTAGTAATGTGGAATGAGGAATGGTGTCAAGTGGGAAAAAAGCTTCTTTAGCAACAAACACCAATGTAACACTTCGACTGTGTTCGGAATCAACTCAGTTGTTTTTTCAATAACATCAAACGTGTCCATTCTAAGCCTAGATTTTTTCCATTTTACTGATTATATAATTTATACCGAAAAAATATGGATATGTGACAGTGTAGAGCTGGAAAGAACAAAGAGAAGTGATTGAAAAATAAATTCATTTACAATATAAAACAGGTGGAAAGTGATGTTGCATCCTCTCAAAAAGAGATCTCATCTTTATTACAAAGGAAACTTTAAAACCGATGATCATGATTATATCTATTATTATAAAAATTATTACATATATTTTTATTTTTATTGTATTCATTTTACCCATTTTTAGCGTTTTTGCATTTGGTATTTTTTATTCTAATTTATATCTTGGAAAGGAAAAAGTAAGGATGCAAAGTCTAGCTAATGCACTGAATTTGCAGTTCGTAGAATCAGAATCACCCGTGTTAAAAAAAATATCGGATTTTAATTTCCTTCCCCAACTTAAAAGTAAATTGGTAAATTTTATATCATCATTTGTTCCATGGAAAATTGTGGGAGATTTAGATGGTTTTTCAATAAACATTTACAAGGAGACTCGGGGGTCTGGAAAAAATAGTCAAACGTATACGATTATCAAATTGAATCCGCAAGAGCCTCTTTCTTTTGTATTGAATATTGAAAAACAAGGATTACTAATGGGTTTTGCAATCAAAGTTTTTCAAATGGAAGACATTACCATTGGGGATGAAAAATTCGATAAGAGTTTCATCATAAAAGGAAACAATCCCTCTCTAATCAAAGAATATCTTTTAAATAGAACTATCCAAAATGCTATTAATGAATTAATGTCATTTAATGATTTTCAAATTTCTCACAATGAAATTCATTTTGAAGCTAGTGGGCTTATACCTGACAATGAGAAGTATCAGCAATTGATTCAGAAAATGAGTAATGCGGCAAAAGTTTTGTATCAAGGATTTCATTCTCAATTTTAAATTTTTGAGATGATTTCTGTAAAACTTGAAGTCTTTGGATTATCCTCTGTTTCGAGTGCCTAGTCGCTTGTATTCCCTAAATCCTAAACTTAATCCCACTCAGATAAACGAACTGCTTTGTCTTTTTAAGTGTTGGCTTTTCAAATCCTACTTCGGACAAAATGGCTGTTAGCTCCTCTTCTCGACCTGCCCATTTACTAATCGGCTCGGCGATGAGTAGAACACCCATTGCCTTTAAGACTCGATAGGCTTCTTGTAGATACTCTTTGTAATTCGCACCCATTAGCGAAAGAGAAAATACAGTTATATCTACAGATTCATTTTCTAGCGGCAAATGGGAGATGTCGCAAGCGATTACGTTTTTGTTAATGGCGACATGGTCAAAGGAGAGAACTTTATTCTTTGGAATTTCTTTACGAAGTAAATCTTCGCCACAACCAAGATCGGCTACAATCATTTCTTTACGAGTAATCATTTTGCCAATTTCTTTGTAAGGAATTTCACTCCACTCTTTACGACGCTCCCGATAGAGAGTGTGGTAGTAATACCAATCTTCTGGATTTTCAGTAAGCTTTTTATGAGTTGTTTTAGAATTAGAAGTGCTCCAGACTCGATTGAGTGTAGAGAAATCACCTAACGTTCTAGAAAGTTGTTCTACTATTTCCGGTCGAAGGGGAAATACTAAATCCTTTCTCTGGATAATAAAGAGTTTCCCCTGCCCGATTCGCTCTTTCCATTCGCGCAGTGCCTCTTGAGATTTTTTAAAGAGAGTATCTAGAGAAGGAATTTTCTTAGAAGGAACGACTCCATCAATGGCAGCATCGGCGAGTGTCTTTTTATTTCGAATTAAATTGATTCGTTGTCTATCCCAAGACCATTCTTTGTCTTCTAATTGAATGTAAACTTGTGGAATTAGAATTTCTACTTCGCCGAACTTGGAGCCCTGTCTATAGATTCTTCCTTTTAACTGTGTGTATTCTGAATCAGTCCAGGGGAGAGAAAGGATTATCATACGATTGCATTTTTCCTGAAGTCCATCAACTCCTGTTCCAATCGGACGGGAGCCAATGAGAATGTCTATTTTTCCCGAGAGGAATTTCTGCTTAGCCGCTTCTCTTTCATCTAAAGGCTCTTCACCTGTATATGTTCCAAACTTAAACCCGCAGGATTTCACAAACGCAACAATCGGCTCAATCATTCCAGTTGTATAATGAGTATATAAAATTACTCCCGAACGGAGATAATTGCGAATTGCCTCTAATTTCTTGGAAAGTAAAATTTGTTCTGCTTTAGAATAATTGGCATTGGATATAGAAAGTAATTCTTCTAGTAGTTCCCTTCCATCCAATTTAAGTTTAGGAGTATTTTCCCCTGTAAGTTCTTTGATTTGAATTTCATACTTGGGAATATAGCGGAGTCCATTTAGACTCAGATGTTTAAATGCTTCGAGTGCGTTGGCAAGTGTTTTCATCGTGCTAAAGTCTCTGTAGTCTTTGCCGGTGACCATTTCCAAAAGAGATTTTGCTTCCGTGAGATTATTGATTACAGGTGTTGCACTCATACCAAGAACATAGAGATTTTTATTTGTAGAGGCTCTACCGATTATCCGCTTGATAGTTCCGCGACGTTTACTTTCTTCTTCTGGTTTTCTTTGTTTAGCATTATGAATTTCATCAATGGCGATAAAGTCGATTTGGTTGTTATCAGTTAAATCTTGAAAGAGTCCTTCCGAATATTCCTGTTGGAATTTATCATAATTTAAAATGAGATAATTTCGATTCTTAGGATTGAATTTTTGTCCGGGTTTATAATGAGTAAATACCTTACTATCAGGATAGGCTTGCAAAATATTTTTGCCCAATTGCTCAATGGTAGAATTGAGTCCAATGAGAAGTGTAAGCCTTGCATCCACACTTCGACTACTCAAAATAAACGAAAGAGTTTTCCCCGCACCCGTTCCCGACCAATTCCCATACCTCTGGTGCTTTAAGAGCCTAAAGACTGTTAGCTTCTGCATGAGATTCGGAGCATAGGGAAACGCATAACCCACAGGAGGCTTATACTTTAAGACTTCGTTGTATTCATCAAAGAAATAATTCTGTAGCAAAGTAAAATTAGCCCCACCAGTTTCCGCCTTAAACTGTTTCACCGAAAATTCCTCATTCAAAACCTGATTCCAAATCTTTCTCAGTTTATACTGAATTAAAAATTCAATCACCTCCGCATCACAGGAAGAAACCAAATCATGGTCTAATACGTGTAAGTCTTCATTCGTATTCGAAAGCGAAATTAACTTATTCCTTTTCTTTTCTGTCTCCGCAGATTCATTCCTTTCTTCGCCATCGCTTATTTCAATATCTTCTCTTTCTACTTCATCTAAATCCCAATCTTCTTCTTGTGTTCCTCTTGCCCCCAACTCTTCAAACTCTGCACTTTCTACTTCCGCTTCTAATTTTTCTTTGAGTGCCTTTAGCGTATTCTCCTTGTTATCCCCATCTGCGAATACCAAGTCTCTGAATGTCTCGGGTAGCTTGCCCTGGTTGATTATCATTTGTAATTCAACTGCATCCATATTCAATAAGTCTTGGTTTTCAATGGAGTGGAGGAATTCTAGAATTTTGGGCTTTGTCCAGCCACGAGTGCATGTTGGACAACCGGAACCTGATTTGTGCTTGTCTGGTGTTTGCAAGAATTCACCGTGTATTTTACAGCGAATAATAACTGGCACTTTCGCTGTTACATACACTACGTTGGAATAATCATATTTATCCCCATGCAAAGCTTTAAACTCTTGAATTAATTCTTTAGTAGTGATTCCGTGACCTGCACATCTTGGACAACCTGTTCCAGCTTTATGACTAGTTGGTGTCTGAAGAAATTCTCCGTGGTCGGGACAAATAATTTTTACTTTGGTATTATGATCTAAGTAATGAACTTTTGAATAATTATATCTATTTCCATGCCGTGCTTTAAACGCATTAATTACATCATCTTGTGTTAATCCTTGATTTAGACATTTAGGACATCCTGTCCCTCTTTTATGACTATCCGGTAACTGTAAAAAGTCACCATGAACTTTACAGACAATTGTTACGTAAGTTTTTGCATTTACATAATTTACTTTAGAATAATCAAATCTATCCCCATGTGTTTCTTTGAAATCTCTTATGACCTCTTCTTGAGTTAATAACATTTTACCAATGCATTTGGAACATCCTTGTCCTGATTTATGATTTCCGGGAGTCTGTAAGAATTCTCCATGTTCAGGACAAATTATGATTACGCTCTCCATGTTATTTTTGTAAACAACCTTTGAATAATCGTATTTATCCCCATGAACTTTTCTGAAATCTTGAACTACTTGTTCCAACGAATGCTTTATATTTCCACTGCATACAGGACAGCCGGCACCTTTCTTATGAGCATAAGGTAATTGTTCAAACTCACCATGTTTTTTACAGATTATAATTACTTTTGTATCCGTATTCTTATATTCTACTTTTGAATAATCATATTTCTTTCCATGAACTTTTTTAAAATCTTTAATTACTTCGTCTGTAGTTAATTTTACTCTTCCTCCGCATTTTGCACAACCTTTCCCACTTTTATGTTCACTTGGAGTTTGTAAAAATTTACCGTGTTCAGGACAAATGATAGTAACCGGAGTCGTTCCTTTAATGTAATTTACTTTTGAATAATCGTATTTATCCCCGTGGACTTTTTTAAATTCTAGAATTAATTCTTTTGTAGTAAGTCCACGACCTGCACATTTTGGACAACCAACTCCATTCCTATGATGACTGGCTCTTTGTAAAAATTCTCCATGATCTGAACAAACAATCTTAACAGAAGTATTTGAATTTACATATTTCACCTTCGAATAATCATACTTATTCCCGTGAACTTTTTTGAATTCTTTGATTACGTCTTTGGTAGTTAGTTTCATTTGAATGGTTTCTCTGGAATAAACTTAAATTGCACCAAGTTCGAAACTAAGATTATAATTTTTATCTTTGGCAAACAGTATACCATTTTTAATTTCTGGCTTTAAATCAAGTTTATTTATTTTTGCATTTAGATTACGCTTTATTATTTTTTCTAGTTCACCTAAATTATCTTTAATTCCTTTTTCATAATCTTCCAATCTCATTAAAAAATGATCTGAATCAATTCCCGCTATCATGCTAGTTCGCGCAGTTGTATATCCTCCACCGGGTGGAGCAAATACTTTACCATTTATTTTCGTAAAAAAAGTCCCTCCGACCTTTCTCATTTTTCCCATTGATTCAGAATCAAATTCTTCAATGTTAATTATATTCATTTCCCAAGGGACTGTTAATTCAGACCAATTCCTATCTAATATTTCTAAAAGACTTTTATTTGTCCATTCGCCATGACCTAAAACATTTATGAAATAAGCAGTATCCTCTGTAAAAAAAGCATATAATAATGAACCTGATCTTTCAATAAAACCATTCGCTTTATTCTCAACTCCTAAATGAAGATGGTGAATTCCCCAATCATTCAATAATGGGTCATTTTCTTGTGTGTCCATTAATTTCTTACTTTGATACGAATTAATATTTTCTCCTTTGGTAATTTTATATTCTAAAATCTCAAGACCGTGTATTAACTCAGGAGGACATAGAAATGCATCCGACTTTTCTATGCTTCTGGGAGCAAACGAAATAATTCTATGCAATACTTTAAAATAAGCATTAACAATCCCATCATTGTCATCTGGAATATTTTTATAACCGTAACGTTCAAGCTCTCCTCGAAAGGAAATTGCAATATCTTTG
The DNA here is from genome assembly GCA_016708435.1 of Leptospiraceae bacterium. Classification (NCBI taxonomy): domain Bacteria; kingdom Pseudomonadati; phylum Spirochaetota; class Leptospiria; order Leptospirales; family Leptospiraceae; species Leptospiraceae bacterium. The sequence goes on along the minus strand of JADJFV010000001.1, from coordinate 769,946 downwards.
ATAAAATTTATTTCAATTTTCATAGCTTATTTGTATTCGCGTAATCCTTTCGAATAATCATACTTATCCCCATTGGCTTTTTTTAATTCTTTAATTATTTCTTGTGTTGTTAGTTTCATGATTCTTCTTTCATTGGAATAAAGTTTACTAAATTTTCAATCAATTCTTTACTCGATCCAAAAATTGTATTGTATGCATTTTTAGCAAAGGATTGGTTTATATTTTCAATTTCTATTCTGTTTTGCATTGTGCTGAAAGTAAAGTTATGGTCATATTTATACAGGCTAACAGCGATTTTAGATGTGAGAGGAATTGTAAATTCTGTTTCAGGGTCATCTACTGGCTGACCATTTTTAAAGTTGGGATTTGTTCTAAGAACAGGATTATCAGAAGATATGAAGGATGCCTCCTTTGTTTCAATGACCGAGAAGATAATATTTCTTTGATTTAAGGATTCTAAGAAATTGATTCCTTCATATTCATTACCAGTAGTAACCAGCGAATCAATTATATCATTCCGAAAATTTTTAGTTTTTGGATATCCCATTTCTAATAACGCTGGACATTCCTGTCCATATATTTCTAAAGAACGTTTTTCAATCTCTTGCATAAAACCTTTCGTTCGCTTCATCTGCCATCGAATAAAATGGGGAATAAAAAGCTTATCCATTCCTTTTAGCTGAGTGTATAAAAAAGTTTGGTCGAAATCAAGAATTGCTTTCTCGTATTTCTTTTTAAATTTATAAAATGGAGTGTCTACATTTTCAGTAAAATACTTTTCAAAGTTCTTAATAGGGTTCAAATCTTTGTCATATTGAGTGTATAAATCTTTTTTCGCTAGAATTTTTTTTGGAGCCCTATTCCTTACTCTTCTTGATTCTGAATCATACCGCCAGACAAAAGGATTTTGTCCTTCTGGTGTTATTGTATCTAAAAATCCTTTTATATAAACTTGCGGTATATAGTGATTAGCTTTATACTCCATTTTTAACTTTATCCTTAGCTAGAATTTCAGCCTGCTTTTCGCTTTCTCTAATAACATTTCCTATGCTCTGACTTACTAGATTTACAACATTATCCGCTATGTCATAGTTATCATTGCCACTAATATTTTTCGTCAATTCTACATCTTGAAGCAAAAAATCCGGTTGCGGATCATTCAAATACTTCACCCAAAAAGCGAATGCTTCTCCTAATAATTTTTCATCTTCAATAGAGGTAAATCCTTGTTTAACTTTGATATCCATAGATGTAAGGTTCACATTTGTATCTAAAGTAGAATTTTGTAAATCGGAGGCATGAATATTTGAATTGTTGTTTGTTCTGCAATGCTTATAAGCATTCGCAATATGTGCAATATCTTTTAGAATACGATGATTATTTCGAATCTTTCCAATAATATTTCCCTTATCAGTCCAATTGCACACTTCCTTGAATTCATAATAAAAATAATCCGAAATATTATTCATAGACTCTATAGCATTTAGAAAAAGTCGAAATCCTTGGTATTTGCGGTTCTCTTGCTTTTTTCCAAGTTCCTTCTGCCTATTCGTATATTCAAAGTAGTCCTGATAATTCTCCAAAGCGATATGCGTAATGTAATTCAAATGTGATCCAAGCGGTCCTTTTAAAATCGAGTAGTGCATTTATTGTCCTATTAATCTTATCTCAAAGATTATTCTACCTACCACCAAAAAACACTACTACTGAAAATGCAATACTTTTACAATTTTACTAATCTTTTATTTAGCATTTTTTTGATTGTATTCTTTACCATCTAAAAGTCTACCGGAATCTTTTTTATTTGTGCCGCTCTTAATCCTTTGATAATTCATCCCTTTTATTTTGGCGTAATTGTTTTGCAGTATTTTTTGAAACTACTGGCTTACCGGTCTTTGCCTCTATTTCTTTGCGAGTATTACCTGCGATGGTTCCACCTTGTTTTGCGACTTTACGATTTTCGTTGAATGTCTTTGGCTTTTTTTCTTTTGATATTTCTGTAGTTGTAGCCTCGGCTAACATATTTAAAACCAACTCAAGGTTAGTCATGTTATCCCGCAAATTTTCTTTTTTAAGACCTTTGTAGTTTTTATAGGCTTTAGTAGAAAAGCCACTCCAGGCAGAAGTAATTTCATCGGTTAATATTGAATAGCCCTTTTTCTTTTCTACTCCTCTTTTTTCCCATTCATCTGTGAGTTCTTTTCTTACTTCAATACTTTTGAGCCGTTGGTTAATCCATTCTTTAGAATAACCTTTTCGTAAATATGTTTCCATTAATCGGTCAATACCAATTTCTGGATCTTCCATTTCATCAATTCTTTCTCTACCTACTTGCGCAAGCCACACTTTAAAGGGCTCTGCTTTTGGAGATGGGATAGATTGAATAAGTCGAAATATTTGCTCCGTGTCAGCAACGTCGGTTTTGTAAAACTTTCCATCTGACGATTTCATTTTCAGTTGGTTACAGTTTGTAACCAACTCACTGCCTTCTTTATTCAGTCTATGTTTTAATACTTTCCAATAATTATTAGGATTGGGACTACCGGATAATACAGCAATAATATCTACAATAGAAAAATACCATTTTTCTTCGTCTTCATTCCATACAGACCGAACCTGTTTCTCTTCAAAAAATTGAATACTAGTTTCTTTTTTCACTTATTACCTCCAGATAACTCAGACAGCCTATAATTCCTCTTTCATTTGGATAAAGTTTAATAGGCTTTCAATAAATTCTTTAATCGAATATTGCAATAATTGTCCTGTATATCTTTGATGAACAAATATTATTCTACCAGCAAAAAATACAGCGACTGAAAATGCAATACTTTTACAGATAAACTAATCTTATTATTAGTATATATTTAATTAGCTTACCACAAACTACCAGACTCATGGCTTTTTTAAATTCGCTTTTTCCATTCTAAGATTTGTAACTACGGTTAGATCAACTCCAAAGAGCAGGGCAATTTTTTTCTGCCTCATCCAAATATTATTTTAAAGATTAAGGGGATTCCTTTACCATCCTATAAGATGACGATACACACACTACCACCTAAGAAGGGCTTCACTTATACTCTACCTTGCGGTTAGAGGGGCAACTTGAAGTTATACGCAGAGTATAGGGGAAGTCCTACCTAACCCATACTTGGTATATCGTCTTCTTATCGAAAGGTTATACAAAGTAAGATGGAGGTTTAAATTCATTGCGGTAAATCATTATATGTCTCAAATAGGCTTAACTGCGTAATTAGGAGAAGAAAATTTTCAACTGAACATTTATTCCATTAAGTTTAAAATCATTTCTCACGAAATTCTAAATACATGATTCAACTAATTATAAAAATAATTCATCTCGTCTTTATACTTATCCTAGCCACAGGCTACACCTATTTATCCGCAGACATAAGACCGCAGGCATTGAAGGCAAAGGAAAATTGCGAACTCTGGGTAGGGACTGCCAGTGGGAATGATCCAAGTGTGCAAGTAGAATTTAGTTTTTGTTTAAATCGAAACAATGAAATCACAGGTATACTACAATGGTCAAGCACAAGAAGCGGCTGGAACAAACGAGCGGTTAATGGCAACAAAAAAGAAAATACAATTATACTTCAGGATGAGAAATTTCTAGAGAACAAACCCAACCGCGGCTGGGTTTTTTGTTTGATTGACGAATACAGATTTTCCCTAAGCAAAAATAAAATCCAAGGAGAATATATATCGAATGCCTGTCGTGATAGAGGAAAATTTATACTCAGCAAACAAAACTAAAAAACATTCAAAATTAATTGCGGTATTTTAGGAAATAAATTTAGAATTTTATCCATTCACCAACAAACCTGAATTAGGATAACAATCATTATTCCGTGCCAAAAAATCCCTTCCATTCTCTCCGAGACTCAGTGCCTCTGTGGCAAACTTCTTAGATATCTCTACAACAACGATTGCAAATGATCTAAGATGACTCCACTATGAGCGGGGTTAGCGGCTATTGCCTTGTTAAACGCTCGAATGGCGGCTTGCTTTTGTCCACGTTTATTAAGAAGCACTCCAAACGAATCGAGATAAGCGGCATTATCCGGATTTTGTTTTACTGCTTCTTTTAGAAAGTCAGTTGCTTCTGCTATTTCTTCTTGCGTTGGATTTTTTTTCATCGCAATCAAATAGCCCGCGGAGTTTAAGCTGTTTATATAGCCCGGGCTTAATTTCAAAATATTCTTATGAATCTGAATGGCTTCCTCAATACGATTTAATTTTTCCATTATGTGCGCACGAAAAGAGAGAAGCTTTAAGTCTCCGATGTTTACCCGTAAACGGTCATCTGTCATTGTAAGCGCTTCGTTGTATTCGTGCATTTGAATCAGAGAGAAAATGATTAGGCGAAATACATTGTCTCGCTCAATAAATCTACCGACTTTTTCAACTAATGTTTTCAATACCGAAACACATTTTTTATGGTTCCCAGTTCTAGAGCAACAGATCGCAAAGTTATACAAAAGCTCCGGATCATCTGGATTTTCTGTTAATTCTTGGTCAATCAGAGTAAGAGCAAGCGCAAAGTTCTCTTTTTTGATTTCATTCAGATACTTCTTTTTTTTCATAGTAATGTCAGTATATATTTCGGACGAATCGGAAAACTTCAAGAACTTTCTATTATGAATATTTTAATTACAGGCGGTTCGGGAGTCATTGGCTCTCGTTTTATTTCCAAGATGCTGCATAGACACAAGTTGATTGCGGTTGGGAAAAACTTTTCTAATTTTCCAGAATTTGTGCGCCTTCATAAAAACTTTAAGTTCTACGAATTTGATCTCGCTTCGGAGAACCGATTTGGCATTCAAGATAGAATAGATTGTATATTACATCTTGCCGGCGTTGTGTCTGGCTCATCAAATAAAACAGAAGACTATATGAGGACAAATGTTCTCGGCACTAATAAGCTTTTAATCTTCGCAAAAGAAAATAAAGTCCCGACCTTTATCCTGGCAAGCACTGTCTCCGTATATGGAAATCAACCCGGCAAAAAACTAAAAGAAACAGACAGACTTCTGGGTAATACAGATTATGCGATTTCTAAGATTGATGCAGAAAGACTCGTGCTAAATTCAGGAATAGAGACTTATACCATCTTTAGAATTGCCTCTGTCTTTGGAAAAGAGACGAAAGGATTTGTATCCAAGCTAGAGCGGCTACTCCGTCGTAAACTCCTTCCTTTTCCTGAAGACTCTCATTCAAAGAAATCATTCATCCATGTTTTAGATCTAGTCGAATTCTTAGAACGTGCAGTTGAGAACCCGAAGAAAGGAATTTTTAATCTGGCACATCCTGAGCCATTTTCTTTTTCGGAACTTGCAGTCATTTTAAAATCAAAGACTCGCTCTGGATTTGTAATTAGAATCTTAATCGGCAAAGTCTTATTATCCGTTATTCACAAAATCAACAAAATTTTATATTTTTTAAAGATTACTAAAAATCCAAAGAGAATTGATCTAAGACCACTTCTTGAATTTGTAGAAGTGAATCCTAAAAAAGCAATTCAACAATTTGCATATTTACCAAAAATACATTTAAATAGCGACTGGGAGCATCTATGAATTCAACCTTACAACACAAAGATAAAATTATTGCCATTCTCGGCAAAGAGAAAGTATTCGCAAGAGAAGACGGGCAATTGGATATTGCTACTTTTGATTCTTATGGAACGGATAGAACAAAAGTTTATACTCCAAATTATGATCTATTGACTTTTCCTAGAACCACAGAAGAAGTTGCCGCATTAGTAAAATACGCCTACGAGAATGATATTAAAGTGGTTCCTTCCGGCGGTAGAACGGGATATGCCGGTGGAGCAATCGCGAAAGACAAAGAGTTAGTAATCTCACTTTCTAAAATGGATCAAGTGATTGACTTCGATCCATTCTTTGCTTCTCTCACTGTCGGCGGTGGAATGATTACACAAAATGTTCACAAGGAAGCAGAAGAGCGTGGATTTATTTTCCCCGTTGACTTTGCTGCTACTGGTTCTTCTCATATTGCGGGCAATATTGCAACTAACGCTGGTGGAGTAAGAGTAGTTCACTATGGTCTGATTCGAAATTGGGTTTTAGGAATGACAGTCGTTACAGGCAAAGGAGAAGTTTTAAGATTCAATGGAAATATTCTAAAGAACAACACGGGCTATGACTTAAAGCATTTATTTATTGGCTCAGAAGGCACACTCGGAATAATCACAGAGGTAACCTTAAAGCTAGCAAAAAAAGCAATTGATACAAGCGTCATTTTGCTCGCCGTTCCTGACTATCAATCTATTCTCAATGTATTCAAAGAAACGCATAATTCCGTTCTGCCGCTACTTGCCTTTGAATTCTTCTCTGATCTATGTGCGGATAAAGTAAAACAACATCTAGGTCTGGGTGATCCATTCGGAGCAAAGAGTCCTTATTATGTTCTACTCGAATTTGAAATTGCAGAAGAAGCGGATAACGACAAACTATACGCATTTCTAGAAAATGTAACAGAGCAAGGTTTAATTGATGACGGAACCGTTGCACAAAACTCGCATCAAAAACAAACTTTCTGGAAATACAGAGAAGGAATTTCGGAAAGTCTTTCTATTTTACACACTGTGCATAAGAACGATATATCGCTACCACTTAGAAACATGGAAGCTTTTATTACTGATATGGAATCTCTGCTTGCTTCCAAATATCCCGGATTTGAAATTGCACTCTTCGGTCATATTGGAGACGGGAATTTACACTTGAATATCCTCAAGCCAGAGAAGCTATCCAACGAAGAATTCTTTACTTCCTGCAAGAAAGTGGACCCCGATATGTTTACTTTGATTCAAAAACACAACGGCTCTATCAGTGCAGAGCATGGGATTGGTCTTCTTAAGAAAGATTTTCTTTCCTTCTCTCGCTCTTCAGAAGAAATAACACTTATGCGTGAGATTAAAAAGATTTTCGATCCAAAAGGAATTATGAATCCGGGGAAAGTTCTATAACAGCAAATTAAGATTAGCCCGTATATGACAGGAAAAACGCAATGAGAACTTTAGCCAAAAGAATTCAGCGTGCCTATAGATTTTTATTTCTATATGAAAAGGAAATTACAGAAAAGATTTTCCAGCAATCGTATATTGGGCTTAACTACTTAGCAATCATCGCTGTTTCGGGACATACCTATTTTGCTATTATTGACTTCCTAAACGAAAATAGAATCTCGGCTTACATTCGTTTATTTGTAATTCTAGTCTGCGCACTCTATATTGCATTCTATACGAAACTATCTAAACTTTCCTTCGATAGTAGTCGGTGGGTAATGGCGATTTTCTTCACAATGGATATAGAAACACAATTAATTTCAACGGATACTACATTCTATGATCCACTGGGATGGGCGATCCTTCCGCTACTGATGATCTTTCATGCTTTCTATTTTAATGGAGTGCCGGGTAAGTTTTTTCTGTATTGGCTATCGCTGGTTATTTACTATTATCTGCGAGTTGCCATTTCAGATAAATCTGGCTTTGCAGATCATAAGCTAATATCCGTGATGACTAACTTAGCCCCTGTCTGGTTATTCTCTGGATTCTTTAACCTATTCTGGTTTAGAGTCCGTTATACTAACTTTACTTATCTAAGAGAATTAGAAGAACAAACCAAAAGAAGAATAAAAACGGAAAAAGAACTAGCAGTGCAAAAAGAAAGAGAGGCTATTTTCTATAATCTGCACGATCATATTGGTTCTGCCATTGTGGATTTATCTATGCTTGTAAAATCCTTATCCCCAAAACAATATCCGGAAAAAGAAAACTTAGACTCAATGGAATATTATATTCACCAAATAGAAGACAATCTGAGAATGCAGATAAATACATTCCAAGATAGGAGAGTTCTAGAAAATGATTTCCTTAAAGGAATACAACTCATTTTATACAGACGTTATGCGGTATATAAACGGGAGATAGTCATTATTCTAGATAACATCACTCAATCGAATGATTCCATTTTTAAAGAACCCATTCGGTATTGGAGCTTATACTCCCTTTGCATGGAGATTTGTAATAACGATTTAAAATATGGATTCGGTTTAGCTAGTTGGAAATGGACAAAAAAGGAAAATGATTTTTTAGAATTAGAAATTCAATCCAATACTACCTACCAACCAAACAGACAAGTTACCGGGAAGGGCACTGAAACGATAGAGCAAAGGCTCGCCAGCCTGAGCGGCAAAATGCAATTTACCAACAAAGAGAATTCTTTTCATATTCAAATCACTCTACCATTAAACGGCGGTGATGTGAATGTTGCGTATGAGATATGAAAAGTGGTTTCATAGACAGTATCCAGTTTATTAAATTTTGATAATTGTATAAATTTCTGTAAGTTTATTTTCAATAAGTAAAGATTTGAATTTTAGTATATGGGGTTCTAAGACTTCTAATGTATTTTTAAATGAGTCTAGCAATACAACTTGTATTCCATACTTGGATAAATTTTGCTGGTGAACTAGATTTTTATCTACTATGATTAGAATTTCAAAACCTGCATCTTTTGCGAGACTGAGTAAATCTCCATTTGTCTTTGCATTCCATCGCATTTCCGTAACTGTTTTGGGATCACAGACATCTTTAAGAAAATTCTTTAGCTTTCTAGGCAGACTTTCATCAAGCAGCACTTTTTTCATGTAAGCTTCCTGTAAATTGAAATGTCACCATATTACATACTAACTCTAAAACTTTTTGAATCTGTTGTTTTGAAACGGAAGGGAAGTCGTCCATAAACTCATCCGTTGTCTTTCCTTCCGAAAGATAATCGAAAAGATTTTTGACAGGAACACGTGTATTAAAAAATACAGGCATTCCACTTTGCACCTCAGGGGAAATTGTAATTAACTGTTCCAAAATATAAACCTCACTACTATAAAATAAACCTAGCCAATTTCTTTAATTTTTACAATCCTTTTATTTTACAAATCCTTCGAATGAAGAAGAATAAAGGCGAGGTCATCCGCTTAGACTGTGCTTAGCTACGCACTGGACAGTCGGTAGCTACCGACTGCCTAATCTTCACTTCCCAAAGATCACAAAATCCCTTCCGGAAATATCTCGCGCCACCATAGGCGTTTGTTGACCATCTGTTAATTTCTCTACTTCATCGTAAAAATAATTCATGAATTATCTCTACTTGCGAAGGCTACGGGCTGTTATGTTTCCCTTTTCGTCTTTCGCTTAACATTCAGAATTGCTTCTTTGATTACAAAGGTAAATGCTTCGTTCTGCCATTCTTTGGATTTCAAAAATTCCCTTGACACAGAAATTCCATTGGTAAACAATTCTTACTATTATGGAAACTATGACTTTACATGGATTTTATGAAAATGGAAAAATTACTTTCGAAGAAAAGAAACTTCCTAAAGGGAAAGGCTTTGTTGAAATAAAAATAGTCCCTGAATCAAAAACAAACTATAAAAAGTTTCAACAGCTAAAAGGCATCTGGAAAAATAGAACTGATATAGGAGCAGACAGTGTTACTTATATCAATCAATTGAGAAAGAAAATAGAAAAACGCGAAATATGATTCTTGTAGATACAGATATTTTTGTTGATTATTTCCGTGACTATGATCCTGCTAACGCATTCTTTGATAAGCATACAAATGATATTCATATTACATACTATACAATGATGGAATTGATATCTGGTGCTGAAAATAAAACCCAATTAAAACAAATTCAAGAAAGTGTATTCTATCCTATTCTAGACACGAACAATCAAATCATGCAGTTAGCAATTAAAATCTATTCCAAACACAAATTGACATCAGGAACTGGTTTGATTGATAGCATAAATGCGGCCTCCGCTATCTTTCATAACGTTGATTTTTATTCTAGGAATTCCAAACATTTCAAAAATATTGAAAAACTTAAATTAAAAATTCCGTATTGAGAAATATGAGGTAATCCCACCGTAAGGACAATTCGTGAATTGCCTCTACTCTATCGTATAAAACTTCACTTCATCCATTCCCCAATCACCAGCAGGAACTTTCTTAATGGTCATATTCAAACCTTTACCCGCGCGAATACCGCTCCCGGGTTTAACAGACGAAATACTTTCATTGTCCAAGTCTGCTTTGTTAAATAAATTCAAAGGCTTCTTAGTAACAATTGCCTTAATTGAATCCATTCCTGCAGGAGGAGAAACTTTTAGATCAATGTCTTCTGGTGGAAAACGAAAAGGCTCCTCTGCTTTAATCTGATTGGATTGCCCTGTCTTGTTGGGTAATAGCTGTAAGATGCTACCATCGGGCTGAATGTCGATTAACGTTAAGTATCCGTCAGCAGTTTACCAGCTTTAGCCACACTCTCTTCATCGAGCACACCAAGCTGACCCATTTTAATTTCATTCAGCGCATCTTTTCTTTTGTTTAACTCAATGACTTTACAATAAGGAGAATTAAACAACGCAGCTTCTACTTTTAAACGAAGCTCTTCTGGCTCTCCCACAACGGCTACTCGTAATTCGCCAGCAGAGAGGGAAATGAATGCAAATAGTAATATAGCTAAAAAAGTAAGTCTTTTCATAAATCCTCATTATCAATGTCTGAGATTAATTCTTTTATTTCACTATCGGAAATTTTTTCTGTATCTGACTTATCGTAAATGCTTAATAGGTAAACGATCGTAGTCTCATTTTTCAATTCTTGTATTTCAATACTAATGTAGTTAATAATGCGTAACCCGCCACTTTTCCCTTTTCCTTTGCTTTTTACAGCCAATCGAATCTTATACACATTCTCTTTTATTTGAACACCCATACGTGGGTTGGCCAAAAGACTTTCTTGTAGGTCATTTAATTCTTCTTTCAAAGATTTGTATTTCTTGATAAGAAATTTTGCATTCTTTTCAAACTGCCTAGTTGTCCTTATTTCAACATTCACTTAAAAACTCACTTAAAGTTCTTAGTTTTTTCTTGGAATTTTTAGCCTTCTTAACTTCAATATATCCTTTTTTAATTCCTTCTAATGCATCCATTTTGTTGAGTAATTTTTGAATTTTTTCCCATTCAAGATACGGTATCATTACAAATTGTTTCTCGCCCTTATTATCCATTAAGAAATTAGCATTTACCTGCATTTTGAGACCTCCTTCTATTTAAAGATAATCTTATTACTACCTAAAATCCTTTTCAACCTCTTTTTGTTTTTGTATTATCGATCATCGTAAAGACATCATCGTAAAAATAATTCATGAATTATCTCTACTTGCGAAGGCTACGGGCTGTTATGTTCCCTTTTTCGTCTTTCGCTTTTCCTTTTAGAATTGCTTCTTTGATTACAAAGGTAAATGCTTCGTTCTGCCATTCTTTGGATTCCAAGGCAGACTGAGCACAAGTAGCGGCGGAGATTGCAATTCTTACTTTAAATCAAAAAAATGAATATATGAATAAAGCTATTCAATTAAATTCAAATATTCTAAATGATGGAGAGTTGTTCTTAAAGAATGTTTCATTAAAAAGACATCACAAAAAAATTTGGTTCCTTTGATCGCGTTTGGCTTTCTAAAGAGCATTGCGAATTAGCATTATCTTTAAATTTACCGCTTCATACTTTCAATATAAAACATTATTCTGGAATTTCTAAACTTAAAACGATTCAACCTTATTCGAAAGTTGAAGAGTAATAATCACCTCACAACTTCCCCACATTCCCATCTGATAACTGCATAATCTTTGTTATCCGCGAATCCTTGACTGGTTCTGTCTATATCGTAAAGACAATTCATCGTAAAGACAATTCATGAATTGTCTCTACGCGAGATTGTGGTTGCAATATCCCTACGGTTTCTTCACCCCGAACACAATTAGATTTCCTTTTTCTTCTTTCAACTCTAGTGTATAGTCCATCTCGAAGCTTCGTTTGGATATACGTTTTACGAGTTCAAATCTTCCACAGTAGCATTTGACTTCAATGGTAGGACCTACTCCCGTGTTGCCTCTATCGTCTACGCCATTGACTCCACGGATTTTTTTGATTGTGTCGGTGATGTCGCTCGATAAGAATTCTCCAAGACTAATTCCTTTAAAGGCAATGCGAGTTGTGCTACCGGCTTGCCATTGTTTGCCGATCTGCTCTTTGATTTTAGGAGTGAGTTTTTCTGTGACCTGATTAAGTGCTTCTGTTGCACCTAACTCTTGGTCAACGTCAGACACTATAGCTGTATCAGTTGCCGTTGCGATAATCGCTCCTGAGTTTATATCTACTAATTTGTATTTTACGTCAGTCTGAATTGAGAAGAGTCCTGTGCCTTTACGGATTTCGCCTGCGTTCTTGAGAATCGCTTCTCCGATTACAAGTATATCCGTATTTAACTCTACTGCAATCCTTTGAGCCAACTCTTCTGCTTTTGGATTTCCGTAAGCACCAACTTCTAATCCTTTTTCGCGGGCTAATATCTTCATGACTGTTTCTTTATCATCAAACTGGAATCCATCTTTTTTTAAATCAGCCTGGAATATGTATTCGCTCTTAGTAGACCCAGCCTTTGATTTTTTCCCAAACATTGTTTCACTCATTAGAATCAGCATTTTTGGATTTCCAATCTCTCGTCTTCTTTGCTCCAATGCATCGCCTATCGCTTTTAAATTCGGTTTGCCCTTAGCCTTAACCCAATACCCGCTTCCCTGCTTCTCATTCGAAATTCTTTGATAATCCGTCACATACCCCTGTGCAAACGTGGAAACCACACTGTATTGCAACTGCCCATCTGCTACCGCACTTCCCCCTTCGACTAACACGCCTATGCCTCTCTCTACTATTTGCAGCTTCGCTTCCGTATCTGCATCATCCAGAGAAGAACCAAACGCTGTTACTTCTACAAGCGAGCTTTCTAGTTTTGTAGTCTTCTGTTCCGAGGCGCAGGAGAGGAGGAGGATTGTTATGAGGATGCATCGTCCTCGTAGAGACAATTCATGAATTGTCTTTACGGGTTTTACGGTTATCAGAGTCAATTCGTGAATTGCCTTTACCATTGTTGTCTGTGCGATTTCATTCATGGTTGGTTCCTTTGATGTATTTGGTTTGTTTTATCGTATTGCAGAGAGGATTCATTGTCTCTACGACGACAAATTCATTTTGTTCGACAATATCCCCCGTATAATGCAATGGATTATTGCGAATATATTCACGGACAAAATATAATTCCGTTTCATTTCGAATAATTCTGTCATGGTAATTTTTTTGCCAGAATGGTTGTCCTATTGTATTTTGAAATTGATTGATTTTCTTTGCTGATTGCATTTTAAACCGACCAATGATTTTGGGGATTAACATTTTTCGGCGTTGTTGGCGAATGAATTGATCATCGTGTATATTGGGTTCGTTCCGTTTACCCGATATATCCCGTAGAGACAATTCATCATATACCGGTAGAGACAATTCATGAGTCTCTACGCGTGGTCGAATTGTCTCTACGTCGGATTGATTCACGCAAACCGAATCGGTTATTGCAACAATCCCATGCACATGATCTGGCATTATGATAAATTCATCCAATTCAATATTGGGATAATGATTTGTTAAATCCATCCAGCATTCGTTACAAATATCTGCCTGTTTTGTATTTATCATTTCTCCATCCTTAATACTACCGAATGCTTTTATTCTATCCTTTGTGCAAATCGTGATAAAATAAAATCCTTCTTGTGAATAATCCCAATTTTTTCGCCTTGTGGATTCTATCCTGTATTTGTTTTTGAATAATTTTGACATAAAAATATACATAACATTTGTATGCATAATCTGTAAATATGAAAAATTAATCCTTACGTTTGCTTAATAGTATTTCGAATGTTAATTCTAGTTCATTTGCTTTAGTGGGGATTTCATATCTAATAGCAGTAACATCTTTCATGTCTGGTAGCTTAGAATTGTCTAGAACAGTAAAATTTTTTATTTCATTCGCTTTTAATATTTCGGTCTTAATTGTGTCTCCAGAAGTAGTCGCAGGTAAAAAATAATTATCTCTAAATAAATTTATTTCAAATGATGTTACTAATGTTTCTTCTCCATATATTAAATTGTTAATATTATTGAGCAAGTCTACAGGTATAAGCGCGAAGGAGAAATAATTTAAAAACGCATCACCTCTGTTCTTTTGAAGGAATCCTTTATCTACTGCTGCGGTTGCAATTGATGATAAGTCGGTAACAATTTTATTCAGTTTCTCAGTTTTATTATCTGTTACAAGTTGGTCGTTTTCATAAATCTTTATAGAAAATGACAAATGAGAATCTCTCGATATGATCCCATTGCCCTGAAAAAAACTAAACTTTGTATTCTCCTCTTTTCCGCATTTTAAGGTAATAATTTCAAATCCTTGCGTACTTGCGATATGCGCAATATTCGAATTTTCTTCTCTGAGCCAAGCTCTAAAATCTAGGTCTGGCTTTCTAAGCAATCCTCCCAAACTACTCCCGAATAATCCCGGCTCAAACCTATTACAAAATTCTTCAGAAGCCTTAATTTTTAAAAGAGAAATTGAAATATAAACTGGTGACTTATCCTTAAACCATGCTAAATTATCTGACTTTTTACTTTGATCCAATGTTCGTTCGGAAATCTTGTTCTCTTCTACTTTTGCTTCCTGTTTGTCTGGCACACTTGAACAGTCCATAATAAGCGTCAGAGCAAATAGTATTACTGCTTTTTTCATTCTCTTTTCTCCTATAAAATTCATTTTATTATCCATTATCCTCTCCTATCTCCTCTAAATTTAATCATTTAATTCACCATCTGTTAATTGCATTTCTTCCAGTTTTTTCTCACCAATTTCTTCATCACTTAACTCTTTCATTGAAAAACGATTATTTTTCCAATAAATTTCCATTGCTTTTCCGGATTTTAACAGACCACTTCCAAAGACAACATAGATATTTTTTTTATCCTGGATTGCAGTATTAATTTTCTCAGTTAGTAATTGAACTACGCCATTGTCTTTTGTGCCCCAGCGGTTATTTTTGATTATCCAATCAATTGCTTTCTTCTTTTCTTGGGTTACATTTGTGGGTTTACTCTCCTCACATTTTTCCTGCACGATATTTAAGTCATCTCTAGCACTGGGAACACCAATTTCTTCCCGAATAGTAACAGCTTTTTTTACCCATTCTGTCGCTTTGCAGTATTCACCTTTCTTATAAAAAGCCAAACCGATGTTTTTTAAACCTACTGCATGGCCTGCTGTTTTTCCAAGTCCGAGGTCTTCACTGATTTTTAGTGCTTTGAAATAATATTCCAAAGCCTCTGTATATTTGCCCTGTGAACTATATAAATAACCAATATTGTTCAAATTGGCTGCATAACTTTCTGTTTTTCCAAGCCCATGGTCTTCACTGATTTTTTTAGATCGGAAATAATAATCCAAAGCCTCTGCATATTTACCTTGGTCATCATATACCGCGCCAATGTTATTCAAAGTGCTTGCATAACTAGCTGTTTTTCCGAGCCCAAGATCTTCCTCGATTTTTTTGGTTTGAAAATAATAATCCAAAGCCTCTGCATATTTACCCTGGTCATCATATACCGAACCAATGTTATTCAAAGTGCTTGCATACTCTGCCGTCTTTCGAAGCCCAAAATCTTCCTCGATTTTTTTGGATTGAAAATAATAATCCAAAGCCTCTGTATAATTTTTCTGTTGTTTATACACCAAACCAATATTATTCAAAGTTTTTGCATATTCCTTGTGATTATTCAGTTTTTTATCTTCTAATAGTTTCTTTCTTCTATTATGGTATTCGAATGCCTTTTCATATTGGCTTAATGCATTATATTGTATACCAATCCAATTCAAAGCTTCCAAATAATCTGGCTCTAACTTCAAAGCCTGTAAAAACAAATCCAAAGCCTTTTTCGGATTTGTATCCTCGATTTGCAATCCCTGCGCATACAGTTCATAAGCCTTTTTATTTTTAGGAGTAAATACTTCTATTGCCAGTCTTTCTTCCGGTTTCATCTTAGCATCTACGTTGGCTAACAGTGATTCCACTACTTTATCTTGCAGAGTAAATATTTCATCCAATGTGCCGTCTAACGTGGATGTTTGCTCCGCACTAAAATCAGGAGCTTTTAAAAGTCGAATATTTAATCGCAGAACTTTTCCTGTATTCTGTAAGTTTCCAACACAAAGATAATCTGCGGCTAATATCTTTGCTGATTCTTTAGAAGGATCAAGATTTTTCTCTCCTGCTTTGCGTCTCTCCGCTATCATCTTTAATGCCTTGTTCTGATCATCAATGGAAATAGCTTCTACTTCTTTTACTTTCGCCAAATCGTTAGTAACCGTATCACGGATACCTGCTACGATCCAGCTTTCCTTTGGCGGTCCTGAATATTTAATCTCATCTATCTGAATTCGACCTTTGATCTTTACGGGTTCTACTGTTGGTATTGTATTTTTCTCCTCCGGTGTGCTACATGTGAGAAGAAGAATTATTGGGATTATACGTAGAGGCAATTCACGAATTGCCTCTATACGTCGATACAGGGACAGAGATACGAGTAAAGACAATTCGTGAATTGTCTTTACGGTAATGGTCTGTATTGTTTTTCCGATTTTATTCATAGATGGATCCTTTGTTTTTACTATTTGCATGATTTTGGAATTGTGGCTGGTTGAATTCCAGCCTTTAGAACTGTCAGAAAGTAATTTAAGCTATGTATATTTACACTAGCTTGCGGTTTAGAAAACCACCAGTCTTTAATTATGCTTGGTATGCTTGCCATTTCTTGAATTGTATTGCACTTTAATTGTAAAGATGAAATCAATAAAATCAAAATTAATCTGCTATATATATAAAGTTGTTTCATTTTATTCTCATTTAAATTCCATACTAAACTGGCTGTTTAGTATAAGGCCTTCTTTAAAGACTACTCCTATCAGTAATCTCATTCTAACCGCATTTTTAAATTCCGTCAATCACCCAAAGGGGTGATTTTTTCGACTAAAGCATAATTTTTATTGAAAAGGAACTAGTCGGAAGTCGCCATATCAGGAGGGATGCTGATTTTATTTTGGAAGGCGAATGTAACGAGTTTTGCTTTAGAGTTAACGTCAAGTTTAGAGTAGATATTTTGCAAATGAGTTTTGACGGTGTTTTCTGAAATGCATAGTAAGTCACAAATGTCTTTATTTCTGGCACCTTGGATGACCAATTCAATGATTTGGGTTTCACGGGATGTTAAATCTACGGACATCTTTGTTTTCATGCTATGTGTCTCTGAAATATATTTAAAAAGAAATGGAACCTATCCGTAATCTGGTATATAGATTTTCCTTTGATTCTCCTGACCATTCCTCTTCCTGTTAGCTCCTTATTAAAAGAATTCATAAAATATAATTCCCTTCTTGTTCAAAAATTCTTCCCCGTCCACCATGGCGACAACCCCTATCGCCTAACCTTTCCCATACCCAACTATCGCATATTCTTCGAAGAATGTAAATACTCAAAATTGAGTAGATTTATGCGTTTTTTGTAAGCCGATCTACCTAATTTTAGGTAGATGGAATGGAGAAAAATCGGAAATTCTAGTTATGGAAATGGTTTCATTGAGTAGTAAAAAGGTAAATGGTGATTAGCTGCTGAGTTAGTAACTCATGAATTGACTGCACATAGAGTCAAAGATGCTAATAATCTCAGAAATTGATTTAGGTTGTATTGGCTCATGATCTTTTGGATTTCCTATTGGATGAATATGCCAGCCGATCCTGTTATCTTTATCTAATCCCC
This sequence comes from Leptospiraceae bacterium, assembly GCA_016708435.1. Classification (NCBI taxonomy): domain Bacteria; kingdom Pseudomonadati; phylum Spirochaetota; class Leptospiria; order Leptospirales; family Leptospiraceae; species Leptospiraceae bacterium. The sequence continues at coordinate 752,155 of JADJFV010000001.1, read as the reverse complement.
AGATTCTTTCGTCATTGTATAACAAGGTAAATGATAAAGTAAAATTGAATTCTTGCTCAAATTCTGTAAATCTGACTTCTAAAGTATAACTCTTTCGCAAAGTCACTTTTCCCTTGATCGAATTTTCACTGATTTGATAGAGATAAATACTTACAACATAATCAAGCTGTTGCAGGGCAGACTGTAACTCTATTTCGAACTGACTAATGACCATTTGTCTCTTAGGTTAGAAAAGTGTTGTATTGTAGCAATTGCGGCTTCCCAATCGTGAAATTCCTCCTTTAATTTCCAGTTAATGCCATCCCATTCTTCGTATTTAGTATTCTGATACTCTAAAAATGGCATTCCTTTTTTTTCTTCAAATTGTTTATCAATTAATTTCCAATAGGAAAGTTTCAATTCTAAATATTCAAAAACAAGTTTTTGCACTGAGGATTCATAGTCGGATTCTCCAGTCAGTTCTTTCAGTTGTAACATTGTTACCTGTGACATCATAGTTTTTATTCTTATGAATAAAGCAAGCTCTGCAAGTATTTTTTAAAACAAAAAGGAAAATTCACTCTCCATTTCATTTCTCCTTGCCACCTAACGGAAGAAATCTTTTAGGATGCTTGTATCAAAACAGATTAAACTTGATTCCATTTTTCTAAATGCTTTCGGATTAGTTATGTGCCATATTATGACATATTAATGCAAACGGTCTTCCATCTACCCAATTTTGAGTATATTTTCACTTGAAATTAGGATAACTAACAATTTTCCTGTATGAATGAAAGAGGCGAATTTGGTTTTTGGAATTGTAGAAGATGACTATAGATTTTTAGGAACGGTAGTGAATCTTTTAAAAGTAAGAAAAGATGTAAAAGAAATTTTAGAATTTACCTCTGCCGAAGAAGCGCTTCAATCAAATTTTCTTAGCACAATTAATTTTCTAATAATTGATATTAGACTCACAGGAATGGATGGGATTACTTTCTTAGGACAACCTTCCATTCGAAATCTAAAAATTCCAAAATTACTTTTGTCTGGATTCAATGCTGAGGAACGAATTTTTGAGGCTTTAAAATATGGGGCTACGGGTTATATGTTTAAAGGAGAAATCTTTACTATTGATACAGCAATAGACACTCTACTTTCTGGGGAAGCTTCCATTACGCCAAGCATTGCTCTTCGAATTGTAAATTTTTTTAATGACATAGAGAATACTCCTGAGGAATCCGAGCCTCTTACCAAAAGGGAAAATGAAGTTCTAAAAGAACTATGTGAAGGTTATTCCATAAAGACAATTTCAAAAACTCTAAATATTTCAGTTACTACACTCAGAGTTCATGTTCGAAGTATTTATAGAAAATTAGAAGTGAACAATCAACGCCAATTAATGAAGAAAGCAAAAGATAAAAATCTTTTCTAAACTGATCATCCCTTTTTGTTTTATAGTTTAAGAATTACATTGGCAAGCGACTAGTAGCCATTTACTACCTTTCGATCAGCCTTCGGTCAGGGTTCGATCAGAGTTCGATGCAAATTGCCCTTACTGTCGAATGATAAACGAGTGCTGCTCCAGTTGTAGTAAAGGTCAATTCATTGTTCCCATATCAACAATTAGAAGACTTTAAATAAATTTGCAATTCCATAAATAATGTTAATTACCTTTTTCTATTTCCGATATTAAGTAAGATGAAACTTTTCTCTACACTTCTACTCATAATAAATCTGTCTCTCTTCGCTGATGAAAAGCTTGGTGGACAAGAAATCATTGAGCGACTCGATAGGACTCTTGCAATAAACGATGGACTTACCCGCGCTAGACTTTCTATCAAGAAAGGAAATCATGAAACTCATTTCTGGAAAGTAAACATATTCAAGCAAGGCGAAGATGTATTATATACATTTGAGATTACTCACCGTAAGCCGGTAGCAAAATTACTTTCCATCAAGCGCGGTCAAAACCTAACTTACTACAATGTATTATCCGGAAATTTTTTTGGAATTGAGCAAATGGAAAAGATGGAAAGAGTATTGCATTCCTCGTTTACCTATTTAGATTTGAGCAATCTTTCTTATGAAGCAAATTACAGTGCAGCAGAGGTAAACAAAACAAAGACCGAAACCTCGGAAACAAGTATTCTAAAAATGACTCCTCTATCGACTCCTTCTTACAAATACCTAGAACTTCAAGTAGATAATACAGATTATGCTCCAAGGAAAATAGATTTTACTTCCCATGAAGGATTTTTAATTAAGACAATGAAATTTAGATATGGAAAAATCAAAGTAAGAGAAAGCAATTCCAATTCCGAAATTTCAAGTTTGAATAGATTAGAAATGACAGACAATGCAACCGGTTTAGTTTCTATTTTAGAATTTACAGAAATAGATAAAGATACTAAGCCCAACAAGATTCTTTACGAAATGAAGACAATGTATGAAAAATAACGAATATAAAGTATAGAGCCTTGCATTACAGTCACCTCGAACATACGAAGGTGAAGGCCGCGACTAAGCGCAGGGTGGAAAATCGTGAGAGGTCTATCTAGCTTAGAACTATCGTTATATTGCCAAATAGATTTCTCACGGCGCAAAATCGGATGCTGCTAGTTCGAAATGACAGAGGAAGTAATCAAACATCTAAGTAATATACCCGTTTGCCTCTTAGGCGGATATAGTGTTTGATTTCTTGAATTGGCTCTTCGAGGGGAATCATCTTTGCATTTAAATAATCATAACTAATATCCGATACTGTTTCGATATGATCGAATCGGAAGCATTTATAATCAGTTCTGACTTTAAGAATTAAAACATTACAATAATCTATTTGAAAATCTTCATCGCCAGTCTTGAGACCGGTATAGGCAGGAAATAACGGATAACGTTTATTTTTTATTCTAACGTAAGACTTTCTTGCATCTACGTCCTGTAGAATCTTTTTCTCATAACTACGCACTATAAAGCTTAAAGTTTTATATGTTAATAGATAGAATTTATCCTCAGTCTCCGGTTCTAAATGATGCGTTGTGCGAAATAGTCTTTCTGATATTTTCTCAATCCGATTCCTGAGTCCTTCATTTAAGAATTCTACTCCATCATCTTCTTTGATCTTTGATAGAATTTTAAAGATTCTATCAAATTCAATTTTACGGTAAGTTCTCTTTTCTGCATTTCTTTTGAGCAGCTTATCAAGAGTAACCAGTCTTACTCTGAAATATTCAGAATTACTTTTATCAACAAGCGTCCATAGTTGATCTAATATTTTCTGTATCCTAGCTAAGTCTTGCTTCTCGGAATAGACTTTCTTTTCATACCTTTCGATTTCTCTGACAAGATTACTCTTTACGTCAAAAAATTCTCTTACTTCTTCATGAATAGTAGATCTATTTAGCATTATCGCACAACTTTAATTTGCATGTTTTCTAAGTTTTATAGAAAGAATGATACCAACGGCAACCATCGACATAAGTAGATGTGAGCCTCCATAACTCATGAACGAAAGAGGCAAACCAGTAATAGGCATAAGTCCAATTACAATTCCAATATTAATAGCCATATGAAAAAAAATCAACGCGACAATGCCTGCGGCTAACAGCGAACCAAACCTATCCTTACTTTCGAAACTAATCTGAAGTCCACGCAAAGGAATTGATAATAAGAAAAATAAAAGAAATACAGATCCAATAAACCCAGTCTGCTCTGCCCAGGAGGCAAATATAAAGTCAGTGCTACTTTCAGGAACATGAGGAACTCTTCCCTCTGTCATCTCACCATGACCAAACCCTTTACCAACAAAACGTCCAGAGCCAATCGCCGGTTTAGAAGCACGTAGCTGATAACCTGCACCCTGTTTAAACTGATCAGGATTGATAAATGCAGTTAAACGAATCACTTGGTTTTCTCGGAAAGGAATTTTCTTTGTTACCGCAAATGCAAATAAGAAGCTAATACCGAGAACCCCCAATGGGATATAATACTTTCTGAGATTATCAGAACCACGAGTAATGCGTAAGCCAATCAAAATGGCACTGATTAGAATAAGACTTCCACCAAATGTAATCATAAAGCTTTCATTGGAAAAAAGCTTAAACAAGAAACTGGTATTCTCATCAATTACTTGGTCTGCAGCGTCTTGTAATATTTTAAAATTCTTGGGGTTAATCAGAATTGCCCCTTCCTTAGCAAGAACCGTTTCTCCATTTAATACAAGCCAAATCTTTCCACCGAGTTGATTTACAACAGATAGAACTTCAGTCTTCTCTGTCTTAGTTAGAAGCTCAACAAGTGGAGCCATCAGGGTAAGCCTTGTATATTCTAAATACATTGGAATGCTAAGAGAAATTCCTCCGAGTATTATCAAGGAGCTAATGTGCATTATGTCCGCCCCACCAAGAAATAGCATTGCAAGTAAAATTGGAATAAAAGAAACCGCAGTTCCAAAATCAGGCTGCACAATAATGAACACCATTGGAATAATCACAATAATAAATGGAATAATTAAAACTGTAATACTTCGAATTTCTCTTTCTTTTAAAACTAAATACTGTCCGAGCAGTATCACAGTGGATAATTTGGCGAATTCGCTCGTCTGCAAACTAAAGGGACCAAGCTTTAACCAGGATCTTGCACCTCTTCCATTAGGCAAATAGCCAATGCCTGGAATCAAAGTCAGGATTAATAAAAAAATAGAGAATAGATAAATCGGCAATGCATAAGAGCCAAGCAATTGATAATTAATTCGACTCATGAAATACATTGTCATAAGACCAATGATAAAATAAAATAATTGTTTATACCATTTACCTGGTCCATCGGAGATATTTGCTTCTTGGAAGTATAATGTGAATATACCGCAGAGAACAACAACGACAACAGAGATAATTAAGAAGTAATCGATTTTTTCCAATCTTCTTTCTAGCATTATTGCAGTATCTCCTCAACTGGCATCTCATCATCCATTCTATTTCCATCAATTCGTTCTGTTCTTTTAAAGGAACCAGGTGGAAATGCAGCTTTAAAAACTTCTTTAGCGATAGGTGCCGCACCTACCGATCCACCAACACCATATTCAACGAATACAGTGACTAACACTTGTTGCTCCACTGGAGCGTTATATGGTCCATAACCGATAAACCATGCGTGATTTGATTTTGACAAACCACGTCTTCTTGTTTGCGCGGTTCCAGTTTTGCCCGCAAGCTCAGGCAGCTCTGGTAAGTTTAATATTCTTGAAGCAGTCCCAGTTTTTACAACAGCACGCAAGCCTTGCTTCAATGCTTCTAGAGTAGAGCTCTTCAACGGAATATCTCGCAACATCTTGCCAGTATTCTTTACAACTATTGAATTATCAATTGGGTTTCGAATTTCAGAAACAAGAAATGGCTGATGAATCTTTCCATTGTTCAAAAGCGCCATATAAAATAATGTCATCCCCATCGGAGTCGAAGAAATAAATCCCTGTCCTATCGACAAATTAACAGTATCCCCAGCAAACCATTTAGTTCCATAAGATCTTTTCTTCCATTCATTGCTAGGAACAAATCCTTCAATTTCGCTAGGTAAATCAATATTGCTTTTTTTATCTAAACCAAATAGCTTCGCATAATATAAAATTGCCTCTGAACCAAGCTTATGTCCTAAATTGTAGAAATACACAGAGCAAGATTTTTCAATTGCATGTATAAGATCATTTGTTCCATGACCTTTCTTATCCCAACATTTAAATTCTTGATCTGGAACACTCGCAAAAGAAGATTCTAGAATAAAGCTCCCATTACAATGAAATGTCTGTGAGGGGCTAAAGTCTATTTTGTGCTCGCTCTCTAAAGCTGCAAGTCCTACAAGAGTCTTAAATGTAGAGGCAGGAGGAAATTTAGATTGAAGTGCTATATTTAAAAAACAGCCATTATTTTTTACGCGGTTGAAGTGTTGCAGTTTTAATTGCTTGTTCTTTCCCGAAAGAAGATTTGGATCAAAACTTGGATTAGAGGTTAATGCCAATATTTCTCCAGTAGCAGGCTTAATTGCAATTACAGTTCCACGATAATTCTTGAGCGCATTGTAGGCAGCAAATTGTATTTTCTTATCAATCGTAAGAACTAAATGGTTTCCCATCTTTGCATGTTCAATGATTCTCTCTTCTTCAATATTCCCATCTGAATTTCGTTTTTGATATCTAAATCCATCAGTCCCACGCAGGTAAGAATCATATTGAATTTCCAAACCACCTTTACCAACTAATTGATAAGATTTAATTTCACGATTGGTTAAATCTTTTAAATTAGGAAGACCAACATAGCCGGACACATGAGCCAATGCAGGACCCATAATATAATTTCTTTTGGGCGAAGGAACTAAAACAACAAAGCGAGATATATTATCAAAAACAGAAATTCTTTCGTGTTGCTCAGAGGAAATACCTTGTAATAAAACAATTGGAATTTTCGATTTTACTTTCTTAGTAAACTTTGGCTCTTTAATTTCATCTGCATAATAAGCCTCAGGAATGGAAAGAGTCTTATAGAATACGAGCATAAACTCTTTTATCCGCTGTGGATTATTTTTTAGTAAACCTGAATTGACTATAACATCTAAGGAAGCAGAATTGGAAATCAGCATATGCTGTGTAGACATTTCTGGATTGATAAAATTTCTATCATACACTTGACCGCGTGCTGCTGGCAAGGATTCACTTCGTCTTACAAACCTTTCTGCCTTTAAAGAGTTTTCACTTCCATTGATGATTTGTAAATTGAATAGTTGTAATATGAATGCAATGAGGGTAAATAAAATTAGCCCCGTAAAAAAATACAGACGATATCTAAATCCCTGCTCAAGTTTAAACTCAATCGACGAGGTTGAATTTCTTGACACTATCTAATTCCCTCTGAAGACGTAGGATCTAAATTATATACCCATGACAATGTAAAAAACGTTAGTGGTGCAATGGCTGCGTTATAAATGGAGGTTGCTACGAATGAATAGTTGAGATTTGGATGAAAGAAAAAACTAAAAAGCATATATGTTAATCCACGAGCTGCAAGAGTTAAGAAAAATGCAAATATAGAAATGGATACAAAGTTTTCATTGTAAGATATTCTTCCGAATTTTCCTAACAAATATCCAATAATGGAAAAGCTTAAAGAATGAATCCCTATTTTATAAAATACCTTACCACCAATTCCTTCTTCTCCACCCAGTGCTGCATCCGTCAAAAGTCCTCCGATAAATCCAATCCATAATCCACTCATTCCTCCCTTACGAAGAGCAAAAAAGATTACGAGAAGAATCATAAAATCAGGTTTAATTGCAGTGCCAATATCAAAAAGATTTGTCCCGTTCAATACATGCGCAAGCAATATTCCTATTCCTATTACGATTCGTTCTAAGATCATTGATTTGTATCCTCTAACTTACGAAGCATTTCATCACTATCATCGGTATCTGTAGATAGTTTCTTTTTTTCTTTTGGAATTACAGGAGTCGTTGGATTAACCGGCTTAATTTCTATTTTCTTTGGAACTGGTATAGGCTGAGGTGCTGGAGCGGGTAATGGCTTTTTGTCTTTGCTCCCTGCTTCTTTGCTTTCTAAAATTTCACCCGGGAAATTTAACTCACCGAAGTAAGGATTTTCAATAGAAATACTTTTTTCTTCAGGCCAATCTTCTACCCATTTATCAGGAGTCTTCTTGATTACAGACACA